>NZ_CP121106.1:0-375000 GCF_029623755.1 Altererythrobacter sp. CAU 1644
AGCCCCCGTCGATAGCGATACCAACAACAGCTATGTCATCGTGGTCCAGGCCGAAGATGCAGCCGGCAACACCAGCACCCAGACCCTCACGGTCAATGTCCTCGACCTCGACGATACCGCGCCGGTCATTTCCGGTCCCTCGGGCGGCCCGGGCGCAGGCGCCGGCGAGATTACCGTCGACGAAGGTACGACCACGGTCACCCAGTTGACCAGCGACGAGCCAGTTACCTGGTCCATCACTGGCGGCAACGATCAAGGTCTGTTCTCCATCGCTCCCGATGGCACGATCAGCTTCGTCACCCCGCCCGACTACGAAGCTCCGACCGACAGCGACGGCAACAACACCTACATCCTTACCGTCGAAGCGATCGATGGCGACGGCAACATCTCTGCCCAGACCATCACCGTCACCGTCGCCAATCTCGACGATACCGCGCCCAAGGTCATGCTCGATGGGGTGGAAATCCAAAGCGGCGAGGCATCGTTCGAGGTAGTTGAGGGGACGAGCAATGTATCGTCCTTCGCCAGTAATGAGAATGTCATCTGGACCATCGTTGACGGTGATGACCAAGGCCAGTTTTCGATCAGCAATGGCGGCGAACTTGCCTTCCAGGCAGCGCCAGATTTCGAAGCACCGACCGACCTGGACGGCAATAACGTCTATCTGCTCGCTATTGAAGCAACCGATGACAGCGGCAATGTGTCACGCTTGCTTCTCGACGTCACCGTGCTCGACCAGGCGGAACTGCAGCAGCGGGTAGATGAAATAAGTGGAGCTTTGCGCCAGGGATTGCGCACCCATGCGCTGGTCGGCCTTAGCGATCTCCTAAGCTACAACGAAGAGCTGATGGTGGGCGATTTCAACTGCTCAACAGATCGGCAGAGCCGAAATGTCTCCGGCTCGCTCAATGCCAATGAAACGGCACAGAATGCGAATGTCCGATTCCAGAATGCGCTAACAGCTTGCGGTAAGAACCTGCGCATGCTGCTCGACGGCGGGGCGACGATTACGCGGCTTGATGGCAACAGCCGAGTGAGGAGCTTCGCCTCGCTGCGCATTGAGCGCAATCTTTCATCGAGCGCGCAGCTTGGTCTCAACGTCATAGGATCGACCGCTTCGGACTCGATCGACGGGTTCGCCGATAGTGACATTTCCGATTTCGGCCTCACCGGCCAGGTATATGGTCGCTTCCGTCTGGACGATGATCTCATGGCAGGCGCCTTCGTTGGTTACGGCCAGAGCTGGTATAACTTCGACCTGCAGGACGAGAGCTTGCGCGTAGAGGGAGACTACACTGGCGAGCGCTTCATTGTCGGCGGCATGGTCCGCGGCGAGATAGCTGTCGGCCAGCGGCCGCTCACGATCGACGGCGTACTTTCGTACGCAACGGAAAGCCTGGGCAACGCGCGGTTTGCCGCTTCGCTCGACAATGAAGATGCCAGCGACTTGACCCTGGCTCTTGGCGATGTCCAGAGCACCCGCATCAGTGTGCCGCTGACCTATTCCGCTTTCGGCCCGCTTGATGTCTCCCAAGCAGGAACAGGCCTCAACCTGACTGCCGGCGGCCTCTGCGAAAGCGAATTCTCGGGATCTGGGCTGGATTGCGGGTTCCAGGCAGGCGGTCGTCTCTGGCGTCGCACCATCGGCGGCAGCTATGCCTATCTCGATATCGACTTCGAGAATGCAGCGGGCCTCAGCCGTTTCCGTATCGATGCGGGCTACGCGTTCGACATCGGCTTGGGCGACGGGACCAGCATTGCGCTCAACCTTGGGACTGTAAGCGCTGATCGACAGCAACCCTCTGTTACGGGTTTGATTACATTGGCTACCAAGCGATAAATTCTCTTGGGCGGTTGGTCATGGCCTACCGCCCAGACAAAAAAACAACGCACAGACCAGCGGCAAGCCCAGTTGACCGATCATTCTCCAGTGGAGGCAGAGAGCGACAAACAGGAGTAGCCTTCTCGAGGCGCATCACCGGTCGTTTTCACCCTTTCGAGGGGTTTCCGGGATTCGACTGGGAAAGGGAAGTGGTGGACAGGGCTGGATTCGAACCAGCGTACGCTTGCGCGGGCAGATTTACAGTCTGCTGCCTTTAACCACTCGGCCACCTGTCCACACCGTCAACGTCGGGAAAATGGGGCGCGCAGAAGCCATGCCCCTTTGCCGAGAGGCGCCCCTTTGGCGAAGCGGCGCTTGCCTGTCAATGGGGCTGCTGGCACAGGGACGCAAACCTTTTACCCATGCAGGAGTTTTCATGGCCAAGTCAGAGCGCAAGCGCGCGCTCAGAGGGCGTGCGGGACGGATGAAGGGCGGACGCGGCTCGGGCCGCGCGAGCGCCGGGCACGTGCGCCTGTGGGGCCGCCACGCGGTCGAAGCAGCGCTCAAGAATCCCGTGCGCCAGCACCGCAAGCTGTGGGCGACGCGCGAGGGCATCGACTCGCTCGACGGCGAACTGCCGCCCGATTTCCCGGTCGAATATGCCGAAGTGCAGGATCTCGCCCGCCTGGTCGCCAAGGATGCCCCGCATCAGGGGCTGGTGCTGGAATGTGAAGCGCTCGAGGATATCTACCTCGACGACGTACTGGACGGGGAGGCGGACCGGCCGCTCATCATTCTCGACCAGGTCACCGATCCGCATAATGTCGGCGCCATCCTGCGCTCCGCAGCGGCGTTTGGGGCGGCAGCGATTATCACGCAGGATCGGCATGCGCCGCCCGAATCGGGCGTGGTTGCCAAGTCTGCATCGGGGGCGCTCGAAGTGGTGCCATGGGTGCGGGTGGTGAACCTCGCGCGGGCACTCGATGAGATGGCCGAGGCAGGTTATTGGCGCATCGGGTTGACGGGCGCTGCGGAATCAACCTTGGCCGATGCCCTTCCGTCCGGCCCTGTAGCACTGGTGCTTGGCGCCGAGGGTGAAGGCATGCGCCACAATATCGAGGCCCATTGCGACGCTTTGGCCAAACTGCCGATCACGCGGGCGATCGAGAGCCTCAATGTTAGCAATGCGGCAGCAATTGCGCTCTACGCCGTGGCTACACGCGAAACCTGAGGGGGAAACACCATGAAATTGCGCCTGCTCCTGGCCTTGATCGCTCCGTTGATGTTGACTGGATGCCTGCTGTCACCGGGCAAGTTCACCTCGCAGCTCGCCCTGATGAAGGATGGCAGCTTCAGCTACAGCTACAATGGGGAGATCCAGTTGCTGGCGCTTTCGAAGCTCGCCGAAATGAGCGCGAAAGAAGGCGAGAAGTTCGAGGCGCAGGACTGCTACGACGATGAGTTCGAGGTGCGTGAATGCACCGAGGCGGAGGTGGCAGAGCAAAAGGCGGAATGGGATGCCAACGCCGAAACTCGTCAGGCCAAGAAGCGGGAAGAAGCCGAACAGATGAAGCTTATGCTGGGTGGGATCGACCCGTCGAGCCCCGAGGCCGCTGAGGAGTTCGCTGCACACCTGCAACGCCAAAAAGGGTGGAACAAGGTGAGCCATCGCGGCGACGGGCTGTTCGACGTCGACTTCGCCATCACAGGCACGCTCTCGCACGACTTCGCTTTCCCGATGATAGAAAAGATGCCGATGGGCGCGAGCTTCGTCACCGCCATCCTGCGAAACGACGGCAAGGTGCGGATCGACGCGACCGGCTTTGCGGCACAAGGTGCCGGCAATCCGTGGCAGGGAATGATGAGCGGCGCGATGGGTATGGCGAACCTGAAGTCGTCCGACGGCGACGAGGATAAGATGCCCAACCTCGTGATGCCCGAGGGAACCTTCACCATCGTCACCGATGGTTCAATCCTGGCCAACAACACCGATGAAGGTCCGGAAGCGAATCCTAGCGGAATGCAGGTGCTGACCTGGAACGTGACGCCGCGGACGGAAGCCGCGCCGACCGCCCTGATCGACCTTTCCCGCTGATATCAGGCAGCAGCCCCAAAAGAAAAACCCCGTCGGGCGAACCGGCGGGGTTTCTCATATCCGGCGCAAGGCGAGGCGCCGACAAATCGCGAATGGCTTAGTTGACTGCGTCCTTCAGCCCCTTGCCTGCCTTGAACTTGGGCTGGTTCGACGCCTTGATCGTCATCGGCTCGCCGGTGCGGGGGTTGCGACCGGTCGATGCCTTGCGCTTGGCGACGGAGAACGTGCCGAAACCGACGAGGCGCACTTCATCACCATTCGACAGCGATTTGGTGATGGCGTCGAACACGCCCTCAACCGCGCTCGAAGCGTCGCTTTTCGAAAGGCCGCTTGAATCTGCAACCGCGCCGATCAGATCGTTCTTGTTCATTTCTTGAGAACCCCCTCAATTTGGATTTTTTGAAATTCGGTTCGGTGAATCGCCTTCCCGAAAGCCCGCGAATTGATACAACTTTGGCCGAAGTGTCAAAGGCAAAAAGGGCGGAAAAGCGCCAATTCCGGCGTAATTTCCGTCTTTTGCGATGAAACGAGCAAAGCCGTGTCGCTCAAATGAGTGACACGGCTTCTATGCACTATTGGTGCACGCCCATCCTGCGGCAATGCAACATTTCAAACTGCAATCAATGTGCGGTCGGGATCGCTTCGCCGCTCGGCGCCTGTCCAGTCGGCTGGCTGGCCAGGTCGTCCGCCTCGGTCCACTCGATCGGAGCAGGCAACGCAACCAGCGCCCGCTCGAGCACCTGATCGACATGCGCCACCGGAATGATGTCGAGCCCTTGCTGAACGTTGTCGGGAATCTCTGCCAGGTCCTTCACGTTGTCCTCGGGGATGAGCACGGTCTTGATCCCCCCGCGCAAGGCCGCGAGCAGTTTTTCCTTAAGCCCGCCGATCGGCAGAACCCGGCCGCGCAGCGTGACCTCACCGGTCATTGCGACATCGGGGCGCACGGCAATGCCGGTCAGCGCCGACACGATCGAGGTGACCATGCCGATACCCGCGCTGGGGCCATCCTTGGGCACAGCTCCTTCGGGCAAGTGAATGTGGATGTTCTTGCGCTGGAAGATCGACGGCTTGATGCCATAGGCAGGGGCCCGCGCCTTCACGAAGCTGAAGGCTGCCGCGATACTCTCGCTCATCACGTCGCCGAGCTTGCCGGTCGACTTGATCTCGCCCTTGCCAGGCGTGGTCACGCTTTCGATGGTGAGCAGCTCGCCGCCCACTTCGGTCCAGGCCAGGCCGGTCACAGCACCAACCTGCGCTTCCTCTTCCGAAACGCCGTGCTTGAACTTGCGGACACCGGCGAAGTCGCCCAGGTTCTCGGGCGTGATTGTGACGCTCCCAGCCTTCTTCTCGAGAATCTTGCGCAGACTCTTGCGCGCCAGACGCGCGATTTCCCGTTCCAGCGTACGCACGCCAGCCTCACGGGTGTAATATCGGATCAGGTCGCGCAACGCCTCTTCGGTTAGCTCGAACTCGCCGTCCTTCAGGCCATGCGCCTCCACCTGCTTCTTGATCAGGTGGCGCTGGGCGATTTCGACCTTCTCGTCCTCGGTGTAGCCTTCGAGCCGGATGATCTCCATGCGGTCGAGCAGCGGCTGCGGCAGGTTGAGGCTGTTCGCAGTCGTGACAAACATGATGTCTGACAGGTCGAGGTCGAGCTCCAGATAGTGATCCTGGAACTTGTTGTTCTGTTCGGGATCGAGCACCTCGAGCAGCGCCGATGCCGGATCGCCGCGGAAGTCCTGGCCAAGCTTGTCGATCTCGTCGAGCAGGAACAGCGGATTGCTGGTGCCGGCTTTCTTCAGGTTCGACACGATCTTGCCCGGCAGCGAGCCGATATAGGTGCGGCGATGTCCGCGGATTTCCGCTTCGTCGCGCACGCCACCGAGCGACTGCCGCACGAATTCGCGCCCGGTCGCCCGCGCAATCGACTTGCCGAGCGAGGTCTTGCCCACGCCCGGAGGGCCGACAAGGCACAGGATCGGCCCCTTCAGCTTGTTAGTGCGTGCCTGGACCGCGAGATATTCGATGATGCGATCCTTGACCTTCTCCAGCGCATAGTGATCCGCATCGAGGATCTCCTGCGCCTTGGCGATATCCTTCTTGAGCCGGCTTTTTTTGCCCCACGGCAGTCCGAGCAGGACATCGAGATAATTGCGGATGACAGTCGCCTCCGCGCTCATCGGCTGCATGCTCTTGAGTTTCTTGAGCTCGCTTTCGGCTTTCGCCTTGGCTTCCTTCGACAGCTTGAGCGTGTCGATCTTGGCCTGCAACTCGGCGATCTCGTCGCCGTCATCGCCGTCACCCCCGCCAAGCTCGCTCTGGATCGCCTTGAGCTGCTCGTTGAGGTAATATTCGCGCTGAGTCTTCTCCATCTGCCGCTTCACGCGGCCACGGATCTTGCGCTCGACCTGCAGCACTGACAGCTCGCCTTCCATGAAGGACATGACCATCTCCAGCCGCTTGAGCGGGCTGCTTTCGGTCAACAGGGCTTGCTTGTCGGAAACCTTGGCGCTGATCGCCGCGGCAATGGTATCGGCCAATTCGCCGGCATCATCGACCTCGCTGAGATCGGACCCGGCATCGTCGCCCAGCTTCTTGTTGAGCTTGGCATACTCGCCGAACTGCTCGACCACCTGCCGCATCAGCGCGGTTACTTCGCTGCCCGAAACCGTCTCCGGCTCGTCCATCGCAACCTGCGCGACGACATAATCATCGACGACCTTGAGATCCTCCAGGCGAGCACGCGCCGCACCTTCGACGAGCACGCGAACCGTGCCATCAGGCAGCTTGAGCATCTGCAGCACCTGGGCGACGACCCCGACGTCATAGAGATCGTCGCGAGCCGGATCGTCACAACCGGGATCCAGCTGCGCCAGCAGGAAGATGTCCTTGCTCGCCTCCATCGCCGCTTCCAGGGCTGCGACCGACTTGTCGCGTCCCACAAACAGCGGGACGACCATGCCTGGAAACACGACGATGTCGCGCAGGGGTAGAAGGGGGTATTGGTTTGCCATCAGTGTTCCGTCCGGGCGTTAGCGACCTTGTTACAACTGCGAATATGGGTACCCGTACCGCGGCTCGCAATGGGGTGCTGTGCTTACTTGTGGATGGCCTGTGCGCCGCTACCGCTTTGGGCGCGCGCCGCCCTATTCGGTCTCGGCGGTTCGACCGCCGCATTGAGCTAGAATGTCGCGCGCGGTCTGGGCAAACCCGCCAGCAATCCTCGTGTCGACAGAGAGGAATGTTTTGCCACGCTGGATCTGCTGGTCGTAATACGCAGCCGAAACACCATCGACGTCGTGATCGGTGAGCATCTTGGCCATGGCCCCTCCGGTAGCGCCGATGATGCCGCTGACCGAAGCGACCGAAACATAGGCAGAGCTGGCGATCGCACCGGCCGCGGCAACCGGCCCCACTCCCGGCACCGCGAGAATGGCCGCTCCCACCAGCATTCCGGCAATTCCGGAGCCCGCAACGGTTCCCGCGACACTAATCGGCGTATGACCGTCAGGCCATTTGGTGTCGGTGTCCATGAACTGACTGGCGCGGAACAACAGCGAAATCGCTTCTGCCGGGATACCTTCCGAGCGGAGTCGTTCAACCGCATCCTCGGCCCGATCGCGGGTATCGAAGATCGCCGTCACGACGTGGCTTTTCGCTTCGCTTTCCTTGGTGAGGGCCGCATCGAAGGCAGCCGCGAAAATCTCGCGGTCGCGCTCCGAGCGGAAGATGACGCGCAAACCGGCCGAGTCGTGCAGTTTCTGGACACTGGGGGTATCGATCCGCTGGAACAGCGTGCGCATCAGCATCTGCGTGGTCGTCGGGCGCATCCGCTGGTTGGTGCCGCGATTGATCCATTCGACTTCGCGAGGGCGCGGATGATCCGGCGCAAGGTAATTGATGGCAGGCAAATCCGCTGCCTTAATTACATAAGCAGGTCCTATCGCTTCGCGTGTCTTCCCCATGCCCCTCAACTCGCCTGTTACTCCGGCGTTACCCCGCTTTACATAACTCGGCTCATGAATAATTGCATCTATGCGACATTTCTGGGTGTCGCCAAGTGACCGGAGAATCGGGAAAATTCGGGCGTCAGCCCATGCCCGGCAAGTTGAATCCCGGCGGCAACCCCATGCCCCCCTGCATTTTCTTCATTTCTTCGTTCGAAACCCTGTCAGCTTTGTCGCGAGCGTCGTTAAACGCAGCGGTAACAAGGTCTTCTACCATCTGCTTTTCTTCCGGCTTCATCAGGCTTTCGTCTATCTCGACGCGCAAAATCCGGCCTTTAGCGGAGGCGCGCACCTTCACGAGGCCGCCGCCAGATTGGCCTTCGACCTCCATCGCGTCGAGCTTGGCCTGCATTTCGTTCATTTGCGACTGGATCGTCTCGGCGGCCTTCTGAGCGGCCTGGATCATCTCTTCCATCGATTTCATTTCAGCGATTCCATCTCTTACCGCCCGCCTGGGCGACATTTTCCTGGGGGTCTATGATCTCTGCATCCGGGAATGCGTCGAGCGCCGCCTTCACCATGGGATGCGCGCGAATTTCGGCATCTGCCGCAGCTTTCTCGGCCTCAACCTGTTCACGCAAGGTCGGTGTGCCCTGCCCCTCGCCTCGGTCGACCAGCCAGCGATTGCCGGTAAGCTTGAACAGTGCGTCGCGCAACTCCGGTCCAGGGTCATCGGCTATTCCCGAAGTCAAGGCGTAAACCAGTCGCCCATCCTCGATGTCGATTACCCTGATCCAGTCGCGCATCATTTGCGCCACGCGGAGCTGCCCACCGTCTTCGACCTGCTGGACCAGCTTGGCCCAATCGACCGAGCGGCGCGCAGTTACCGGAGAAGGCTGCACATCACTCGAATTCCCGGTCGGGCTGGCAGGTAAAGGCTCGCGCGCGGCCAACTCCTCCAGTTTCTTTGCCAGCTTGCCTGGATCGGGCAAATCGGCGGCATGCATGACGCGCAGCAGCGCCATCTGCGCCGAAACCAGCGGATCGGGTGCCTGCCGGACCTCCTCATGCCCTTTGAGCATCAACTGCCACAACCGGTGCAATTGCCCCGGCGTCAGTCGCTGCGCAAAGTCGCCCAGCGCCGCACGTTCTTCGGCAGTAGGTGCATCGGGTTCGCCACCCGAAACTTGCGTCAATGTGACTCGATGGATCAGATCCATCAGGGAGCGCATCAATGCCAGCGGTTCGACACCGAGCGCATACTGGTCCTCGACCGCCGCGAGCAGCGCCTTGCCGTCACCGTCGAGCATCACCTGTAACAAACGCCGCTGCGCGCTCTTGTCGGCTAAGCCGAGCATGTCGCGCACCTTGCCGGCCTCTACCTTCCCGTCGGAATCGAGGTCTGCATGCGCGATCGCCTGGTCGAGGATTGAAAGGCCGTCGCGGACCGAGCCCTCGGCGGCATTGGCGATGATATGCAGCGCTTCGTCTTCGGCCTCGACCTGTTCCTTGGCGCACACCATCGCGAAATGCTGCTGCAACAGTTCAGCCGGGATGCGACGCAAGTCGAAGCGTTGGGTGCGGCTGAGCACCGTTACCGGCAGCTTTTCCACTTCGGTCGTGGCGAACAGGAATTTCACATGCGCGGGCGGTTCTTCCAGCGTCTTGAGCAACGCATTGAAGGCGTTGCGCGACAGCATGTGAACTTCGTCGATGATGTAGATCTTGTAGCGCGCCGAAACGGCCGCGTAGCGTACCGCTTCGATAATCTCGCGCACGTCGTCGACGCCCGTGTGGCTGGCAGCGTCCATCTCGATGACATCGATATGACGCCCCTCTGCGATCGCCGTGCATGGCTCGCACTGGCCGCAGGGATCGATAGTCGGTCCGCCCTGCCCGTCCGGGCCGATACAGTTGAGCGCCTTGGCGATCAGCCGCGCCGTCGAGGTCTTCCCTACCCCGCGCACCCCGGTCATGAGGAAGGCATGCGCCAGCCGGTCTCGCTCGATCGCATTGGCCAGTGTGCGAACCATCGCATCTTGCCCGATGAGCTCGCTAAAAGTCTGCGGCCGGTACTTGCGAGCCAGCACGCGGTAGGGCTGGCTTGTCGTTTCCACCGGTTGCGCAGCTGGAGCAGGCGTCGCTACGGGTTCGGCGAGTGGCTGCGGCGCCGAGGGGGCCGGATCGCCGAACATTGCCGACTGGCCAGCGGCCTCCAATTCGGCCGCGCTCGGCTGTGCCTCATCCTTTTCCTCCTCCCAGGGAGGCGAATCCGTATTTTCCGGTGAATCACCCATGCAGGATTAGGTAGGCGCTGGCGGCGCGTTTGTCATGGCGATGGGTTGGGGAAAAATAAAGGAGCCGGCCGACCCGCCGCAATCCACCTGGGCTGCTTCCTTCCGGACCTGACCCGGTGAGCGAACGCAAACGTCCGACCGACTCCCGGCGGCGCATATGGCGGCGATGTCAGAAGATTTCAACACCGCATTTGCGGTGCGACAATCACCGGAAATTGTCGGCGTAGGCCTGCAGCTTGAGCGTCTTGGGCGGCGTGGCGTGTACTCGCGCCGAGATCCCGTAGCGCTCGGCATATTCCTTGGCGGCTTCCTTGCTCGGGAAAGTCAGCACCACCTGCGACTGGGTGTCGCCGCTGCCGGTCCAGCCCATCAGCGGGTCGGCACGGCGTGCTTCGGACTGCTCGAATTCGAGCACCCACTCGTCGGTACGGGCCTTGCCCGATTGCATGACTGACTTTGAACGTTGGAAGATGCGTGCTGGCATAGTGGTGGCCCTCTAATTCAGTCGCCCGATTTTGCAAAGGCGTTCTTGGTCTTCAAACTCGGCTTTTCCGCCCAGGGTTCCTCGGGCCAACGATGCTTGGGATAGCGCCCCTTCATCTCCTTGCGGACGTCGGTCCAGCTGCCGCGCCAGAAGCCGGGAAGATCACGGGTCGACTGGATCGGCCGCCCGGCCGGGCTGGTGAGCTTCAACAGCAAGGGCGTGTCACCGATCATCGGGTGTCGTTCGAGCCCGAACAGCGCCTGCACGCGCACCTCGACCGAAGGGGCATCGTCGCCCGAGTACTCGATCTTGTGGGCGGTACCGGCAGGTGATGAGAATTCGCGTGGAGCGAGTTTGTCGAGCCGCTGTCGCTCGTCCCAGTCAAGCTGGCCCAGCACGCCGTCGACCAGCCTGTTCATCGGGATATCGAGATCACGGCGACCGGCGAGCAATGGCGCAAGCCATAGCTCGGCCCGATCGCGCAGCGTGACGGGCTCCAGACCCGCCACGTGGGCAAATTTGCCGCGTGCAATGAGACTGGCAGGAAGGATTTCCCCCAGCCTCTCCACCGCCTTTTCCACTAGCTTATCCACAAGCGCCTGGGGGTCGGGATCGGGGTCCGGACCGCTGGCGAAGGTTATCGCGCCCAGCCGGCGCTCCAATCGTGCCTCGACGCGTTTCTCGCTTTTATTCCAAAGGATTATGGAACGTTTCTCGATCAAATGCTGAAGCTGTTGTTCGACATCGTGCGTCGACAATTCCGCGGCGCCGGTGATCCGTGCACCCTTGGCCTGGCCTTGCGCGTCGCCAACAACCAGCCATTCGGCTCGGGCAAGCGGTGAGACCGGATCGAGCTGGAACCCGCGCCCGCCGGCCGAAATCCACTGCTCGCCGTTCGAATCGCGCCGTCTTGCGACGAAATCGGGGCGTGCGAGGGCCAGGAAGGCCGCCGGATTCAGCGACGCCCGATCAGCACCAGCAACAAGCCGTTCTGCGGCAGAAGCCCACCTTTGGGCCAGTTTGCGCGACGCCTCGGCCCTTTGGCTTCTGTCGCCATCCCATCGCGTCAGCCGCTGCAGCAAATCCTCGCCCCGGCCGCCCAGCCCGCGTTCCTGCAACAGCAGCACCAGCTTGGCGGCGGCGAACGCCTCGCCCGCCTCCGCCCCGAACAGGACCGTCGCGGCCGAAACCGGATCGATAGGCAGCGAAGCAATCTGGCTGCCTCGAGGTGTGATCTTGCCGCTTTCATCGAGCGCACCCAGCTTGCGCAGGGCATTGCGCGCGGTTTCGACTGCGGCGTCGGGCGGCGGATCGAGCCAGGGCAGCGAGGCCGGATCACTCGTGCCCCACTTCGCCAAAGACAGTACCAGGGGTGCGAGATCGGCGGTTGTGATCTCGGGAGGAGCGAACTCGGGCCGCCCCGCATGGCCATGCTCTTCCCACAGGCGGTAGGCGACGCCGGGACCTTGCCGTGCCGCGCGTCCTGCACGCTGTGCAGCCGCGGCCTGGCTGGCGCGGCGGGTGTCCAGGTGAGTCGTTCCTGCGGCCTTGTCGTACTCGGCCATCCGCGCGAGGCCGCTGTCGACCACGACCGACACGCCGTCGAGCGTGAGCGAAGTTTCAGCAATGGCGGTCGCCAAAACGATGCGGCGGCGCCCATGCGGATCGCGGCTGATCGCCGCGCGCTGCTGGGCCGGCTGAACCTGTCCATGAAGCGGCAGGATGGGCACCTCGGGCAAGCGCCCCTCCAGCCGCTCCCGCGTGCGCTCAATCTCGCTCACGCCGGGCAGGAAGGCCAGAACATCGCCCCCCTGCTCACGCCATGCTTGCAGTACCGCACTCGCCACGGCGTCCTCGATCCGAGCGTTGGGCGAAGACCCGAGCCACCGTATCTCGAGCGGATAGGCCCTGCCCTCGCTCTCGATCACGTGCGCCTCGTCACCGAGCAATCGCGCGAAACGCGCTCCATCTATGGTCGCGCTCATGACCAGCACCCGCAGGTCGTCGCGCAAGACCGCACGGCTTTCGAGCGCCAGCGCCAATCCGAGATCGCTGTCGAGATGGCGCTCATGCGCCTCGTCGAACAGCACGGCAGAGACGCCTGTGAGTTCCGGATCGTCGAGGACGCGATTGACGAAGATCGCCTCGGTCATAACCAACACGCGCGTCTTCGATGATGTCTTGCTGTCGAGCCGGGTCAGGTAACCGATGGTTTCACCCGGCTTCTCGCCCAGCATCTCGGCCATCCGCTCCGCCGCCGCCCGCGCAGCCACCCTTCGCGGCGAGGTCAGGATGACCTGCCCGCTGCACCAGTCCGCGGCGAGAAGCGCGGGCGCCACCGCGGTCGTCTTGCCTGCACCGGGTGGTGCGACGAGCACTGCTGCACCGCTCGCCGCGAGCGCCCGCTGCACGTCAGGCAGGACATCATGGATGGGTAGTTTCTCGGGCACCGCCGAGCCTTTGCACAAAGCGCAGTCCGTTGCAGCACGGAATATCGGCGTCACCTCGCAGGCGATCTCAGCCGAGTTGTTTGGAGAATCGGCAAGTTTCCTGTTATCTGCCCGCATCTTGCTTCTCTCACGGGCGCGAGTTGCGAGGGGGGCCGCAGACCGACTGCCTATTGAGGTCGGCTGCGGTTGCGTGAAATGTGAGGGAGAAATCGATGAAAAAGGTAATGACTGCATTCGCAGCGATGACGCTCGTCCTGGGTGCGTCGGCTTGCACGGAAGTGGATGAAACCGCAGCTTCAGCGGAAGCCGGTTCGATCAATGGCGAGTGGCTGATCGATGTCGATTCCGCCAGCTTCGAGAACGACAACCGTGATTTCGTCCTCGCCGACGGCAAGTTCGACTGCAACAGTTGCATTCCGCCCTATAGCACGACCGCTAACGGAGAATGGCAATCGGTCGATCGGCCCGGCGTCGACAGCGTCAAGGTCGAAGTGGTCGATGACAATACCGTGAAGATTGCCAGCCGCCTGGGCGACAAGGACCTCGGCAACTCGACCTGGACTGTCAGCGCAGACGGCAAGACCGCAAACACCACCTTCACCGATCTGAGCGGCGATGAGCCCGTCAACGGTTCGGGATCGTTCACGCGCACTGCCGCGGGACCCGAAGGTTCGCACGCCATGTCCGGCAAGTGGAGCAGCAACGGGGTCGACAATGTCGATGAGGCCGGACTGAAGTTCTCGGTCAACGTCGATGGGGACCAGTACTCAAGCAGCGGGAATGGCTCGAGCTTTACCGCGACGCTCGGCGGCGAGCCCGTCGCGATCGAGGGCAGCAACTCCAATGTCATGGTCGCGGTCGAGCGGATCGGCGACAACGGCTTTCGCGAAACCTACTCGCGCGATGGCGAGGAGCTGAGCGTCAACGAGATCACGGTATCGGGTGACAGGCTTTCGGCGGTTTCGACCGACAGTCGCGACGGCAGCGTGGTTCGCTACAGCGCCCGTCGCCAATAATTCGGCTCAGTAGATCAGAAGACCCCGGTTGCCATGAGGCAGCCGGGGTTTTTCTTGCCCTAATACCCTCGCGCGACCGCGAAATGGGCGGCTTCCGTCATCGCCTGCCGCGCCTTGCTGTCGGGGAATATCGAGATCGCATCGACCGCGCGCTTGGCGAAGTGCCGCGCCCGATCGCGCGTGTCCTCGAGCGCATTGTGGCGCCCGATCAGCTCGATCGCGTGGGCGAGATCTTCGTCGGAAGAACGGTGCCCCTGGATAGCGGCTTTCCAGAACTTGCGCTCTTCCTCGCCGCCGCGCGCATAGGCGAGGATAACGGGTAGCGTCATCTTACCTTCGCGGAAGTCGTCGCCGCGGTCCTTGCCCATTTCAGCAGCGTCGGAATCGTAGTCGATCGCATCGT
Source organism: Altererythrobacter sp. CAU 1644 (assembly GCF_029623755.1). NCBI lineage: Bacteria > Pseudomonadati > Pseudomonadota > Alphaproteobacteria > Sphingomonadales > Erythrobacteraceae > Altererythrobacter > Altererythrobacter arenosus. Next base: position 14,518 of record NZ_CP121106.1, read on the forward strand.
CGACAAGCTGGAAGGCGACGCCGAGATTGCGCCCATAGTCTTCGAGAGCGCGCTCTTGCTCCTCGCCGCATTCGGCCACAACTGCGCTGATCTGGCTGGCAGCCGCAAACAGCGCCGCAGTCTTGGCGCCGATGATCTGGAGGTAGCGATCCTCGCTCGTTTCGATCTGTCGCTGTGCGGTAAGTTGCGAGACCTCGCCTTCGGCGATCACGGCACTCGCGTGGCTCAAGATCTTGAGCACCCGCAGACTGCCGTCCTCGGTCATCAGCTCGAAGGCGCGGCTGAACAGGAAATCGCCCACCAGCACCGTCGCGGGATTGCCGAAGATGATATTGGCTGCGGCCTTGCCTCGACGCAGTTCGCTGCCATCGACGACATCGTCGTGCAGCAGCGTGGCGGTGTGGATGAACTCGACCGCTGCGGCTAGCTTGTGATGCCGGGCCCCCTGGTACCCGACCAGTTCTGCTCCCGCGAGGGTCAGCATGGGGCGCAGACGCTTGCCGCCACCCGAGATCAGATGCCCTGCGAGCCGCGGGATGAGCGGGATTTCGCTCTGCATCCGCTCGAGGATGACCGAATTTACCGCGTTCATGCCGCTCGCCGTCAGCGAGAGCATCGGATCCAGAGTGGGCCGCTTGCGGGGGAGAGGGACAACCTCGGCGCTCATGGCCTCGCGCAATGGCGGCGGCGAGCCCGCTTGGCAAGCGCGGATTTGCTGCTAGCGTGCCAAGAATATGTCGAGCCAACCGCCCTATACTTCCGACGCTTCCAATCAGACCAGCCCCGCGGCAGACCCGATGCTGGCGGGCTTCCGCAAGAGCATCGATAATATCGATGCGGCGCTGATCCACATGCTGGCCGAGCGGTTCCGCATCACCCAGGCTGTTGGCGAGTACAAGGCAAAGGTTACGCTTCCTCCCGCCGATCCAGAGCGTGAACAGCGCCAGATCGCGCGGCTGCGACAGCTATCGGCAGAAGCCGACCTTGATCCCGAGTTCTCCGAGAAATTCCTGCGCTTCATCATCGACGAGGTGATCCGCCACCACGAGAAGGCGCGCGAGACCTAGTTCCCGGCTCCCCCGGCGCGCGGCAGGCTGAGCTTGACCAGCAATCCGCCCAAATCCTCGCTCTCGTCGAGTTCGACCGAACCCCCGTAGATCTCTGCCACATCGCGCACGATTGCGAGGCCGAGACCCGTACCCGGCTTACCCGTATCGAGCCGCGCGCCGCGATCGAAAATGCGCGTTCGCTCGCTCGCCGGTATGCCGACGCCGTCATCCTCGACCCAGACGACGCATTGTTCGGAGCCTTCCTCCGCATCGACCGTGACGAATACCGTACCACCGCCATACTTGGCCGCGTTCTCGATCAGATTGCCGAGAATTTCGTCGAGGTCCTGCCGCTCGATCATCACCTCGGCCTGCTTGTTGCCGGCGATATCGATCCGGCTGTCGGGATAGAGCCGCTCGACCGCGCGACGCACGCCCTCGGCGCTGCGGCACACGGGGGCCCGGGCATGTCCAACCGCACGCCGTCCCACCGCCCTCGCCCGTGCGAGATGATGGTCGACGTGGCGCTGCATCGTGCGCGTTTCGCGGATCACTGCAGTTCCGAGGTCAGGCGCATTGGCTGTCGCCGCATTGGTCAGGACCGTCAGCGGCGTCTTCAGCGCATGCGCCAAATTGCCGGCATGCCGGCGTGCTTCCTCGGCCTGGTTTTCCGTGTGGGCGAGCAGCGAGTTGATTTCCTCGACCAGCGGCTCGACCTCGGTCGGGAGCGGTTCGGTGATGCGGTTTGCCCCCGTCGAGCGCAGGTTCTGGATCGCTGCGCGAACCCGGCGCAACGGCGAGAGGCCATAGCGGATCTGGAGCAAGGTCATCAGGAACAGGCCCAATCCAAGGACCGCGAAGCTCCAGACGAGTATCGAACGGATACGGGTTATTTGCGCATCGAGTTCTTCGGTCGCCGAGGCCACGGCAAAAGTCCAACGCGTATCGCTGCCCGGCAGGATAACGGTTCGTTCGACCATGCGCAGCGGCTCGCTCGCGAACTGCTCCGAATCGTAATAATGCGGGTCCGTATCGAAATGATCCCCCCGCACCTCCAGGGTTCGGTCCCACAGGCTGCGGCTGGGGAGCGTTTCTTCTCCCTTGCCGCTGATCTGCCAGTAGACGCCGCTGTTTGGCTCGAGGAAGCGTTGGTCGCCAAGCTGGCTGTAGAGGTAGACCTCTCCACCAACCTGGATCTCCGCCGAAGCAATAAGCGCGGTCAGGACGTATTCGAGCTGGTCATCGAAATTGCGCTCGACCAGGTTCGTCAGCGTCCGTTCGAGCGCGATGCCGCCGCCGAGCAGCAGCACCGCGATCCAGCCCGCAGCGATAACCGCCATGCGCCGCGCCAGACTGCCCTGGCTGGGCAGGACCGGGTCGACCGCTTCTGGGTGGGTCTCGCTTGCGCCTTCAGGAAGCGTGACGGATTCGTCCGTCAGGCCCTCCCCGTCGTAGTCGGGATCAGGCGCGCGGCTGGTCGGCGGGGTCGTCGAGGCTGTATCCGAGGCCACGAATCGTCGTAATCACTTCTGCGCCGAGCTTCTTGCGAATGCGCGTGACGAAGACCTCGATCGTGTTGGAATCGCGGTCGAAGTCCTGGTCGTAGATATGCTCGATCAGTTCGGTCCGGCTTACCACCTTGCCCTTGTGGTGCATGAGGTAGCTGAGCAGCTTGTATTCCTGTGCCGTGAGTTTAACCGGCTCGCCCTGCAAGGTCACACGGCCCGAGCGCGTGTCCAGCCGCACCGGTCCGGCAGTGAGTTCGGCCGAGGTGTTGCCCGATGCCCGGCGGATCAACGCCCTGAGCCGAGCAATCAGTTCTTCGGTCTGGAAAGGCTTGGCCAGATAGTCGTCGGCCCCGGCATCAAGCCCGGCGACCTTGTCGCTCCAGCTATCGCGCGCGGTCAGCACCAGCACAGGGAAGGTCCGCCCCTCCTTGCGCCACATGCCGAGCACGGTCAGCCCGTCGATCTCTGGCAGGCCGAGGTCGAGGATCACGGCATCGTAATCCTCGGTCGATCCCATGAAATGACCATCCTCGCCGTCGGTCGAGAGGTCCACTGCATAGCCATTCTGTTCCAGCGTCGATTTGAGCTGGTTGCCCAGTGTGGGTTCGTCTTCGACGATCAGGATGCGCATATTTCCCCGTTACCTTTGACTTGGATCGAGCTTGTGTTGGTCGTTTGCGGGAAACGCGTCAAGCAAGGACAGGGTTTCCCGGAACGAACAATCGGCTTTTGGGGGTTAGCGGGAGCGATTGATCACCCGCCCGGTGCGCGCATCGACATCGACATAGGTCACGCGCCCGTCGCGAATGAACTTGAGCCGATAGGCGCGTGCGGTCGCGTCATAGGCAGGGCCGAGGTATTCGCTGTCGCGCATCTGCGGCAACACACGCCGCTCGATCTCGCGCAGCGAGAGCACGTTCCCGGCCTTCATCTCCTTGCGCGCTTCGCCCTGGTCATCGCCATTCTTGGCTTGAACAGGCGCAACCGCCAGGCCCGTAACGGCCAGCGCAATCGGGACAGCAAGGGAGAATACGCGTTTCATGATGGCTCAGTGCCTAAGGCTGAAGCATTGAACAAGTTCTGAATGCCGCTGTTGCACGGCATTCAGACTTGTTACCGGAAGTTTACTGCATCTCGTATTTGACCGTGATCGTGACACCGGTGCCGACTTCGCCGGGTTCGATAGGCGTGTCGGCACTGGCTTTCGAACCGGACACCAGCACGGCATTTTCGGCTACCGGCATTGGGCCATAGGATTGGAAACTTTCCGAAACTTCGAGCAGACGCACGCCGGAAAAACCGGCCATCCGGGCGTATTCTTCGGCCATCTGGCGACCGCGCTTGAACGCATTGCCGCGTGCAGTCGCCTTCGCTTCCATGTCGTCTTCCAGCATGAAATTCGGACCGTAGATATTGTTGGCCCCGGCCTGGACGAGCGCATCGAGCACCTCGCCCGCGCGCTTGAGGTCGCGCAGCTTCACGTTGACGTTGTTGTTGACGTTGTAACCCGCGAAGGTCTGCTCACCGGTTTCCCGGTTGTAATTGTAGTTCGGGTTGAGGTTGAAGTTGCTCGTCTGGATGTCCTTGCGATCGATCCCGAGCGTTTTCATCCGCGCGATCAACCGATCCATCGCTTCGGCATTCTGCTCAACCGCCTGACGCGCCGTTGCCGCCCGGGTGGTTACCCCTGCGCCAATTTGCGCGACATCGGGGGTCGAGCGAACGATCTCGTTCACTGTCAACTCGACCACCGGGTTCTGCGCCTGAATCTGCACTTCAGCTGCATTTGCGGATACCGCTGCCAGCGGCGCGGCGGCCAATGCGACAATCGAGAGGATATTGCGGTTCATCGGGTTCTTCTCCTTGTTGCAGCGCTAGCTGCGTAATCCACCCTTACGGTTGACTGAACCGGCTTGTTCCAAATCCCCGGCTTTGGGGATAGGAGCGAACGGCGAAGTTTCGGGGGAGAGAATTCTTGAAGATTTCCAGACTGCTTGGAGTTGCGCTTGCATTGGCATGTGCCCCGGCCACCAACGCCCATGCGCAAGAGCTGCTCGCCCCCGCTCCCGAGCGAACTGCCGGCGAAGGTGAGGGCCCCTACCCGACCCTGTTGATTACCGGGGTGACCGTGATCGACGGCACTGGCACGCCTCCCGCCGGACCGATCGACATCCTGGTCAAGAACAACAAGATCGATTCCTATTACCCCGGCGCTGCGCCCGCGGACGTGCGTAATTCCGCGGCGCGAATTCTCGACGCAAGCGGCATGTATGCTCTGCCGGGTTTCGTCGACACCCACGGTCACAATGGCGATCCGGGCAAGGCCCCTGACGCCACCTATGGCTATCGCCTGTGGCTCGCGCATGGGGTAACGACCGTGCGCGGGGTCTCGTTCCAGTGGGGCCCCGGCCAGCCTGATGTGTCCGACGCGAGACGCAGCGAGGCCAATTCCATCGTCGCACCGCGTCTCATCCCTTACGCCGGTTTCGGTGACAAATGGGACGGGGGAGCGGTCGATTCACCGGCCAAAGCGCACGAGTGGGTGCGCTGGGCCAAGGCCCAAGGCTATTGGGGGATCAAGTTCTTCAACGGCTATGGCGCGGATGTGTTCGCAGCCGCCTTCGACGAGGCGGAGAAACTCAAGATGGGGACGGTCGCTCACCTGGCGCAGACCGGCGTCGCTGAGGTGAATGCCCGCAAAGCCGTGGAACTCGGCCTTGACGGGATCACCCATTTCTACGGCCATTCCGAAAGCTTGCTCAAGGATCACGCGATCTCGCAATATCCGGACGATTACAATTACTTCGACGAGCAATCGCGTTTCGGCTGGGTCGCGCGCCTCGCCGACCAGGTGGTCGAGCCGGACAGCGAGGAGTGGGACGAGTACATCGACTTCCTCATCGAGAACGAGGTCACGCTCAGCCCGACCTTCAATATCTACTCCGCCAGCCGCGATGTCAGCGCCGCGCGCAATCGCGACTGGCACGCCAGGTACACCCTACCCTCGCTAATGGATTTTTACGCGCCCAGCGCCACCAACCACGGCAGCTATTACAAGGATTGGACCACCGAGGACGAGGTCGCCTGGCGGAAATTCTATCGCTACTGGTTCGACCTCACCAAGGAATTCCATCGCCGTGGCGGCCGCGTCACCGCCGGCTCGGATCCGGGCTTCATCTACCAGACCTGGGGCTTCGCCTATATCGGCGAACTGGAGATGCTCCGCGAAGCAGGACTCAGCCCGCTCGAGGTGATCCGCGCTGCCACCATCAACGGCGCGCGCGAGATCTACGATCCACTAGGACAGGAGCCGCCTTTCGGCAGCCTCGCACCCGGCAAGCTTGCCGATATCGTGATCGTGCCGGAGAACCCGCTCGCCAACCTCAAGGTGCTGTATGGCACCGGCCATACTCGACTGAACCGCCAGACCGGCGTGATCGAGCAGGTTGGCGGCGTGCGATGGACTATCAAGGATGGGATAATCTACGATGCCCCCAAACTGCTCGAAAGCGTGGCGCAGATGGTTGAGGCGCAGAAAGCCAAGCGATAGCGGCTTGCGCCTTGCGGGCGGCGCGACTACCTCGCGCGGCCTATGGCACAACCCCCGATCCTTTCCTGGGAAGGCCTCGGCCTTCAGCAGGGCGGCCGCTGGCTGCTCGGCGGGCCCGATCGCGAGAATATCGATCTCCACATCGGCCCCCGCGACCGGCTGGCGCTGATCGGCCGCAACGGCGTCGGCAAGACCACCTTGCTGCGCCTCATCGATGATCGGATCGAGGCGGACCAGGGCCAACGAAAGGTCAAGCCCGGAACACGGATCGTCTTTCTCGAGCAGGAACCCGACTTCACCGGCCTTGGCACGCTGATGGACTTCGCGCTGGCAGGAAAGCATGCGCCCGAACGCCACGAGGTGGAGAGCATTGCCGCACAGCTCGGCATCGACATGTCGCGTCCGGCGGAAACCGCTAGCGGCGGCGAGCGGCGGCGCGCCGCAATTGCCCGTGCGCTGGCGATGGAGCCCGACCTGCTGCTGCTCGACGAGCCGACCAACCACCTCGACCTTGGTGCGATCGACTGGCTCGAAGATTGGCTCACCCGCTACAAGGGTGCCTTCATCACGATCAGCCACGACCGGACCTTCCTCAAGCGGCTGACCAAGGCGACGCTGTGGCTCGATCGCGGCATCATCCGGCGCAAGGAGGTCGGCTTCGGCGGCTACGAGGCGTGGGAAGAGCAGGTCTATGCCGAGGAGGCGCGCGCCGCGGAAAAGCTCGATGCCAAGCTCAAGATCGAGGCGCATTGGCTCGAACGCGGCGTGACCGCGCGCCGCAAGCGTAACCAGGGTCGGCTCGAAAAACTGTGGGAGATGCGCGCCGCCCGCGCGGCGATGATCAGCACCACCGGCAATGCCAAGCTGAAGCTGGTCAACGACGACCAGTTCAAGTCGAAGTCGGTAATCGTCGCCGATAAGGTGGCCAGATCCTTTGGCGATCGCGCAGTGATCAAGGATTTCAGTCTGCGGATCCAGCGCGGCGACCGCATCGGGATCGTGGGCGCCAATGGCGCAGGCAAGACGACGCTACTGAAACTGATCACCGGCGAGATGCAGCCTGACAGCGGCACGGTCGAGATCTCTAAAAAACTCACAGGCGTGATGATCGACCAGCAACGCAGCCTGATGGAACCCGAACGCACCGTGCGCCAGGTGCTGGCCGAGGGCGGCGACTGGATCGACGTGCGCGGCATTCGCAAGCACGTGCAGGGCTATCTCAAGGAGTTCCTGTTCGATCCCAAGATCGTCGACAGCAAGGTCGGCGCGCTTTCGGGCGGCGAGCGTTCGCGCCTGCTGCTCGCGCGCGAATTCGCCCGGACGGCGAACCTGCTGGTGCTCGACGAACCGACCAACGATCTCGATCTCGAGACGCTCGACTTGCTACAGGAAGTGATCGCCGATTTCGACGGGACTGTGCTGATCGTCAGCCACGACCGCGACTTTCTCGACCGGACGGTCACAATCACGCTCGGGCTCGATGGATCGGGCCGCGTCGACATCGTTGCCGGCGGTTATGAGGACTGGGAAGCCAAGCGCCGTCAGCCGGTGCAGGTGAAGGCCAAGCCATCTCCCTCCAAGCCAGAGACACCTTCTCAGCCCCCGCCCCCCAAATCGGACAAGCTCTCGTACAAGGACCAGCGGGACTACGAACTGCTGCCTGCGCGCATCGAGGAACTGGAGGCGGCGATCGTGAAGGGCGAGGCGATCCTGTCCGACCCCAATCTCTACGCCGCCGACCCGCAGAAGTTCGCGACTATCAGCAAGGGCATCGAGAATGCCCGTGCGGAGAGGGACGCGGCTGAAGAACGCTGGCTTGCCATCGCCGAACGGGTGGAAGGTTGAGCGAACCCGGCATCGAGGCGCTGCGGCGCGAGATTGCCGACTGCCGGATCTGCGAAGCGCATCTGCCGCACGGCTGCCGTCCGGTGACGCAGTTCTCCGCCAGTGCGCGGGTGCTGATCATCGGCCAGGCGCCCGGCACCAAAGTCCATGCCAGCGGCGTGCCGTGGGATGATGCCAGCGGCGACCGGTTGTGCGAGTGGACTGGGCTGACGCGCGAGCAACTCCACGATCCGGCCAAGGTCGCGATCGTCCCGATGGGGTTCTGCTATCCCGGCAAGGCCTCGGGCGGCGACAAGCCTCCGCGCAAGGAATGCGCGCCGCAGTGGCACGAGCGCGTCCTCGAAGTGCTGCCGCCGGATCGCCTCACCCTGCTGGTCGGTACCTATGCCCAGGCGCACTACCTGCCCGACACCGCGAAACTCTCGCTGACCGAACGGGTGCGGCATTGGCGCGATTACCTGCCCTTCGTCCCGACCCCCCATCCATCGTGGCGTTCGGCGATCTGGATGAAGCAGAACCCCTGGTTCGAGGCAGAGGTGCTGCCTGTCTTGCGTTCGAGGATCGCTGCCGCGATCAGCTAGCGGCCTTGACCTTGCCGATCCATGCGTCGACCCGCCGCTCAAGCAGGGCCAGCGGCATCACACCCTCCTGCAAGATCTCGTGGAAATCGCCCAGGCTGAAGCGGCTGCCGAGTTCGGACTCCGCCTTCGCCCGCAGGCGGACCCACTCGTTCTGGCCGATCTTGTAGCTGCAGGCCTGCCCCGGTGAGCAGCAATATCGTTCGATTTCGCGCTGGGAGCGCGCCCGGGCAAAGGCCACCGTGTCGACGAAATATTGCGTCGCCTGCTCCACGCTCCAGCGCTTGGCATTGAGTCCGGTGTCGACCACCAGCCGCGCCGCGCGGAACAGCCAGCTTTGCAGCGCACCGGCCCGTTCGAGACCACTATATCCGCCCAGCTCGTCTGCCACCATCTCGGCATAGAGCGCCCAGCCTTCGCCATAGGAAGAGAGCCAGTAGTTCTTGAGCAGCAAGGGCAGGCTATCATCCTGCAGCATGCGCACCAGGTGCAGGTGATGGCCGGGATTGCCTTCGTGATAGGTCAGCGCGGGCAGCGAATATTTCGGCCAGTCGGCCGTGTCCTTGAGGTTGATCCAGTAGATTGCAGGCCGCGACCCGTCGAGCGTCGGGAGACTGTAGTATCCGTTGGATGCCCCGTCCTGGATTTCGGGCGGCACTCGCCGGATGTCGAGCGGCATGTCGGGGATGAAATTGAAGGCTTGCGGAAGCGTGCCCGTCAACGCGGCCATGCCGTCATTGAGCGAGGCGATCAGTTCGGCGCGCCCTTCGTCGGTATTGGGATAGAGCTGCTCGGGCCGCTTGTTGAGTTCGAGCAGGCGCTCGCCGACTGTCCCCCTGGTCAGCCCAGCGCCCGATAGCAGGGTGTCGAGCTCCGCGCTGATCTCCGCCACCTGTTCGAGCCCGGTCTGGTGGATCTCCTCGGCCGACATCTCGGTGGTCGTGAAATGCCGCAGCGCTTCACGGTAGATTTCCTCGCCCTGCGGAACCCGCCATACCCCGTCACCCGCGGCAGTCGTCGGGCGCAATTCGGCCAGCATCTCGTGCTGGCGTCGCAGTGCCGGGAAAACCGAATTCTCGACGATCTCACTCGCCCGTCGTTCCCATTCGCCGTCGAGGCCCTTCTCCTTCGCGCGGCGCACGAGCGAGCCGACCAGGCCCGTTTCCGCAGCCGCCGGCTTGAACAGAGACTCGATCTGCCCCATCGCGAGGTCTAGCGCCCAGCCGGGGGCGAGATAGCCCCGCGCCGCATCCGCGCGCTGCGCCTCGCTCTGCTCGTCGAGCGCAGCGGGAAACAGCGCCAGCCGCGCCAGATAAGCCTCCGCGTCTTCGGCGGTCTCGACCGGGTGGGTCGAATCGAGGAAGTCGGGAATCGAGAAATAGGCACCGTCCTGCTGGCTGATCCGATAAGGGGAGCCGAGGTCGTTGATCCCGAACTTGTCCGGCAGCAGCCGCTGATCGAGCATGTGCCGGACGATCTCCTGCCGCACCTGCCAGATCTCGCTGAGATCGCCCGACGGCACGGCATCGAGTTCCGCGAGCATCTGGCGCGAGTGCTGCGACGCCTGCTCTCCGTGACCGAGCGTAAAGCGATCGAGCCGCGAGCGAGCACCGGAGTTCGGCCCCTTGTCCAGCCCCAATGTGGTCGCCAGCATCGGGCTCAGCTCGATGTCGCCGGCGAAGATATCCTCCAGCACCTGGCGCAGCCGCTCGTCCGCCGTGCCCTGCGCAAACGCCAGCGCCGGATTGAGCGAAAACGCCAGCGCGGTCGTACCGCTGCTTGCAAGAAATTGCCTACGATCCACAGTCCTCTCCCCCAGAACATACCTTGTTCCAGTACCTTGCACGGTGACCGCATCGAGACAAACACAAATGCACTGTGATCGACGGACGGCTACGCCTGGCCGACGAACCATTGCTCGGCCGCCCTGAATTGCCGAGTTCCCGCCGGGAAATCCTACCCGATGGAACACATGGAACACGGTCCTGAACCGAAAAATGCGGCTCAGCCGATGCGGTAGAAATCCGCCACGCGGTCGAGCGCCAGCCTGAGCACCAGCTTGCCGCTGCGCGATGGCCAGCCGAGCTCCTTTTCCGCCTCGGGCAAGGCTTCACCAGCACACACCACGCGCCACAGAATATCCTCGAGCCCCTTGCCCGCTTCCGCCAGCGCACCGTCGAACCGGGCCTTGGCCGCGATCTGACGCTCGGTCCCTGTCAGGCCAGTATCGCCAGTGGTCTTCACCCGGACGGGATCCCACCGCATGGTGACGCTGGCGCCCAACTGCGCGCGTTCGTAATCGGCGCGCAATCGCTCGCCTGCGGCGAACAGCCGATCATCCAGATGCCCGCGTGCATGTAGCCAACTCAACGGGGACTCGGCGAGATTGACCGTCACAGTGCGCCGCTTGCCCCGGGCCGAACCCCGACGCCGGGGTCCCTCTTCGGTCAGTTCGCGTTCGATCAATTCGCGCTGCATGCTCGATCCTCCTGTGCATTGGCCAGGACCGGGCCTTGCAATCGCGGGAACGCTGTAGGAAAGAAAAATCACCTATCCGGTTAATCGCCGCGCAGGAGGCCCACGTGATCAACCGCATTCGCGATATCCGCAAGCAGAAGGGCATGACGCTCGCCGAACTGGCGGAGAAATGTGTCCCCCCCACCACCGCGCAAACAATCGGGCGGCTCGAGACCGGCATGCGCAACCTCTCGATCAAGTGGATGGACCGGATTGGGGCGGCCCTGGAGGTCGACCCCGAACTGCTCGTGCGCTCGGATGAAAGCGAACAGCCGATGGTGGTCGCGGCCCTGCGCACCCATGGTCCGGAAGCCCTGACCAAGCAGCGCGAGGCGCTCGTTCCCACGGAACTCGCCGGTGACGGTGCGCTGTTGGTGCTGGCGGTCGAGGAAAGTGTCGGCGAATTCAGGCCCGACGACATGATCTGGCTGCGCCAAATTTCGCCCGAGGACGCACCCAAGGCGATCAATCGCGATGTGCTGATCCCGCGGCCGGGCGGCCGGTTCTACTTCGGCCGTCTGATCGATCGCCAGGGAGATTTCATCGGCGTGTTGCCACCTGGCAGCGGCCAGAAACAGCAGGTCGTCGAAGGGCCGCCATGGATCGCGGTCGCGGAAATGCTGGTGCGCAAGCTTTGAAGCACGTCCTGTCGCTTGCGACATTGTTTCCGAATGCGGAAGACCCGCGCTTCGGCCCCTTCGTGGCGAAATCGCTCGAAGCACTGGCTTCACGCGGCGACTGGAAGGTCACGGTGGTAAACCCGATTGGCATCCCGCCCGTCGCATTCGGGAAATACCGTCCGCTCGCGGCACTCGATCCGGTATCGCAGGAGCGCGGGATGGTGGTGCATCGACCGCGCTTTATGCTGATCCCGCGCTTTGGCCCGCGCTTCAACGCCAATGCGATCGCCCGGGCCGTGACACCGCTCATTCGGCAAATCCACGCAGAAACGTCGATCGACCTGCTCGACGCCGAGTTTTTCTTTCCCGATGGCCCGGCCGCGGCCCAGATTGCCGAAGCGATCGGCCTTCCGCTGTCGATCAAGGCACGCGGGTCCGATATCACCTATTGGGGCACGCACGAATTCGCGAAGGAGCAGATGCTGGCTGCCGCCGAAAACGCGTCTGCGCTGCTGGCCGTATCGCAGAACCTCGCGGGCGAAATGACCGCGCTTGGCATGGATGCGAGCAAGATCACGGTCCACTACACCGGGCTCGATCGCGATCGGTTCCGGCCGCTCAATCACACAGGGCTGCGGGCGACCCTGGCAGGCGAGCTCTCATTCGAGATTCCCGATGGCGCACCGCTGCTGTGCTCAGTCGGGGCGCTGGTCGAACGCAAGGGACATGCGTTTGCGATCGAAGCGCTCGGGCAATTGGCCGACGCCCGGCTGATCATCGTCGGCAAGGGCGAAGACGACGCCATTCTGCGGGCGCTGGCAAGCGAATTGGGCGTGGCAGAACGCGTACTCCTCGCCGGTTCGGTCGATCACGACCTGATGCCGGTGATCCTGTCAGCTTCGGACGTCATGGTCCTTCCGACGCGAGCAGAGGGCCTTGCCAACGCCTGGGTCGAAGCGCTGGCCTGCGGCACCCCGGTCGTAACTTGCGACGTCGGCGGCGCGCGCGAACTCATCAATTCGGAGATCGCCGGCAGGTTGGTCCCGCGCGAGGTCGACGCCATCGTCGCAGCGGTGCGCGCTATTCTCGCCCATCCACCCTCGCCGCAGGCGGTCGCCGCGACGGTCGAGCGGTTCAGCTGGGAGAATCACGCCGCCGAGCTAGCCGCACATTTCGAGCGGGTCTCGGCGGCGGATTGATCGATCAGTTCTCGCCGCGGGCGAGGCGTTCCTGGCGGTCCGCGACCGTCTCTTGCGGAACGAAGCTGTTCGAAGTCACGCCCAGCCACACCAGCAGCGGCGCCGCCATGTAGACCGAGCTGTAGGTACCGACGAAGATACCCAGCGTGATCGCGGCGACGAGGCCGAACAGGCTCGCCGGGCCGAACAGCAGCAGCGGAACCAGCGCGACCAGCAGCGTCAGCGAGGTCATCACCGTACGCGCCAGGGTCTCGTTGACCGACAGGTCGAGCAATTCGGGCAGCGGCATCTTGCGATACTTCTTCAGGTTCTCGCGGATACGGTCGTAGACGACGATCGTATCGTTTAGCGAGTAACCGATGATCGCGAGGATCGCGGCGATGATCTGCAGGCTGAATTCCATCTGGAACAGCGCGAACATGCCCAGGGTCAGCGAGACGTCGTGGAACAGTGCGAACAGGCCGCCCACGCCGAACTGCCATTCGAACCGGATCCAGATGTAGAGCGCCACCGCCAGCATCGCGGCGAGCAGGGCCAGCACCGCGTCGTTACGGAACTCGCCCGCCACCTTGCCCGAAACGGTATCGTTACCGTCGCGCCGAACGTTGGGGTATTCGGACTGGATCTGGGCGATCACCCGGTCGCCGATCTCGGTCGCGGCACCTGGCACATCCTCTGCCTCGGCGGGCAGGCGAACGCGGATCGAGACCTGGTTCGGTTCACCGAAGCGCTGGATGACCGGCTCGCCATAACCGAGCCTGGCGATTTCCTCGCGCAGTTCGGCAATCGGGGCCTCGGCCCGCTGCTCGAAAGTCACACGCACTTCCTGGCCGCCGGCGAAATCGACGCCGTAATTGATCCCCTTGGTCAGCACGAGCGCCCAGCTCGCCGCGATCAGCAGCAGGCTGACGACGAAGAACGGGATGCGCCACTTCAGGAACTTGATGTTGGTGTCGTCGGGGACGAGCTTGAGCAATTTCATCCTACCATCCCCTCAAATATTGATATCGCTTGGCCGCGACTTGCGCAGCCATCCGGCGACCCACATGCGGGTCAGCGTCACGGCGGTGAAGACGCTCGTGAACAGGCCGATCACGAGCACGACCGCGAAGCCGCGAACCGGGCCCGAACCGAACAGGAACAGCAGCACGCCGGCGATGAAGTTGGTGACGTTGGCATCGTAGATGGCGCGGCTGGCTTCCTTGTAGCCGGTTTCGACCGCCGCCACGACCCGGCGCCCGCGCTTACGTTCCTCGCGGATACGTTCGTTGATCAGCACGTTGGCGTCGACCGCCGCGCCGATGGTCAGCACGAAACCCGCGATGCCCGGCAGGGTCAGTGTGGTATTGAGCCCCGCCATGATGCCCAGGATCATGAGCACGTTGAGACCAAGCGCCAATGTCGCATAGATGCCGAAGCGGCCGTAGCTCGATATCATCAGCACGATCACGGCGACGGTACCGATCAGCATTGCGATCATGCCCTTGCGGATCGAGTCCGCACCGAGGTCCGGCCCGACCGTCCGCTCCTCGATCACGGTAAGATCGACCGGCAGCGCACCCGAACGAAGCGAGATTGCGAGGTTATTGGCGGTTTCCGTGGTGAACCCGCCGGAGATCTGGGCCGATCCGCCAAGGATGGGTTCACGGAAATAGGGCGAGGAGATCACCTTGCCATCAAGGATGATGGCGAAGGGTTTGCCCGTGTTCTCAGTGCTGAGCTTGGCGAATTTCGCCCCGCCCTGCTGATCGAACTGAATATTGACCACCGCTTCGTTGGTCTGCGGATCGACACCGGCCTGCGCATTGGTCAGGCTGTCGCCGCGAATGCCGCCGAGACGCCGGACTGCGACCATCTGTCCGGGAAAATCCGATGTTTCCGAATAGGGAAAGATCTCACTGCCCGGAGGAGCAATACCGGCTGCCACATCATTGGGCAGCGCGCTCTGGTCGACGAGCTTGAACTCGAGCTTGGCAGTCTGGCCGAGCAATTCCTTGAGTGCGTCGGGATCCTGCAATCCGGGAACCTGCACCACGATGCGCGTATCGCCCTGGCGGATGATGGTCGGCTCGCGCGTGCCGAGGGCGTCGATACGCTTACGGACCACCTCGGTCGCGCTGTCCATCGCGTCGGTGACGGCCTGCTCGATCCCGTCCTGCGTCGGGGCCAGAACCATGCGCTGACCATCAACGACGGTGAGATCCCATTCGCGGGTCAGGCCCGTGCCGTTGACGATCGGCAGCAGGATTTCGCGCGCGCGATCGAGATCAGCCGGGTCATCGAGCATGAAGCTCAACCGACCGCCGGAGGTAGCGAGATCACCGATGCGGATGCGCGGCTCGGCGTTACGCATCAGCGAGCGGACCGACTCTTCCATGTTCTCGAGCCGCTGGGATGCGACCTGGTCGGCCTGGGCCTCGAGCAGGATGTGGCTGCCGCCGGCCAGGTCGAGCCCGAGGTTGACCTCGGGATCGGGCAAGGCATCGGGCCAGCTAAGATTGGCGGCGGCGAAGATCGAAGGCAGTGCGGCGAGGCACGCGACAAGCGTCAGCCCCCACAGCCAGACCTTACGCCAGGTCGGAAAATCGAGCATGGTTCAGCCTGTTCCCGTCAGTCGTTGGCGGCGTTGCCACCCGGCGGAATGATATCGCCGATGGTGTTCTTGACCGCCTTCACGCGCACGCCCTGGGCCAGATCCAGCTCGACATAATTGTCGTCGACCTTGACCACCTTACCAACCAGGCCGCCGGCGGTGACGACCTGGTCGCCCTTCTTGAGCCCGGAAATCTTCTGCTGGTGCTCCTTCTGGCGCTTCATCTGTGGGCGGATGATGAGAAACCAGAAAATCAGCACCATCCCGACGATGGGTGCCCACTGAATCCAGGCGGGAGGTGCTTCGGCACCGGCCGCGGCAGCAAGGAATTCGATCATTGTGAAAGCCTGTCAGAACTTGTGTTTCAATAGTGTCACAAGGGACAATTCCGACGCCGTTAATCGCGGACCGGTCCCTCCCCTTGTGCGCTAAGTGGGCGCGCCTAGCAGCATTGCAAGTCCACCACAATCGCGCTTGGCAAAACCGCAGCGGCCAATTCGTCATTGATCCGCGCTTGCCAGCATCGGAGACGCGGCCTATAGGGCCGCCCTCCACTGGTTCCGGGACGTGGCGCAGTCTGGTAGCGCACTATACTGGGGGTGTAGGGGTCGCTGGTTCGAATCCAGTCGTCCCGACCAGTGGGAATTCCTCCCCATACCGATCTTGCACCTCCCCGGCACGCGTCCTAACGCGCTGCCTCGAGAGGAATTTGCATGACGACCCAGACCGCCCTTACCCGAATGCGCAGCTGGCTGTTCGCCCCGGGCGACAGTGAAAAGAAGATGAGCAAGGCAGGCGACTCCGCTGCCGATATCGCGCTGCTCGACCTCGAAGATTCGGTCATGCCGGAGAACAAGCCCGCTGCACGCGAGATGGTGCGCGAATTCCTTGCCGGGCGCGAGGACAGGCACCGCATCTGGGTAAGGGTGAATCCGCTGTCCTCGGATGAAACCGTGGCCGACCTCGACGCGATCATGGCAGCCGCACCCGGGGGGGTATTCCTGCCCAAGGCCGAAGGCCGCGCGGACCTGGAATTGCTCGACACCCTGCTGAGCAAGGCCGAAGCCAAGAACGGGATCGACGACGGAGCTACCAAGGTTGCTGCGCTCGTGACCGAAACGCCCAAGGCGATGTTCCATTGCGGGGATTATGAAGGTGCGCCGCGGCTGGTCGCCATGAGCTGGGGCGCAGAGGATCTCTCTTCGGCTCTCGGCGCCCGCGTACAGCACCGGCCAGACGGCAGTTACATGCCGACCTACGAGCTGGCGCGCAGCCTGTGCCTACTCGGGGCTGTCGCCGCTGGCGTGGCCCCGATCGAAACGGTCATGCCCGAGTTCCGCAACCTCGATGCGCTGCGCGAGCGTGCGGACATGGTCCGCGGTCAAGGTTATCGGGGTATGTTGGCCATCCACCCGGCGCAGGTCGAAGTGATCAACGCGGCCTTCACGCCCAGTGCAGAGGAAATCAATCACGCCCGCGCGGTGATCAAGGCTTTCGCCGACAATCCGGGCGCCGGGACGGTCGCGCTCGATGGTGCCATGGTCGATATTCCGCACCTCAATCTGGCCCAACGCCTCCTGATCGAGGCGGGTGAAGAGCCGGATTAAACAGCGGATTTTCCTACACTAACCTATTTGGTTAGCAAGCATGCGACTCGCAATAATGGAGCGCATGCCATGTCCGTTCTCGATACCCTGATCGGGCCCCTCGCCTCGATCATCGACAAGATCATTCCCGACAAGGAAACCCGCGCCAAGGCCAAGCTGGAGCTGATCAAGCTTGAAGGCACACAGGAAATGCAACTCATCGAGGCGCGCTTGCAGGCGATCGTTGCCGAAGCGCAATCGAACGATCCATGGACCAGCCGCGCGCGCCCGAGCTTTCTCTACGTGATGTATGCTCTGATCCTGCTGAGCGTGCCGATGGGCCTCATCGCCGCCTTCGATCCAACCGCCGCCCGCGCCATCGGCGACGGCATGACGCGCTATCTCGGCGCGCTACCGGATTCGCTCTATGCGCTCTTCGGCACCGGCTATCTCGGCTACACCGCCGCCCGACAATGGGGGAAGGTCAAGGGCGCCGATCGGTAGGAGAACCGCTCGTCCGCACTGGACGGGCGGCCCCCACCAGGGCTCAACGAAAGAGCAGAGCCAAGCTGCGTGTCATTCACCCGCCGCTGCAGATCGGCCGGCCTGACTTGCACGGCTGGCCATCATATCCTGCGACGGCCGCAGAGAATTCCTCCCAAGTCACCGCCTTGCGGCCATGCGCCGAGAGGATGGTGGCTACGTCGAGTCCCAATGCCTCGATATGGTTCTTGAGATAGACTGTCCCGGCGCCAACGGGTGTAGGCGCCGCGCCTTCATAGAGGCCGGTATAGTGATCGGCCTGGAATATCGCGCTGGCCGCGGGGATGTAGACCAGAGCCATCGATTCCATGTGGTTGGTTGCAACGTCGTAGATCTGGACCGGGCCGAGCGTCATGCTGCCGTCCAGCACCATCAGGCGGTCTTCGGGAATATCGGCGCCCGCCGCAGTCCTGACATTCGCGACCGCATTTTCCGGTGTCACGAAGATCGCGCCCAGGCCGAGTGCATCAGCCATTCCCCCCAGGTGATCGGTATGGTGGTGAGTGACGACCTGATAGCGGATCGGCTTGGTGCTGCCAGTTGCCTCCTTATAGGCGTCATAGCGAGCCTGCAGACCCGCATAGCCGCCCACGGCGATCAGGTGATCACCGGCATCGACGAAGGTTGTGTAGGCCGCCGCTCCACCCTGCGGTCCCTGTCCCACCAGATGCACGCCGGCGGCAATTTCATCGGTCGTCATCTCGGCCTGGTCAAGGCGTGCAGGCTCGGCGACGATCCCGCTATCGATCGCGAAGATCGCAGGATCGACGCCGTTGACGCTGATCTCGCGCGATAGCGACAGGAGGTTGACGTCATCGCCGATGAAGAATTCGAAATCGCGTGCGTAGCTGACGCCGCCCTGCGTCGCGTGATTGCCGAAGGTGTAGGTCAGCGAACCGAAAGGCGTGACCCGCTCGCTCTTCGAGATCAGGCCCGTCTCCTGATCGACATAGAGCGTCAGCGGAGGCGATGACGGCAATTGGAATTCGATCATCGCGTGGGGACGACCGAGGTACATCGCCGTGCCCTTGTGCGTGGCACTGTCCGCTGACTTGGCCAGGTGGTAGGCGAGCAACGTATCGGTCACCCGGATGACGGCGCCATATGCGGCGAAGTAATCGGCAAAGGCCGCAGGCTGGTAATCGCCCGAAATGTAGTTGACGATTGCGATGTCATCACCCGCCGACACCGTGCGGGTGTTGAAGGTGAAGTTCCAGTTGGCGCTCCAACCCTCGACGCTGCCGCGCTGGTTGGCCAGATCGAGCTGCGCATCCTGCTTCAGGTGCGTGAACTCGACCATCCGCGACGTATAGCCCTGTCCGGGAAAGGCGGTCTTGTAATGATCGCGGACGCGGATCGATTGCATATCGGTCAGATCACTACCGCCATAGGCTTCGGTAACTTGCGCGATCACCGCGTCTTCAGCCTCACCTGCCCAGGCCTGGCTCGACAATGCCGCAACCGAAACTGCCGCGCCGAAAATGGTCGAAAATCTGGAAAATCTCAGCCTCATGAGGTCCCTCTCCCTCTATTGGCGCTGCCGAATTCACTCCGCACAATTTCCAGCCCCACGATGCAGGACAGCGCTTCCGGGGCATGGGCTAGACAGGTCGGAAGAGTGGGGGATTCGATATTCGACCAATCCGGCCAAGGCTTCGATGAGCGTATTGGAGAATTCGATCTATAGGCGCGTCGGAGCTTCTGCTTCCCCCGCGCCCCACGCCGCGCTAACCAGCGCGCATGAGCACTGCGTCCAATCTCGTCTATGTCCTCAACGGACCCAACCTCAACCTGCTCGGCCTGCGCGAGCCGGAGATCTATGGCTCCGACACGCTAGACGATATTGCAGGGATGCTGGATGATCGTGCGCGCGAACTCGGCCTCGAAATCGACATGCGCCAGACCAATCACGAAGGCGTGCTGGTCGACTGGATGCACGAGGCGCAGGCCGAGGGCGCGCGGGCGGTGATCATCAATCCGGGCGCCTATACCCATACCTCGATTGCGCTGCTCGATGCGACGAAGGCGATCCGCACGCCCGTGATCGAGGTCCACCTTTCCGACCCGCTGCAGCGCGAGCAGTTTCGCCACATCTCTTACATTGGCATGGCCGCAGCCAAATCGATCACCGGACAGGGCGCGAAAGGCTATGTCGTCGCGCTCGAAGCGGTGGCCAGCGGCGAAATCTGACCAATCGCCCCTTGCCAGCCACAATTCGCGCGAATAGTCACGCCCGCAACCAATAGTTGATGGGGCGTATATGGCCGAAACCAAAGGCACGACCGGGCGCAAGTCCGGCATGAATGTGGATACTGCACTCGTTCGCGAACTCGCAGAACTGCTCGGGGAAACCGGGCTCACCGAAATCGAGGTCGAGGATGGCGATCGCAAGATCAAGGTTTCGCGCGGCGGCGGTGTTGCCGCTGCCCCGGCGAGCTTCGCCGCTCCTGCACCTGTCGCCGCGGCCGCTGCCCCGGCAGCGCAAGCCCCCGCCGCCGAAGAAGCGCCGGCCGATAGCCACGCCGATGCGATCAGGTGCCCGATGGTCGGCACCTGCTATCTCGCGCCCGAACCGGGGGCAGACAACTACGTCAAGGTCGGCGACAGCGTGAAGCAGGGCGATACCTTGCTGATCGTTGAAGCGATGAAGGTGATGAACCCGATCACCGCCGACAAGGCCGGCACGGTGAAGGCGATCCTTGTCGACAATGCGCAGCCGGTCGAATTCGACCAGCCGCTCGTCGTCATCGGGTAAACGATGGGCATTTCACGCATATTGATCGCCAACCGGGGCGAAATCGCGCTACGCATCCACCGCGCAGCGCACGAGATGGGGATCGAGACGGTCGCGGTCCATTCGACTGCCGATGCCGATGCCATGCATGTGCGGCTGGCCGACCACGCGGTCTGCATCGGTCCGCCGCCTGCGACCGACAGCTATCTCAACATCGCCAACATCATTTCGGCGGCCGAATGCGCGCATTGCGACGCGATCCATCCCGGCTACGGTTTTCTGTCCGAGAACGCCAAGTTCGCCGAAATCGTCGAAGCGCACGACATCGCCTGGATCGGCCCCAAGCCCGAACATATCCGCACGATGGGCGACAAGGTCGAGGCGAAGCGCACCGCAGGCGCGCTCGGCCTGCCGCTGGTGCCCGGCTCTGACGGTGCCGTGTCGGACTATGGCGAGGCGCGCAAGATCGCCGCCGAGATCGGCTATCCGGTCATTATCAAGGCGGCCTCGGGCGGCGGTGGTCGCGGGATGAAGGTGTGCGAGAGCGAGGACAAGCTCGAAACACTGATGAAACAGGCCGGCAGCGAGGCCAAGGCGGCCTTCGGGGATGCCACGGTCTACATCGAGAAATATCTCGGCAATCCGCGCCACATCGAATTCCAGGTCTTCGGCGACGGCAACGGCAATGCGATCCACCTGGGCGAACGCGATTGCTCGCTCCAGCGCCGCCACCAGAAGGTGCTCGAGGAAGCGCCCTCCCCCGTCATCTCGCATGAAGAACGCATGCACATGGGCGAGGTCTGCTCGAAAGCGATGCGCGACATGGGCTATCGCGGCGCGGGCACGATCGAGTTCCTGTGGGAGAACGGCGAGTTCTACTTCATCGAAATGAACACGCGCCTGCAGGTCGAGCATCCCGTGACCGAGGCTATCACCGGCGTCGACCTGGTGCGCGAACAGATCCGCATTGCCGATGGCAAGCCGTTGTCGGTCAAGCAGGAAGAGATTGAGTTCAAGGGCCATGCGATCGAGTGTCGCATCAATGCCGAGGACCCGTTCACCTTCGCGCCATCACCCGGCGAAGTGACCTATTACCACGCTGCGGGCGGCATGCATGTGCGTGTCGATTCAGGACTTTACGCGGGCTACCGCATTCCGCCCTATTACGATTCCATGATCGCCAAGCTGATCGTGTATGGCCGCACCCGCGAAGGCTGCATCATGCGCCTGCGCCGCGCGCTAGAGGAAATGGTGGTCGAAGGCGTGAAGACGAACATCCCGCTGCACCAGGAACTGCTGCGGCAGGATGACGTGCTATCGGGCGATTATTCGATCAAATGGCTCGAGGAATGGCTCGCTGAACGCGAGGGCTGAGGCCCACCCCAGCCCCCGCCCCGCAAAATCATCCCGCAAACCGCACTTTTCAGGCGTCCACCGATCGTGCGCGAATTGTCGTTGCCATACTAGAATTGCGCCTCGCGCTATGCGATGGCTTTACAAATAGTTGATGACCGGGGTGGGTCTGGGTTCCTATGACGAAAGCTTACAGCACGAAGGCGCTGCCGCCTGGCACGATCCTCCGCGAATGGCGGTTGGAGGAGGTGCTCGGCGTTGGCGGCTTCGGAATCGTCTACAAGGGACGCGGAATCTATTTCGACGAACTCGTCGCGATAAAGGAATATTTCCCCAGCTCGATCAGCGAACGAGACGAGGAATCGACCGTCGTTCCGATCGACTCCGACGCGGAAGAGGTCCACGCGCTTGGCCTCAAGAAGTTCGTCGAAGAAGCCAAGCTGCTGTGGAATCTCTCGACCCCGTCTCGCCACCCCAACATCGTCAGCGTCCGCAGCCTGTTCGAGATCCACGGCACCGCCTACATGGTGATGGATTTCGAGGATGGCGTCCCGCTCAACGAGCTGCTCAAGCAGAGTGAGAAGTTCGACGAGGAGAAGCTGCGGCGGATGATCCTGCCGGTGGCGAAGGGGCTTGAACGCGCACACCGCGTCGGGGTCCTGCACCGCGATATCAAGCCCTCAAACATCCTGATCACCGGTGAAGGCCAGCCCGTGCTGATCGATTTCGGCTCCGCCCGTTTCGAGACAGAGGGTGTGACCAGCACCACCGTCACCTTCCACACCCCGCCCTACGCCGCGATCGAACAATATGTGAAGACCTACGCGCAAGGCCCGTGGACCGATATCTACGCGCTTGGCGTGGTGCTCTATCGCTGCATCACGGGCGAGAAGCCGGCCGAGGTCCTGGAGCGGCTGCACGGTGAAAAGGAACCCGCGCTGGTCGATGGCGACTGGCCCGGTTACAGCCGTGAATTCCTGGCCGCCGTCGACGCGGCCATGATCATCAAGCCTACCGAGCGTCCGCAATCGCTGCCCGAATGGCTGGCCATGTTCGACGCGCATGATGAGCCCGCTGCTGCGCCGAGCGATGACGCCGAGGACGATGAAGCGACCCGCGTTTCACCGATGGCGGCGTCGATCGATGATATCCATCCGATCCGGCGCGAGGAAGCCGAAGAGGCGGTTAGCAAAGTCCCCGAGAAGATCGAGGACGCGGAATTTCGCAAGGTCGGCGAAGACGACCTGACGGAAGATGACCCCGAAGTCGACGAACCGACCGGGACAGGAGTGCTCGAAGACGCGCCCGCAAGCGAGACGGCAGCTCCCGAGAAGCCGGCACCCGCCGACCCCGCTGCCAAGCCTTCACCGACAGAGGAAAAGCCAGCGCCGGCCAAATTGGCAGATACGAAACTGGCGACGGACAAACCGGCGAAAACCACAGGCAAGGGGTTACCCAAACCGCTGCTGCTGGGCGGGGGCGTCCTGCTGCTGGCCGGTGTCGCGGCCTGGGCCCTCTTCGGTAGCGGCCGGGACGAAGAGCCAGTCGAAGCGCCGGTCGTCGCAGTCGAGGAAATCTCGCACGATGACGGTTTCGGTCCGGCGCTGCAGAAACTCGTCGATCTTGCCCGGCAGGACGATCTCGCCCCGCAGGCCGTGGAAGCGCTCGAGCGCCGGGCCGAGCGGATCGTCGGGCTGGAGAGCGAAAACGTAGCCATCGCAGAAGATCCCGCGCGCGCTTCGGATGTGAGTTTCAACCGGTTGCGGATTGCCGACCTCACTCGTGCTAGCCTCAACGAGCTGGCGGTGGGTCTGTCGCAAGACCTGACCGCGCGTACCCGAACGCTGGTTGCCGCCGCTCCCTGGGCAGACCCTCGGCAGGAAGGTTCGGCTTCGGGGCAGAGCGCACAGCTCCAGCAACTGGCCGGCGACCTCGAAGGGCAATTGCGCGATGCGCGCCAGTCGCTCGAAGATTTGCGCGCGGGCGAGAGTGCCGAAACCGCGCTGCCTCTGGCGCAGAAGGCGATCCTGGCCGTGTCTGCCTTCAAGGCCAAGGTCGAGGAAGCGCTGGCAGCGAACCCTCGCAAGGCCGAGCCGACCGACAAGCCGACCACCGCCGCCAGCAGCGATGCGGAGACTGCCACCCTTCCAGCAGCAAGCCCAACGGCAGCGCCGTCGGCAAGTGGCCGGACTATCGACCAAATCCGTTCCGAGCTCGAACTTGTTGCGCGGCAGACCGCGGGTCAGGCCGACCAGGTGATCAGCCTTGGCCGCGCGCGCGATCCCGGCCGCGACGCGACCGAAGATCAGAAGAAGGCGTACCAGACGCTCAAGAGCAACGCGGATGCCGCACGCGACTACAAGAGCTATCTCGACCGTCTCAAGGATTCGATGCGCGGAGTTTCGACGCCGGCAGAGGCGGAGCGGCTGCTGGTCCAGGGACGGCAGACGCAGAGCTACGTGCGTTCGATGACCCTAAGTTCGGGTCAGGCTAAGGCGATGCTCGACCGCTGACGCCGCGAGCGCTCGTCAAGCTACTCGAACGACGATGACGCTGACGTTATCGGGGGCACCCCGTGCCAGGACCATTTCGACCATGTCTTCGCAGGCCTGATGCGGATTGCCCATCATCACCACGTGGCGGATTTCCTCGGCCTCAACGCAGCGCGTCAGGCCGTCGCTTGCGAGAATGAAGATGTCGTTGGTCTGGGCCGCGCCTTTCACATGATCGACCTCGAGCCGATCCGAACCACCAACCGCGCGGGTAATGACGCTGGCATCGGGATGGGTCGCGGCGTCCTCCTCTGAGATCAGGCCTGCATCGACCAATTGCTGAACAAGGCTGTGGTCGCGCGTGATCTGCGCGATCTGGCCATCGCGGACGCGGTAGGCCCGGCTGTCGCCGACCCAGAAGCAGCCATAACGGCCATCTTCGGCGATGATCAGGCCAACCGCAGTGCTCCCCATCTTGCGCCGCTTGTCGCCATGCATGTGTTCGATCATTGCCGCGTTCGCCGTGTCGAGCGCGCGATCGACCTGTTCCAGCGCCGCCTCGAGATCGCTTGCTGTAACTGCCTCGTCGACCGATTCGACCACCATTGCGCTCGCGACTTCGCCGGCCTCATGGCCGCCCATCCCGTCTGCCACGACCCAGAACGAGCGGTCGGCACGGTCGATCAGCGAATCCTCGTTGACCTTGCGCTTGAGGCCGATGTCGGTGCGGCTGGCCGACTGGAACCGCATCACGTCGCCTGTGACGCGCGGCGCGGAGACACGCCTGTCCGCTCTTGGCCCCCGCGGATCAGCGCATTCCCGCCGATGAACGGACGCGATGCGTCAGGGTTACGCTGCCAAGCTTCAGTTCGGATCCCTGCGGCAGGACGGTCGGGCCAAAGATCCGCTCGCCATCGACGAAGGTCCCATTGGTGGAGTGGAGATCGCTGACCAGCAATTCGCCATCCTTGAGTTCGACGGTGCAATGCCGCCGCGAAATGCGGTTGTCGGCAAGAACGATATCGGCCGGTGCCGAGCGCCCGATCTTCGCGCCGAGCAGGCTGATCGCGTGCTTCTCTAGTGGCGCTTCCTCCGGACCGACTTCGAGATAGTGGACCTGGCCATCCTCGAGCTCGACGTAGCCGCCCGTACCCGAGTAGAACGCGGTGGGCTCATAATCCTCATCGACTTGCACTTTCGCCGCACCGTTCAGCTTTACTGCCGGGGGTGCTGCGGGCGTGATGTCTTCATGCGGAGCGCGTCGTGACGACGGTATCGAACGATCGATGTCATCGCCGTCGTCGGACAGGAGAAAACCGCGCGCCGGAGCAGAAGCGGGTTTGGCCGCCGGCGCCTCATTCTCTGGTCCAACCAGGAAACGGATGTCTTCGACCAACCGCTGCCAGACAGGGTCGTCGCGGTCGCCCTGCCAGGTCGACAGGTCGATGGTGTGGGTGAGTTCGAACAGGATCGGGAGGTCGCAGGCTTCGATGATGACCGGGACCAGGATGTTGCGGCGGTCTGCCAGCGTGGCTTCTGCCCGCACCCAGCGCGAGGTCACCGACCGGGGCGACCACAGGACCACGGCCGCCTTTGCGGCACGAAGCTGGCGCTCAATTACTTCGTCGAAGGTTTCGCCGGAATGGATTGCGGCATCCCACCAGACGGCGAAGCCTTCCAGTTCGAGGCGCGCTGCGATGCGCATCGCAGCGTTGCGATCCTCCCTTCCGTAAGAAACGAAAACGTCATGCGCCCGCACGACTACTCCTTCCGACGACAGTCGAGTAAACCAATCCCGTGCAACCCGCATGGCCCGTCGGATGCTTGGCACCACTTCCCCCGATTTTTCGGGTGCGCAGTCCTTCCCAAGTGGGCCAATCCCCGCAACTTTACATTTCAGTGCGATTAACCGCAAGTGGACAGGTGTTTGGCGCGATTTTCCGGTCCAATTTCGGGACAGACGGCAGCATTGCCGCCACGCGGGGGCGAGCACGGTGCGAGCGACAGCTCAAGACCTTGTAAACATCGCACTTTGGCGTATCCTGCCCCGGCATTGAAGGCCATCTTGGGGAGATTGAGCGATGACAGCCCGAAATCTGCTACTTGTCGTGGGAAGTGCGGCGCTCGCCGGTGCTCCGATCGCGGCAGCGGCAACCGACGCCGTGAGGGCTAGCGAGCCGATAACGGGCGAGTCCGAACTTGCCTCGATGGGCACGCGCTTCCTGATCGGGGCGATCCTCGCCGCCGGTCTCGCGATCTTGATCATCGCTGACGACGACGACGAGCCCGTAAGCGCCTAGCTCCCTCGCTGGAACCAAACGGCTGGGGCAAGGCAGTCATTCGGCTGCTCTGTCCCTTCAGTATGCGGAGTTGATCCCGCCTCTCTCGCAGGGATCGACGTTAGGCGATGCCGAAGTTGCGATCGATAATACGTGCTGCCTCACTGACATCGCCGTGAGTGCCGTCGGCATCGGTGACCGACGCCAGCGGTACCAGTAGCTGGTAGACCATCACCCCGTTCTCGACATGCCGCGAGGCGCTCCCCTTGAGCATGGCCGGGACGATCTTGAGCAAGAGGTTCGAGCCAAACCCGCCACTCTTTTCTCCCGGCTGGAAACTCGCTGCACCGTCGGAGAGCTTCTCGCGCCATTCGAAGACGAGTTCGGGCTGGTCAGTCCCCGGATTGGAGACCGACCAGTCGATATGGACATAGGCGGTTTCCTTGTCGTGCGCCCCGTGCTTCTGCGCATTGGTGGCCAGTTCGTACACGGCCAGGCTGATCTGCTGGGCAGCCTCGGCGCCGACCATCACCCGTTCGCCCTCGATCACGACTTGCCTGTCTGCACTTGGAAAGAGCGCCTCGATCTGGCGCTTTATGATCCGCTCCAGCCCGGCCGAGGATTCGTTGGCGCCTTCGATGACCGTGAGTGTTGCCATCGCGAGCGCGTTGATGCGCCCCTGGAAAACCGTCACGAACTGCTCGATATCCGGGGTGCTGCGGGCGGTCTGGCGTGCGAGGGAGGAAACGACCGAGAGCAGGTTGCGGCTGCGATGCGCAGTCTCGCGAGCGATCACAGCCAGCTTGGCATTGACCTGCCGCAGTTCCTCGGTCCGCTGTTCGACCCGCATTTCAAGCTCGTCGCGCGCCTTGCGCAGTTCCTCCAGCGTGCGTTCATGCGCGGCCACCTCGGCGCGCAGGTCGGCATTCGCCTTCTGCAATTCGCTGGGTGTCGGGATCGTTACCAGCACCGGGACCAGGCGGAAAAGCACGATCGCCGTAATCGCGGAGACCACCCCGGTCGCAAGCTTGAACACCCCGGATATGGGATAGATCGGGAACCACAGGGTCACGATCGAGAAGAGGTGAGTCACGCCGCAGAGCAGGATGAAAGAGGCGAACAGTGCGATGAGGCCGCGATGCTGCAATTCCTGGCGCTGCTTGAGAACCTGGAACAGCGCAAACGGGATTGCCATGTAGGAAAGGAAGATCAGCAGGTCCGACCCGGCCCACAGGATGAGAAGCCAGGGTTGCCACAACAGGCACATCCCGTGCGGCATGTACTGTTCGAAATAGCTCAGAAATTCCATCCCCGGTGCTTCCCTTGATGTTCTTGGGCTTCGCCTCATTGATTGGCCGCACCCTGTGGCATGGCAGTTGCATGAATAGCCCGTGCAGGCCGACTGTTACCAGTAAACGGGCCTTGAAAACTATAAGGTTTGTTACACCGGGGAGATCTGTCCGCAGAAATTGTCCGGTCGCCTCGTGCGACCGATCACACCCGTCATATTAAGACCTGATTGTAAGGAGTTAGGTGCGTTCAGGGACGGAATTTGACCTTCACATTGACTATCGCCGCATTGGCTGGCGTGTTGCCCACTGCGCGCGCTTCTGCATCGGCCGAAGCGGTGGCGTTCTCCGACAGCTTGAACTCGGCGCGGGGGATGGCGCTGCCCTCTATCGCATCGCCTGGCACCGCATGAACCAGCCGGTGCACATTGCCGACATCGCGGCACACGACGATCTCGTTCTGGAAGGGATCGGGTTCGTTCTCCACGCATGCGGGCGCAGGCGGCGGGAGAAGGATGTCGATCGTGGTGCTGCCGTCTTCGCGTACCTCGATCACCGGTTGCGCGGCGTCGACGGACTCGGATGCTGCGACAGGGATTTCGACGGACGTGGCGGGCGGCTGATCCATGCTCAGCTACCCTGCATCAGCCCAGCGGAACGCCCGGTTCGTGTTTCGCGGTGCGGATTGTCAGCGAGGTCTTGACGCTCTCGACATTGGGGGCCGGCGTCAGCTTGCTGGTCAGGAATTCCTGGAAGCTCTGCAGATCCTTGCTCACCACCTTGAGGATGAAGTCGATTTCGCCATTTAGCATATGGACCTCGCGCACTTCGGGCAGGCCGCGCATCGCGTCCTCGAACTCGCGCAGCGCGCTCTCGGCCTGGCTCTTCAGGCTCACCATCGCGAATACCGTGATGGCAAAGCCGAGTTTCGACGGATCGAGATCGGCGTGATAACCGCGAATGACGCCCTGTTCTTCGAGTCCGCGTACCCTCCGCAGGCACGGTGGCGCCGTCAGTCCGACTCTCTGCGCCAGTTCGACATTGGTTACGCGACCTTCCGCCTGCAACTCCGACAAGAGCTTGCGGTCTATTTCATCAAGATTTGCCATACAGCGCCCCAAACAATCATGGCCACTATCAGCGGCTTGCCTGAAATGAACGTAACCCAAAAGGTCATTCGTCGCTAATTTTATTGTTCCTGCCAGCAATTGTCCCGCTTTGCAACGCAAGCCAAATCCACCTCACCTACAGGCTGTGTAAACTGGTAGGGGGCCAATTGCCTGCAGCGCGTGCTTGCGACATGCCCTGAGGTGGAAAGATTTGCCGGAGTAACGATGTTTTTCGACGACCGCCTTGCCACAGTGCTGCGCCACCGCGCCGCTGGCGAGCATGCGGCGCGCACGCAGTTCCGGCAGCTGCTCGATCTCCTCGGCAATCGCAAATATGGCCGCGATGAAAGCCTCGTCGCCGCAGCCTGGCTGCGCCTGGGCGCACTGGGCGAGCAGATCCCGGCCGCCGAGCGCGCGCGGATGGTGGCCGAGCGCGGCTGGCGTTTTCGCAGCCCTGAACTCGCCGCCGACCTCGCCGAAGACGAACCGGACGTAGCGGCTGCGGCCTTGTCCCGCGCCGAGCTGACCGAGGACGATTGGGAAGCACTGATTCCGCGCCTGCCAATCCGCGCCCGCGGCTTCCTGCGCTTGCGCCGGGATCTACCGCCCCGCGCCGAGGCGCTGCTCGAGCGACTCGGCATCCGCGATCGCGCGCTCCCGCAACCGATCGTTGCCGCCATGACGGGCGAAGACGAGGACGATTTCCTCGAACTCACCGATCTGGCCGAAGATGGTGGCGACGAAGACGCTATCGCGCCGGCTATGTCGCCCGAGGACGAACTGATCCTGCCTGCGGCTCCGCTGGAGACTCCGTCGGCGTCGCCTGAGCCCACGCCTGTTGCCGAGGCGAAGACTTCGCCTGTCACCGATCGGCAAGCGCGCGAGAAGACCGAAATCGCCGCACTGGTCGAGCGGATTGCGCAGTTCCGTCGCGACCGCGAAGTTGCGCCTCCCACGATCGACAATTCCCCGCGGCTGCCGTTCGGCGAGATGCAACCGCACGGCCAACGTGAGATCGCCGGTTTCGGCTTTGTTGCAGATACCGCCGGCCGCATCGAATGGGCAGACGCTTCGGTGGCCCCGATGGTGATCGGCAAGCGCCTGCTCCCGCCGCGCAGGCTGGGCGAAGGCAGCCCACCGACGCCCATCGCCCGGGCCTTCTCGCGCCAGCAGCCGATCGAGAACCTGGCGCTCACGCTAGAGGGCGCACCGGCGATCACCGGTGACTGGATCGTCGACGCCCATCCCCGCTTTGCGCGTTCCGGGGGGCGCTTCCACGGATATGTCGGGCGCTTCCGCCGCCCCGCTCCGCCGCCGCCCGACATGCGCGCGGCGCAGGAGGCTGATCGCATCCGCCAGTTGCTCCATGAACTGCGAACACCCGTTAATGCGCTGCAGGGCTTTGCCGAGGTTATCCAGCAACAGCTGTTCGGCCCCGCCCCGCACGAGTATCGCGCACTCGCTGCTTCGATCGCCGGCGATGCAGCACGCATCCTCGCCGGGTTCGACGAGCTCGAGCGGCTGGCGCGGCTGGAAACCGGCGTGCTCTCGCCCCAGCAGGGCGAAACCGATTTTGCCGCTTTGCTTGTCGAGATGGTCGACCAGTTGCAGCAGGTCCTGAACCCGCGCATGGCCGGCCTCGAACTGGAGCTGGCCCCTGACACCGAGTTTCGCGTCGCGATGGATCACGAGGATGCCGAAGCGCTTGCGTGGCGCGTTCTCGCGACGCTGGCTGGTGCCAGCGGGGCCGGCGAAGCGCTCTCGATCGAACTGGTTCGCGACGGCAACCGCGGCCTGCTGGCCTGCGAACTCCCGGCACAGATCGTCTCGGAAGAGGATATCTTTGCGGCACAAGTCAAATCCGGCAAGAGCGGCATCAGCGCGGGACTGTTCGGGGCCGGCTTCAGCCTGCGACTTGCCCGCGCCGAGGCCCGCGCGATCGGCGGCGATCTGACCCATGACGAAGACCGGATACTTCTCAGCCTGCCGCTCTTGACCGCCCCGGTCCACCTCCCTAGCGATGAAACGGTCAAGCGGAGCCAGGCCGACGCGGCCGAAAGTTGAGCCGGCCCGCCGAGAGGGGGGATCTGGACCATTTCTGCGCCGTCCATGCTCAACCCCCCGCCGCGCAATTCGCTTGCCGAATTCGCCCCTTCCTTTGGTCAGCGCGTCCTCCTTACCGTTGATACGGAAGAGGAGTTCGACTGGGACGGCCCGTTTACGCGTGACCAGCACGGGCTGAAACATGTCGCGCGAATGGCCGAGTTCCAGTCGTTCTGCGAAAAGCTCGGCACCGCCCCTCTCTACCTTGTCGACTGGCCCATCGTGCACTGCGATTCGGCGGTCGAACTGATCGGCGATGCGCTGGCGCGCGGAACGGCCGAGATCGGAATCCAGCTCCACCCCTGGGTCAATCCTCCGTTTCAGGAGGAGGTCAACGAACGCAATTCCTATGCCGGAAACCTGCCACAGGAACTCGAGCGCGAAAAGTTCACGCAGTTGCGTGACGCGATCGCCGATCGGTTCAACACCAATCCGCTGGTCTATCGCGCCGGTCGCTACGGGCTCGGCCCGCACTCGGCCGACATGCTGCTTGAGGCTGGCGTTGCGATCGACACCTCGGTGCGCTGCCACTTCGACTATCGCCCCGGGTCTGGGCCGGATTATTCGCGCCATCCGCGCCGGCCCTATTGGGTCGACGAGGGTCGCCACCTGCTCGAACTGCCGGTCACCACGGTGTTCTGGGGCATGCTGCGCAAGCAGGCGCGAGCGATCTATCCACGGCTGGAGGGGCGCCCCGGCTTGTTGAGCGCCCTGTCCCGGCTGGGCATCCTCGAGCGCATAGCCCTGACACCCGAGGGCGTCACAAGCGAAGAGGCCATCCGCGCACTCGACATGGCGATCGATGACGGCCTGCCGATCATCGTGCTGTCGCTGCACAGCCCTTCGCTCGACGTCGGCCACACGCCCTACGTCCGCAGCGAAGAGGATCTGGCCAAGCTCTACGACTGGTTGCGCGTCGTGATCGGATATTGCGAGCTTCGCGGCGTGAAGCCGACAAGCGTCGCCGAAATCATGCAATCGACGATTGTGTGACCGAAAGTGCTGAGCGCGCTTGAAACGCATGGCAACGCAATGTAGGCGCGTCGCCGCATCTTCGGCGCCAAGGGGGCCTGTAGCTCAGTTGGTTAGAGCTGGCCGCTCATAACGGCTAGGTCGCGGGTTCGAGTCCTGCCGGGCCCACCAATGGCAACGCAAGATGCACGATGACGGTCGGGGAGTGGCGCAGCCTGGTAGCGCACCTGTTTTGGGTACAGGGGGTCGCTGGTTCGAATCCAGTCTCCCCGACCATTCATCACCGCGGCGAAGGAAGAGCGGCTTTGAGTTCCTCGACTTCCGGTTCCCCATCATCGATCGATCCGCGCGCGATCTGGGCCATTGCCCTGCCTGCAATGGTGACCAATGTCGCGACAGCGCTGATCGGGCTCGGCGACATGTGGATCGTCGGGCGCCTCGACGATGCCGCAACGCAAGGGGCCGTCGATGTCGGCGCGCGGATCTTCGCGGTCCTCTTCACCGTCATGAACTTCCTCAAGACCGGCACTACCGGGCTGGTGGCACAGGCAGGCACGCGCGAGGGGAGCCAGGCGCAGGCAGACTTGCTGGCGCGCGGCATGGTCGTGGGGCTGGCAATCGCCGCGCTATTGCTGCTGGCCAAGCCGATCCTGCTTCCGCTGGCGCTCGATGCACTGGGGGCCGAAGGCGAAGTGCTGGCAGCCGCAACCATCTATGCGGAAATCCGATACTGGACTGCGCCGGGCGTGATGCTCAACCTGGCATTGATCGGCTTCCTCGTCGGCAGGCGCCAGATGCAGGCCGTGCTTCTCTTCGAAGTCGCCTACAACCTCACCAACATCGCGCTTGGCCTGTTCTTCGTCTTGCAGCTTCAATGGGGGATCGCCGGGATCGGCTGGTCGAGCTTCATTGCCGAATATGCCAAACTTGCCGGGGTGCTCCTGTTCGTCCTGGGCGGTACTCGGGGCAGCGCGATCCTTGCCGCGCTTCGCAACAAGGCGGTGCTGCGATGGACAGAGCTGCGCCCGTTCCTGTCCATCAATCGCGACCTGTTCCTGAGAACATTGGTGCTGACCGTCGCGCTCGCGGCACTCACCCGCCTCAGCGCGGAACGCGGCGCGGTGGTGCTGGCCGCCAATGGCATCATCTACCAAATGTTCGTCCTCACCGCGCTGCTTCTCGACGGGTTCGAGAACGCCGCGCAAGTCCTCAATGGCGAGCGCCTCGGCGCCGGGGATCGGCAGGGCTTCACCGACTACGTGCGCGCGATCCTGTGGCGCGGGTTCGGCGCGGCGGCCCTGGTCGCGGGCGCATTCCTGCTGTTCGCCGATCCGATCCTCGAAAGCTTTGCTGCTACCGATGAAGTCGCGGCGCAGGCCAGGGCGATGGCCATCTGGCTGGTGGTAATTCCCTTCGCCGGGGTCGCGAGCTTCGTGTTCGACGGGGTCTTCGTCGGCGCAAGCTGGACGCGCGCTATGCTGGCAACGATGTTCGCTGCGTCGATCGTCTATGCGGCCGCGCTGTGGCTTACATGGCCGATGGGCAATCACGGGCTGTGGTTGAGCTTCGCGCTGTTCCTTGGCGCGCGCGCCGTGTTCCAGTTGCTGTTGATGCCGCGGCAGTTGGGCGCCAGCTTTGGCCGCAATGCGGGCTAGTTCGTCGCGGCGCGACGTTCGGCCAGCTTGGCGAGCTTGCTAGCCGGGCGCCGTTTCGCGCTTTCGCGCCGCTCGCCATCGGAAACGACGCAATTACGGCCGCTCTCCTTGGCTTCATAGAGCAGCGTATCGACGCGGCCGAACAGGCTGCGATAGGTCTCATGCCCGCGCCAGCTGGATACGCCGAAACTTGCGGTAAGGCGGATCGATTCGCTGATGCCCTCGTGCTGCATTTGCGCAAAGGCAGTGCGGAGACGTTCGGCAAGGCGATGGGTTTCGATCAGGTCGCAGTTCCATACCGCGATGCAGAATTCTTCGCCCCCGACGCGGCCGGTGATGTCGCCTTCGCGGACCATCCGCTCGATCAGCTTGCCGAAACTCTCGATGGCATGGTCGCCAGCCTGGTGCCCCCACAGATCGTTGACCTGCTTGAAATGGTCGATATCGGCCACCACCAATCCGACCGGAACACCGTGAAGCGCTGCGCGGTCGAGCATTTCAACGATGTCGTTCTCGAAGGCGCGACGGTTACGCAGCCCGGTGAGCAAATCCACGTCCGAGCGTTCCTTGATCGACCCGACCAGATCGGTCACGCAGGCACCCACGAGGGTGACCGCAGTCACCAGCGAAGACACCGTGAGCACGAGGGTCAGGACCGAGTAATAGATCGACTCGCGATAGTCGCCGACCGGGATGCTCTGCTCGATCAGCAGGGTCAGCACCGGGCGGCAGAAGAAGTTGATCGCCGAGATCACGAAAATCGCGATGACCATGCGATCGAACATCTCGCGGCGGCGCGACTGCATCAGCACGAAGACGCCGATGGTGAACATTACGCCATAGCCGGTATTGACGATGTAGAGGCGGGGCGACACGTCGTCCGAAACCGCCACCGCGATCGCCAGGGTCACGGCACAGACCGCGTAGATCAGCCCTAGGGCTCGCAGCGGTGTCTTGCGATTAACCCGCGTGGCCGCCCCCCAGATAATACAGACCGTGGCCGCCGTGTAGAGGATCTGGGTCAGGTGAAACAGGTAAGGTGAAGTTACGTCGAACAGGTGCGTCGTGACGAAGCCCAGCCCGAACAGCGCGTAGGATGCCGCGAAGGCGAGGACGTGGTTGCCCATCCCTCCGCGCCACCACAGCAAGCCGAAGATAGCGACAAACACCACCGCCATCAGCGGGGTGATCAATCCAATGATCTGTTCGCTCATCTTTCTTTCCCATCCAAGGCCTTAGCCAATGGAGGGATAAGGTTAATTAGTTGTTGAATAGCCCGCAGAAATCGGGCGATCGCTGGGGAAAGTGGCGATGCGATCGATTATGCGTTGCATGCGCCGGTCAGGCCTGATCGTCGGACAGCGTCACTTCTTCCCAAAGCCTTTCGAGCGTTGCATATTCGCGCTCGCCCTTCTCCTTGTCCGGCTGCGAAGTCATCATCGGCCTGAGCTTTTCGGGGCGCAGCTGGGGGTTGGTCTGCTTGGCCTGGAGGATCAGGCGCCGCGCCTTTTCTTCATCGCCCAAGGCCTCGTGACAAAGCGCAAGTACCGCGCTGGCATAGCCGTAGGACGGGTTCCGGGCGACGTTGTAATCGATGCCCGCCAAAGCCGCTTCGTAATCGCCCTTGAGATATTCGATGAGCCCGCCGTACCACATGCTGCAATTGCGGAAATGTGCCTCGGGGGCGAGCTCCGCTACGCGTCCGATCGACGCCAGCCCATCATCGTACCTGCCCAGATAGGCATAGGGCAGACTGATCATCAGGTGCGCTTCGGCGTTGTAGGGATCGCGCGCCAGCACGGCATCAAGCGTCGCGACCGAACGCTCATGCATGCCGCTGTAGTTTTCGGTTGCACCGATAAACACCAGCGTGTCGATATCGTTACTGGCCAAGCGACGCGCTTCATCGAGGTGGCGGCGGACGAGTTCGCGCAACATGTCGTATTCGTCGTCTTCCCACATCCCGTTGATCACCACCGCGACTGCAGCCCAGCTGAGGATCGCATGGTTGAGCGCGAACTCCGGGTAGGCGCGCACCGAGCGCTGCAATTCCTCGATCACCCGTTTCACGGCTGAAAGTGCGAAGCCCACCCCGAACACCTTGACCCAGCCGCGCGAAGCGGCTTCCCACGGCCCCTGCATCTCGGGCGGCAAACGCTCTGCCCGGTTGGCTTCGTAGAGCTTGATTTCGGAGGTGCAGCGCGCCGCGATACGACCGGCCATCTCGTCCGAGGATTCGAACAGTTCGGCCGCCTCCGCGTCGAACCGATCGGCCCACAACTGGGTTCCGCCCTGGGGATCGACCAGCTTTACATTGCAGCGCGCCTTGGCACCCATGCGCCTCAGCGCCCCCTCGACCCGATAGTCTTCCCTCGCCTCACCCGCCCCGGTCGCAATGCCGAAATGTCGATTGGAGGCGAAGATGGACGAGATATCCTCGGCCAATCCTTCGCCGAGATAGCCGAGCTCTTCGTCGCTCGACCGGTTGGCGAAAGGCAGGATCTGGATCACCGGCTGGCGCACCTCGACCGATGAGCGCGCGGCTTGCTCGGCCACCTCCGCCTCGGTCCGCGTACTCGCGCCATTCGCGCCCACCGCGCGCAGCAGTTCGATGAACTCGGTCTTGTCGGCCCCGCTGCGCCAGTCGGAGAAATCGAGCGCATGCATCTGGCGAAAGCCGAGCGGCGGCAAAACGCCGTCGAGCGAAATCGGTACCAGCTTGCCTTCGGTGCGCGCGAAGTCCGCCTCGTCGCGCACCCAGTGCGAATGCAGGCTGTGCTGCGACCAGGCCACCACGACATGTTTCGCTGCGGCGAGCTGTTCCTCGATCACCGCGGAAAACTCGGCCCCGCCCTCGATCTGCCGGTCCCACCACAGCGAACACCCTTGCGCCTCAAGCGTCGCCGCAAGGCTGGCAATCCGCTCGCGATCGGGCCGCGCATAGGACAGGAAGATATCGGACAAAGGCAGCCCCCTCGCCCCCGGCATTAACCCACAAAGCCCGGCGAATGAAGTCCCGCCACGCTCCGCTTGCCCTTCGCCGCGCCAGCCCCTATCTGCGCAGCCAAATTCCATTCACGCGAAATCTCCTCAAAGGACGACCCGATGGCCGCGCAATACGCCTATGTCATGAAAGGCATGACCAAGACCTTCCCCGGTGCCCAGAAGCCGGTGCTGAGCAATATCAACCTGCAGTTCTACCAGGGTGCCAAGATCGGCATCGTCGGGCCGAACGGCGCCGGCAAGTCCACGCTGATCAAGATCATGGCGGGGATCGACACCGATTTCACCGGCGAGGCCTGGCCGGGCGAGAACATCACCGTCGGTTACCTGGAGCAGGAGCCCGAGCTCGATCCGACCAAGACCGTGCTCGAGAACGTCCGGGACGGCGCGCGCGAAACCGCCGACCTCGTCGAACGCTTCAACGCGATCAGTGCCGAGATGGGCGATCCGCAGGACGACACCGATTTCGACGCGCTGATGGAGGAGATGGGTGAACTCCAGGCCAAGATCGACGCGGTCGACGGCTGGACGCTCGACAACCAGCTCGAAGTCGCGATGGAGGCCCTGCGCTGTCCGCCGGGCGACATGGGCGTCGAAAGCTTGTCGGGCGGCGAGAAGCGCCGCGTCGCGCTCACCCGGCTGCTGATCCAGAAGCCCTCGATCCTGCTGCTCGACGAGCCGACCAACCACCTCGACGCCGAAAGCGTGCTGTGGCTCGAAAACCACCTCAAGGAATACGCCGGTGCGGTGCTGATGATCACCCACGATCGCTACTTCCTCGACAATGTCGTCGAATGGATCCTCGAGCTCGATCGCGGGTCCTACTACCCCTACGAGGGCAATTACTCGACCTACCTCGAGAAGAAGGCCAAGCGCCTCGAGCAGGAAAGCCGCGAGGAATCGGGCAAGCAGAAGGCGCTCCAGCGCGAGCTCGAATGGATCCGGCAGACGCCCGCCGCGCGCCAGACCAAGTCCAAGGCGCGTATCCGCAAGTTCGAGGAACTGCAGAACGCGCAGGAAAACCGCCAGGTCGGCAAGGCGCAGATCGTGATCCAGGTGCCCGAACGGCTCGGCGGCAAGGTGATCGAAGCCAAGAACCTGACCAAGGCCTATGGCGACAAGCTGTTGTTCGAGGACTTGAGCTTCACTCTTCCCCCGGGCGGCATCGTCGGCGTGATCGGACCCAACGGCGCGGGCAAGTCCACGCTGTTCAAGATCCTGACCGGCAAGGAAACGCCCGACAGCGGCACGGTGGAGATCGGCTCGACCGTCCACCTCGGCTATGTCGACCAGAGCCGCGACCACCTCGATCCCAAGAACAACGTCTGGCAGGAAATCTCCGACGGGCTCGACTACATGAAGGTCAACGGCCAGGACATGTCGACCCGCGCCTATGTCGGCGCGTTCAACTTCAAGGGTCCGGACCAGCAGAAGAACGTCGGCAAGCTGTCAGGCGGCGAGCGCAACCGCGTCCACATGGCCAAGATGCTGAAGGAGGGCGGCAACGTCCTGCTGCTCGACGAGCCGACCAACGACCTCGACGTCGAAACCCTCGCTGCTTTGGAAGACGCGATCGAGAATTTCGCCGGCTGCGCCGTGGTCATCTCGCACGACCGCTTCTTCCTCGACCGCCTTGCCACGCATATCCTGGCGTTCGAAGGCAACAGCCATGTCGAATGGTTCGAAGGCAACTTCGAAGCTTACGAGGAAGACAAGCGCCGCCGCCTGGGCGATGCAGCGGACCGTCCGACGCGGTTGGCGTATAAGAAGCTGACGCGTTAGTACCGAGGCATTGGGTCGGATCCGGACGATCCGCTTTCGACCCAACCCCACAGATTCGCCCTCGCGAGGGCAATCTACTAAACGGTTGGTATGAGCCTACCGAAGACTCTCGCAAAGTGGCTCGTGATCGTTTTGGTCGCGTTGGCCATCTTTGCCGGGCTTCTCGCATGGTACCTTCACAGCGACATCTCTGACGAGCGGATGCGTCTGCTCGAGCAGTCCCCTAATTTCGAGGAAGGGGCTTTCTTCAACGAGGAGCGCCAGGCCGAGAACGATCTCGGCATTGATTTCTTGCGCGAGCAGTTCTTCGGCGAACAGCAGCGCGAGCCCGAAGGTGCGGTGCCGGTTGTCGCGATCGACCCTGCGTCGCTGCGCGAGCCACCTGCGCCGGGGATGCGCGCGACGTGGCTCGGCCATGCCAGCGTCTTGATCGAGATCGACGGTTATCGGCTTCTGACAGACCCGGTCCTGTCGCACCGCGCTTCCCCTTTCTCCTTCCTCGGTCCGGCAAGAACTCATGACGCACCGATCGCGCTCAACGATCTTTCGGGCATCGATGCGGTCGTGATCTCGCACAACCACTACGACCACCTGGACGAAGCGACCGTGCGCCACCTCGCCGCGCAGGGTACGCGCTTTTTCGTACCACTCGGCGTTGGGCAATATTTTGAGAATTGGGGGATCGATTCTGAACAGGTCGCCGAAATGCAATGGTGGGACCGCGAAGCGATTGGAAGCCTGACTATCACTTCCACGCCCAACCGGCATTATTCAAGCCGTGGATTGCTCGACTACAAGGCCACGCATTGGAGCTCATGGTCGATCGCCGGCAAAATACACAATGCTTTCTACAGTGGCGACACCGGCTA
Source organism: Altererythrobacter sp. CAU 1644 (assembly GCF_029623755.1). Lineage (NCBI taxonomy): Bacteria > Pseudomonadati > Pseudomonadota > Alphaproteobacteria > Sphingomonadales > Erythrobacteraceae > Altererythrobacter > Altererythrobacter arenosus. The sequence goes on from NZ_CP121106.1 coordinate 53,746, forward strand.
TTCTAAGTTGTTCCGACAGATCGGCGAGCGCGAGGGGCCGTTCGACCTCAGCATTATCAAGATCGGTTCATATGGACCGGGGCAGGCCTGGACAGACATTCACGCCACACCCGAAGAGGCAGTGCAAATCCATCGAGATGTCGGCGGCAAGCGGATGTTGCCGGTCCATTGGATGACCTTCAATCTTGCCATTCACGACTGGGACGAACCGATAATACGGACCCTGCTTGCTGCCGAGAAAAATGGCGTCGCCGTCGTTGCGCCGAAGATCGGCCAGGTCGTAGACACAAATGAGCCGTTCACCAATCAAGCGTGGTGGGAGATGGTCGATTAGATGACCTCCTGCCACCTAATCATCCATGGCAAGGTACAAGGCGTGTTCTACCGCGACTGGACGATCGCGACGGCGCGCTCGCTCGGCCTTGCGGGATGGGTGCGCAACCTCTCCGACGGGACGGTCGAGGCGCATCTGGAGGGCGAACCGCAGGCCATCGAACGGATGATCGCGGCAATGCATGACGGACCTCCCCACGCGCGGGTGGACCGCATCGTCAGCCGGGATGCGGAATCAGCAGGCCTGACCGGGTTTGTGCGCCGCTAGCCCGCCTCCCCCTCGACGCGGTCCTTGGCCTCGTCTTCCTTGAACTCTTCCATCACCTCGTCCGCCTCGGCTTCGTCCTTCGCGTCGGGTCCCTCGGTCTCTTCGTTGCGCGCACGCCCGGTTTCGGGCGAGAGGCACAGCTCGGCAATCATTGCCCGGTGGTCGGAGCCGACCGACTTGCTGACCTGGACATCCTTGAACAGGAATTCCTCGGTCACGAATAGATGGTCGAGCGGCCAGCCGAGCCACACCATGCCGGCGGGGAAGGTCGCATGCGGGCCGCGCCCGACGCGCGGATCGAGGAAGCTGCCGACATCCTTGAACAGGCGCGTCGTGTCCGACCACGCGACATCGTTGAAATCGCCGATCGCGAGCACCGGCATGGAAGTGTCGCGCGACTTGCGCGCCGCCATCACGATCTCGGCATCGCGCTCCTCGGTGTCCTGCCTCGGCTGAGGCGGACGCGGGTGCAGCGCGATCATACGGAAATTGCGCGCGCCGGCGGTGAGCGTGGCGAAGACCGAGGGCGTGTCCGCCTGCGCGAGATCCTGGATCGAGGCATCGCGCATCGGCAGGCGCGAAGCGAACATGATGCCATAGGTGTTGTCCAGCGGGCGGTGGATCTGCTCCGGGTAGGATTGCAGCACCGGCGCCATGGCCTGCGCCCAGGCCTCGTCGGTCTCCATCAGCAGCACGATATCGGGATCGGTGCGGCGGATCAGATCGGCAGTGCGGTCATATTCGCGATTGCTCTGCAGCACGTTGAGGGTGAGCGCCGTAAAGCACGCCTCGGTCCCCTGCTCGCCCTGTTCGACGCGCGCAACCTCGGCCGAGGCCATCGGCGTGTAGGGCCATATCCGCCAGAACTGCCACACGCAGAAGCCCGCCAGCACCAGCGGCAGCCATGGCCGCCAGGCGCGGTCGAAGAACCACAGCGCGGCGGCGAGCAGCACCATCGCGATCAGGATCTGCAGCCGCGGGAAATCCCAGATGCGGATCCACCACTGGTTGAGATCGGTCGTGCTGAGCAGCGAGCCGATCACCAATATCGCGGCAAGCGACCGCGCGATCCAGACGCCCACGCGCTTCCATGTGCTGTTGTCACTATCTGCCACGCTGTTCCTCCGCTGCCCGGGCGCCTACACTCCCAACGCAGCAGCGGCCAGCCGTTCCCAGACCGGGCCAGTTCATAGCCTGGGAACGCGGCCCCAATCTCTCGCACAAGTGCGCTTTATCCCGGCGGAGAATCACACGTTCCGAGAGCGCGTGTCGTGTTCCAGCTAAGGCGCGACCCAGCGCCCTTCCCAGCCCTCGCCCTGCCGCGCGAACTGTGCCCGGCGATGGCCGGCATGCGAGAGAAAGAACCAGTCGATCTCCCGCATCTCGACCTGGATGATCGCGAAATTCGGGCGTGCGGGGATCAGTTGCTCGTCGGTCGGCTCGATCCCCTCGAACTGCGGCGGCAGCCCCGAGGTCATCTGCGCCGCCAGCGTCCCCGGCCCATCGCCGAGGTAACAGCGACGCGCGAAATTGGTGCTCTGTTCCCAGGCAGCGTCGGCGACGGGTCCATCGGTTTCGACCCGCGCCTCTCCGCGGATCCGCAACTGGACCTTGGCGCTGCGATCGTAGAGCAGCACGCCCACCCCCGGGTGCTGCGCAATGATGTCGCATTTGGGCGAGCGCACGTCGGTGTGAAAACGCAGCGTCCAACTGTCGCGGTCGAAGGCGCGCAGCACCAGGACGCGCGCATCGGCATCCCGGGTCGACAGGACCGCTAGGTGCATGGGGAGATGGCGATCGGTGGCGGCGCTCTCGATCCGGCGGGTGAAGTCATCGCGTACGGCATCGAGCGTGTCGAACATGGGGCACTGCATTGGCCGCAGGCGAGCCAATGTCAATCTACCGGCGTTCAGAATACCTAGCCCGAATCTGAACGAAAGGGTAAACAAGTGGTTCAGATAGAAGTCAGGCCGTGCTTAGTATCAGACAGTATCAAGATTCGGCCGCGGCTGGTGGAGCGGCATCTACAGGAGCCGAAAATGTCCAATTTGAACTTTTTGAAGGGCAGCGCGCTTGCAGCCGTGGCCGCCGCCCTCTCGCTGACCGCGATCCCCGCCGAAGCGCAGGAGCGTGGTGAGCGCAATGGCATCGCGCGCAAGATGGAGCGGATTGCCGATGCCAAGCGCGATGTCCAAAGGGGCGATCGCGGTCAGGAGCGCCGCGCGCAACGCCACGAGGTCCGCCGCGAGAACCGGGGCGAGGCAAGACGCAACGCCCGAGTCGAGTCGCGCGGCGAAGATCGCCGGGGTCGTGATTGGAACCGCAGCGAACGCCGGGCGGACAGCTCCGTTGAGCGTCGCGGCCGTGACTGGAACCGCAGCGACCGGCAAGGTCGCGAATGGAACCGCAGCGATCGCCGCTCCGACGTGGCCGTCGATCGACGCGGCCGGGAATGGAACCGCAGCGACCGCCAGGGTCGCGAATGGAATCGTAGCGACCGCCAGGGCCGCGAAACGAACCGCAGCGAACGTCACGCTTCGAACGATCCCGGTGTGACCCATAACCGGAACTATTCGGACCGCGATCGCAATCGCAGCTACCGCGATGGACGCCGCGACTCCTACCGCGATGGACGCCGCAATACCTATCGCGACGGTTATCGCGACGGGCGCCGCCACGACTATCGCCAGGATCGCCGGGACACGCGCCACGCCTATCGCGACGGATATCGTGACGGGCGCCGCTATGATCGCCATCGCGATTATCGCCGCGGCGACTATCGCCGGTGGGATCGCCACAGCTGGCGCAAGCATAACCGGTACAACTGGCACAGCTATCGCCGGTCGAACCACCACATCTATCGGCTTGGGCGGTATTACTCGCCTTATCGCAGCCACCGCTACAGCCGGATCAGCATCGGGTTCTATCTCGACAACCTGTTCTACGGCAATCGCTACTGGATCAATGATCCGTGGCAGTATCGACTGCCCGAAGTCTACGGCCCCTATCGCTGGGTTCGCTACTACGACGACGTGCTGTTGGTGAATGTCTACAGCGGCGAAGTGGTCGATGTGATCCACGACTTCTTCTGGTAAGCCTTCCCCCAAGCTCCCAGCCCCTCCAACGGCTGGAGCCACGAACCCCCGCCGGAGCGATCCGGCGGGGGTTTTCGCGAGTCGAACGAGTGCGAGACGCCATCGCTCCGACTTTCTCCGCGCTTAAGCCGTTGGTCGCGTGGAGGATTCATCTCTGCGCGCCAAACCGTGCTAGACCACCCCTCGTTGGGAAAATCGGGCCGTATGTTCCACGCTCTGCGTGTGCGGACCCAAACGTATGCGTCAGAGCCTCGCTACAGGGGAAGATGCATGAAGAAAACAATCGCAGCCATCATGGTAGCCACGCTGTTCGCAAGCGCGGCACAGGCAGAAACCTTCACATACAACGTCCAGTTCGAAGAGCCGACATTCTACGGCGGCATGGGCGAGGAAGGGCGTGACGGTCGTTCCGGAGTAATGAACGGTGCCTACACCACCGTTACCGCCAGCGGAGAGACTGCCAGCGGCTCAATCACCTGCGCCGGCATGGACCAGCCCGACAATGGGCTGTTCGACTTCCACCTTTCGTGCACCGCGACGCGGGCCGATGGCGAAAGCAAGAGCAGCCTGATCTATGGCTGCAATTCGCTGCCCGAAGGACGCGGGGCCTCTTGCGTCGGCGGTCTGGAAGGGCGCGCCGGCACTCTCAAGGGGATGAGAGGCGTCATCACCATGCATCTGGGTGCCAAGGGCGCATCGGTCGGAACCGGCCAGTGGATCGAATGATCCGCTAAGGGCGTCAAACAAAAAACCCCGCTCGCGCTATCGCGGGCGGGGTTTTTTGTTTGACGCGGCCTGGCGCCTAGGTCCGCCCGAAGGGAAGCATGCGCCCGATCCCATTCACCTTGTCGATGAAGGTGTGCTTGAGCGCGCCGAGGATGTGCAGGCCAATGAGGTATATCATCGCCTCGCCGCCTGCGGCATGCAGGTCGATGATCGCCTTGGCCTGGTCGTAGTTCTGTTCGACCGGCGCCGTCGGAAGAGTGAAGAGCCCGAAATAGTTTACTGGGCTGTCCGCATATGACCCGGCCAACCAGCCGCCGATCGGCAGGCCGATCAGCATGACATAGAAGATCACGTGCACGCTCTTGGCGAGCGTGCGCTGCCAGGCAGGGACCAAGTTGGACATCGGCGGAGCCTTGTGAGTGAGGCGCCAGCCAAGCCTCAGCAATGTCAGTACGAGGATCGTAATCCCGATCGCCTTGTGCGGGGCGATCGTTGCAGCCTTCTCAGCGCCTTCCAGATGCTCTGCGGCTTCGGCGATACGCCAGTTGACGATCACCAGGATTGCAATGATCCAGTGAAACAGCATCGCGCCTGTCGAATAACGTGCTTGCGCAGCTTCAGACATTCTTCTCTCTCCCAACCCGGTTGATGGCCCTGTTTAGCAGTGCAACGCGTGGCAGCAAGCCAACGGTTTGCCAAGGCCCCCTTGCTTGCTAGGAGGCGGGCGATGGCGAAGACCGAAATGATTCCCGACAAGGACGCACTGGCCCGGGTGGGAGAGGCCGTTCGGGCGCGCTTGAAGTCAGATCCCCAAGTCTACCAGATCGAGACCGACAAGGCCGAACTCTTCGCCGTGGGAGATTTCCTGAGCGCGGCGGAATGCGAACGGCTGTGCCTGATGATCGACCTCGTCGCCAAACCGAGCACCTTGCACGAGGAGGACTATTCGACCGGCTTTCGCACCTCCTATTCGGGCGATCTCGATCCGCTCGATCCGTTCGTCATGGGCATTTCGCGAAGGATCGACGACCTGATGGGCATGAACCCGGCGTGCGGAGAGGCGATCCAGGGGCAGCGCTACCTGCCCGGGCAGCAGTTCAAGCCGCACAACGACTGGTTCTATACGACCGAGAAGTACTGGGAACTGGAGCGCAAGCGCGGCGGCCAGCGCAGTTGGACGGCGATGGCCTTCCTCAATGAAGTCGAGGAAGGTGGCGAAACCCATTTCACCGAAGTGGGCATCAAGATCGAGCCCAAACCTGGCGTCCTGCTGCTGTGGAACAACGCGCTCCCCGACGGCACGCCTAACGAGGGCACGATGCACGCGGGAACCCCGGTGATCAAAGGCTCGAAGTACGTCATCACCAAGTGGTTCCGCACTCGCAAGTGGACCTGAGAGCTATTTGCGGTCGATCGCCTCGGCGATGAGCTTGCGGCTGTTCTCGATCCCGTAGAGCGCGATGAAGCTGCCCATCCGGGGCCCCTGCTCGCTGCCCAGCAGCGTTTCATAGAGCGCCTTGAACCAGTCGCGCAGCGAGCCGAAACCGAACTCCTCGCGCTTGCCGATTTCGTAGACGATGGTCTGGATGTCTTCGGCAGGCATGTCGGGCGCCATGACCGAGAGCGCGCAATCGAGCGCCTTGAGCGCCTCGCGCTCATTCGTACTCGGCGCACGCTTGCTGAGCGTCGGGGCGACGAAATCGCGGTTGTAGGCTAGCGCATTGTCAACCAGCGCGTCGAGTTCGGGGTGCTTGGCCGGATCAGCGTCCTCGACATAATTGCCGAGATAGGACCACACGGATTCGCGATCCGCCTCGGCTCCCAGCACGCCGACCAGATTGAGCAACAAGCCGTAAGTGACCGGCAGTGTGTCGCCGGCGCCCGGTGCTTCCGATCCTTCGAACCCGCCATTGGCGCGCAACAGGTGCCACACCGGATTGCCCAATTGCTTGTCGAGCGGCTGTTCAGCCAAGGCAGCGCGGAACTGCCAATACTCGTCGACCGCGCGGGGCACGATCCCGGCATGGAGCTGCTTGGCGCTCTTTGGTTCGCGGAAGATATAGAGCCCCATGCTCTCTTCCGAGCCATAGGTCAGCCATTCGTCAATGGTGAAGCCATTGCCCTTCGACTTGGAGATCTTCTCGCCATTGGCGTCGAGGAACAACTCGTAGATAAAGGTCACCGGCGGCGGGCTTCCGAGTGCACGGACGATCTTGCTAGATTGCGTGACGCTATCGGTCAGGTCCTTGCCGCTCATCTCGTAGTCGACACCAAGCGCGTACCAGCGCATCGCCCAGTCGACCTTCCACTGCAGCTTGGACATGCCGCCGAGCGCGCTTTGTTCGACGACGCTGCCGTCCTCGTCCGTGAAGCGGATCGTCCCCGCTTCGGCATCGACAACCTCGATGGGCACCTGCAACACGGAGCCGGTCGTGGGCGAGATCGGCAGGACCGGCGAATAGGTCTGCCGGCGCTCCTCGCGCAGCGTCGGCAACATGATGTCGAGGATGTCCTGGTTCTTGCGCAGGACCTGGCGCAGCGCATCGTCGAAATGGCCCGAGTTGTACATGTCGCTCGAAGCGATGAACTCGTAATCGAAGCCGAACCGGTCGAGGAAGTCGCGCAGCATCGCGTTGTTGTGCGCGGCAAAGCTCTCGTGACCCTTTTCAAACGGGTCGGGAATCCGTGACAGCGGCTTGTTGAGGTTCTCCTGCAGGATGTGCGCGTTGGGGATATTGTCCGGGACCTTGCGCAGCCCATCCATATCGTCGGAAAAGGCGACGAGGCGCGTCTTGCCGTCCTCGGGCTTGGCACCGATGATCGCTTCGTAGGCGCGGCGGACCAGCGTGGTGCGCAGCACTTCCTGGAACGTGCCGATATGCGGCAGGCCCGATGGGCCGTATCCGGTTTCGAACAGGATCGGGGCGCCGCCCGGCTTGCCATCGGGGTAGCGTTTGAGCAGCCGCTGGGCCTCCTGAAAGGGCCAGGCCTTGTTGACGCGTGCGGCGGAGATCAGGTCTTGCATGCTCATAGGGCACTGCCCTTCGCCCAAGCAGCGCAATGTTGCAAGTGCGAAGAGCTATCGCCGCCACACGGTTGGCAAATGGGGCGCCTCAGGAAAGACGCCCCATCGCGTTTTCTGAGCGAGGGCTCAGTCTTTCCAGTGGATCGTGCCGCTACCGGTGCCCCCGGTTCCGGCCCAGGTCGTCGCGCCGACCTTGCCCTTGTAGATACCCGATTTGCCCTGCAGGCCGCCCACGCATCCCTGCGAGCCGTCCGGCAGGTTCTGGCAGCCGAAGTTGATTGCATAGCTACCGGCATCCGAGTTGAGATCGCACACGAAGTGCACGTCGAAAACCTTGGAGTTGGGCGGGTTGCTGGCGCCAATGCAGGTCCAGCTTTCCGAACGCTTGGAGCCGTCGCCATAGGTTGCGACCGACGTCCCGACCTGCATGCTGCCGAACATGGTCTCGGTGCCGGTCACGGTCTGCTCGCCCCCGGTCGTGACATAGGTCGCCATCTCGGCCTGTGCCGCGCTGGCATAGGTCATGATCGCAGCAAGTGCGGCAATCTTCACAGCATTTTTCATTGGGTCTCTCCCACCAAAGCGACCCGGATAAGGAGCGGCACAAAACGCCCACTGCCCAATGTCGGGAGTGGTTGCGACCGCTCGGCTGACGACTCGATTTTTCTGGTTGTGGCCGCGTTATCCAGCCAACTGACACTGCTGTCAATTCGACGCCGAGGCGCCCGCACGGGCAAGTTCAGGGAAGTTGAAGCGTATCCTTGACCGTGCCGTAGACCAGGCTCGTGTTGATCGTGCCGATCCCGGGCGTCTTGTGCATCACCTCGCGCATGAAATCCTCATAGGCAGCGAGACCCGAAACAACGATCTCGAGCAGGTAATCCGAATTTCCTGTCATGACATGGCAGGCGAGGACTTCGGGGGTATCGCGCATGCGCTGTTCGAAGCCCTTGACGATATCGCCCTCGTGCTTCGCCAGCGTGACCTGGACGAAGGCGGTCACCGGGTAACCTGCGGCCTCCCGGTTAACGACCGCGACATATCGCTCGATCACGCCCGCCTTCTCGAGGTTTTTCACGCGCCTGAGGCACGGACTGGGCGAGAGGTGAACCCGCTCCGCCAGCTCGGCATTGGTCAGCCTGGCATTGCGCTGCAACTCGCGCAGGATTTGCCGGTCTTTCTTGTCCATATCGTTCCCATATTGGCAGATTATGCCAATTCTGCAGATCTGAGTGGCATAGTTTGGCGATTAATTCCAGTCGGAGCGTGATATTGTTCCCCTGCAACATTAGATCGAGGTCACATCACAATGAGCCGCACAGCACTTTCCGGTTTCGCATCACGCGCCATCCACCACGGCTACGATCCAGCCGAAAACATGGGCGCGCTCACCCCGCCGATGCACATGGCGTCGACCTTTACGTTCGAGACGGCCGAACAGGGCGGCGCGATCTTCGCCGGCGAACAGCCCGGCTATTTCTATTCGCGCATCGGCAATCCGACCGTCGATCTGCTCGAGCAGCGCATGGCCGTGCTCGAAGGCGCGGAGGCCGCGGTGGCAACCGCCTCGGGGATGGGCGCGATCACCGCGGTCATGTGGACCCTGCTGGAAGCGGGCGACGAGATCGTCACCGACCGGACGCTCTACGGCTGCACCTTCGCCTTCTTCCGCCACGGCCTCGGCAAGTTCGGGATCAAGGTCACCCACGTAGACCTGACCGATCACGCGGCACTGGAAGCCGCCATGCAGCGCGGCGTGAAGGTGCTCTACTTCGAAACCCCGGCCAATCCGAACATGCGCCTGGTCGATATCGCCGCCGCTAGCGAGATCGCGCATCGTCATGGCGCGACCGTCGTGGTCGACAACACCTATGCCACCCCCGCCCTCACCCGCCCGGTCGAACTGGGCGCGGATATCGTTGTTCATTCGGCGACCAAATACCTTGGCGGACACGGCGACCTCGTCGGTGGCCTCGTCGCGGGCGATGCCGAGACGATGCAGCGGGTCCGCCTCGAGGGCCTCAAGGACATGACCGGTGCAGTCATGAGCCCGTTTACCGCTACGCTCATCATGCGCGGGCTGAAGACGCTGAAGCTGCGGATGGAACGCCACAGCCAGACCGCCGCGGAAGTCGCGCGCTGGCTCGAGGCACAGCCGCAGGTCGCTGCCGTCTATTATCCCGGGCTTGAGAGCTTCGCGCAGCATGGGCTGGCCGCGAAACAAATGGCGCTGCCAGGCGGAATGATCGCCTTCGATCTCGCCGCCGGTTACGACCAGGGCATCCGTTTCATGAATCGCCTCGGCATGATCCATCGTGCCGTGTCGCTGGGCGACGCCGAGACGCTGATCCAGCATCCGGCCTCGATGACCCATTCGACCTACACGCCCGAAGAACGCGCCGAACATGGCATCGGTGAAGGCTTGCTGCGCCTGTCGATCGGCCTCGAGGACGCGGAAGACATCTTCGCCGATCTCGAGCAGGCGCTGGCCGCGTCGGAACTGGCCATCGCCGCCTGACGCTGAGGGCTATTCGGGGCCGAGGATCAGGTCCGAGCTGGGTTTGCTGGCGCGGATTTCCTCCTCGGTCAGTCCGCAGATCTCGTGCGGGAAGACCAGCCAGTCCTCCGTTTCATGGACGTAGTAATCGGGCTCAAGCTCGGTGCAATTGCGGCTCGGCTTGTAATAGGTCGTGGCGATCTTGATCGTGCGCGGCATGTTGTTGCGGCACCGCTGGCCGAGCTCGCGCAGGAAGGCCTCGATCGAGCGGCCTGAATCAAACACGTCGTCGATGATCAGCAGGCGATCTTCGGGATTGAGCGTGTCGATCAGATAGCCGAGCGCATAGACCTTGACCTCGCGCTGCTCGTCGATCCCGGTGTAGCTAGACGTACGGATGGCGATGTGGTCGCATTCGATATCGTTGTAATCGAGCAGTTCCTGCACCGCGATGCCGACCGGCGCCCCGCCGCGCCAGATCCCCACGATATGCGTCGGACGAAAACCGGAATCGATGATTTTTCGCGCCAGCCGCCAGGAATCCTCAAGCAGCTGGTCGGCGGTGAGGTAGGTCTTCTCAACCATGTGCCACCTCGCGGATCGCAGCGAGATGCGCAGCCTGTTCGTCAGGTGGCAGGAAAGAGCCGGTGAAACTGTTCTCGGCCAGTTCGACAATCTGCTCCGCCGACAGGTCGAGACCCTCGGCAACCGCCCGGTAGTTGTCGTTGATGTAACCGCCGAAATAGGATGGATCGTCGGCATTGACCGTCGCCTTGAGCCCCAGTTCGAGCATGCGCTTGACCGGGCTGTCCTCGATCCGGTCGATCACGCAGAGCCGCAAATTGGAAAGCGGACACACGGTAAAGGTCGTGCCCTCTCGCACCAGCCGTTCGACCAGCGCGTCATCCTCCAGCGCACGGTTGCCGTGATCGAGCCGCTCGACCTTCAGAAGGTCGAGCGCTTCGTGGACATATTCAGGCGGCCCCTCTTCCCCGGCATGTGCGGTGACGTGCAGCCCCAGCTCGCGCGCCTTGGCGAATACCCGCTCGAACTTCGAAGGTGGGTGGCCAACTTCGGACGAATCGAGGCCGACCCCGTGGATCCGGTCGAGGTGGGGCCGGGCCTGTTCGAGCGTCGCAAAGGCTTCTTCCTCCGACAGATGCCGAAGGAAGCACATGATCAGCCGGTACGTGATCCCGAGCCTGGCCTCGCCATCTTTCAACGCGCGCTCGATACCGTCGAGCACCGTCTCGAATGCGACCCCGCGTTCGGTGTGCCCCTGCGGATCGAAAAAGATCTCGACGTGGCGGACATTGTCCGCCTTGGCGCGCTCGAGATAGGCCCAGGTCAGGTCGTAGAAATCCTGCTCGTGCAGCAGCACGGACATGCCCTGGTAGTAAATGTCGAGGAAATCCTGCAGGTTTGAGAAGGAATAGGCCGCACGGACTTCTTCCGCGCTGGCGAAGGGAATCTCGACCCCGTTGCGCGCGGCCAGCGCGAACAGCATCTCCGGCTCGAGCGAGCCCTCGATATGCAGGTGGAGCTCGGCCTTCGGCAGGCGGGCGATCAGCGCGTCGCGGTCTGGATTCGGCATAGTGGGAGGGTTGGACTGCGGCAGGCGGCTGGTCAACCGCATGCTTATGCTCACCTGCGCTGATAATGCCGTTGGGGCGCCCCCGTTAAGAGGGCGCCCCGCGGTTCGCCTGAGGGAGGAGATCAGGCGGTGGCCGGTCGGGCGAGGTGAGGCCAGCGATAGGAATACTGGCTCAGATCGATTCGGGGCGTCGCATTACGGAAACTGCGCCCCAGCGATTGCACGATCAGTCGGGCGCGTTTGAGCCGGGCTTTGCGCGATACGAACGGGTTGGCACGATCGGGCTCGGAATTGGCCAGTTCGCGGATAAGCGCGGCACGTTCCTCGACAGTCGCGGGAACATCCCGGGGCAACACAACTTTGCCGTTGGTCGGTGCCATGGTCGCGGGCGCAACGGGAGCCATCGGCGTATCGACGGGAACCATCGGCTCCGTGTCGAGGAAACGGCTCGCACCGATCGGAGCGGTGCTGTCGATCGCGGGTTCCGCTGGGACACGTTCTTCCTCGATCGCTTCCTCGGTCGGCATTTCATAGGCGGCAGCGGCAACCGATGAGCTGGCAAAGGTCTCTGCCTTCAGCCGCCGCGAACGACCGCGCCAAAGCACGAAGGCCAGGACAGCCAGGCCAATGGGGATGAGGCCGACCAGTGCCATTGCAATCAATGCCACCCAGTCGGCCTCGACCGAACTTCCCGTTCCGAGCGCTTCTTCCTCGAGGGCAGAAGCATCGGCTTTAGCGACCGGAAGAGCGGCCATCTCATCAAATTTTTCACTCGCAGGCGCAGCGATCGGTGCCGGCACCAAGTCAGCAACACCGGTATTGCTGCTGTTCTCGGTCGAAGCTGCCGGGCTGACGGGCTGTGCCCTTGTCTTCGCGACAGTTGCGCCCGTTTCCTCCGCCGGTGCTTCAACAGCGGCCGTGACCGGCTCAGTTGTTGAAGTCTCGACGACTGGCTGGACGGTCGGACTGGTCACCATCTTCGGAGCCGGCGCAGCGGGCGTAATCGTCGAGGGTGCCGCGACCGGCGAGACCATCGGTCCTTCTGGAAGAATCGAGACAGGATCGGTGGGCGTCGTCGCGGTAGTCGCGACTTCCTGACCAAAGCTCGGAGTTGAACCAAGCGCGAGCATCGCGGCAATCGCGATGGGGGCGCAGCGAGAGATGTTTCGAGGCTTGTTCATAGCTCGGCAAAAACGGGGAATAATCGCAGCCCGTTCCCGTAAGCTGGCGTTCAGGAAACGCGAAGTTGCTGATTTTATGTGTGTTTGGATTTCGGAATCCCGCCATGCTGATGTTTAATCGCGATGAACAGAATAGGCCGAAGATGTGCCGAGCTGCTGCTTGTTTACTTTTCGTTCCTCCTCCCCCATTCAACCAATCGTGAGTTCCCCGCTCCCCCTCCCCGCGCTGCATGCGAGCCATTCGGGCACCTGGCTTCGTCCGCCAAATGGCGCGACCGGCGCGGTGTCGAAAGGCGATGCGATCATGGCGGCAGCAGATACGCCGGTGCTGCTGCTCAACGCGCCGCTGGTGGCTTCGCGGCTGGGCTATCCCGATCTGTCGGGCCTCGACCTGCTCGAACTGTTCGCCTTCATCCATCCGGCGCGCTTCTGCGTGCCGACCCCGCGCGGGCTGGCGCAATCGCTTGGGCTGGACGAGCCCGAGGGCGATGAGCATGTCCCCGCCTTCCTGCAGGCTGCAGCGGGCGCACTGATCGAGACTTGCGAGAGCGAGGATTGGCCGGAACGAGAGGGGGCGTGGTCGTCGCTGCAATCGCTGGTCAGGTTGCGCTGGCCCTGGGCGCAGGTGATCTCGCCCCATATCCGCAAGCCCGACCGGGCAGAGAAATGGCTTTTTTCCAAGCTGCCCGAATGGGAAGAGACGCCCGAACGCCCGGCGCCATCGCAAGTTACCTTGCCCGCCGACGCCGTGATCTCGCAACTGGAATACCTGACCGGCGAAGGGGCGGAGCGCCGCGACGGACAGCGCAGCTATTCGCAGGATGCGGCGCAGGTCTTCGCCCCCCGCGACAAGCGCGGAGTGCCGCATCTGCTGCTGGCGCAGGCGGGTACCGGCATCGGCAAGACGCTGGGCTATCTCGCGCCCGCCTCGCTGTGGTCGGCGGCCAGCCAGGGGACCGTCTGGGTTTCGACCTTCACCAAGAACCTGCAGCGCCAGCTGCGGCAGGAAAGCAGGCGCGCCTGGCCCAAGGAGCGGCCTGATGGCTCGCCGCCCGTGGTGGTACGCAAGGGGCGCGAGAATTACCTCTGCCTGCTCAATCTGGAGGACGCGCTGCAGGGCGGATTCGCGGGCCGGCCGGCAATCCTGGCACAGCTGGTCGCACGCTGGGCAGCATTTTCGCAGGATGGCGACATGATCGGCGGCGATCTGCCCGGCTGGCTCGGCACGCTGTTCCGCAAGCGCGGGATTGCGGCACTGACCGACCAGCGCGGCGAATGCGTTTATGCGGGCTGCCCGCATTACCGCAAATGCTTCATCGAGCGCGCTGCACGTGCCTCGGCACAGGCCGACCTCGTCATCGCCAACCATGCGCTGGTGATGGTCAATGCGGCGCGCGGACGGGATCACGCCCAGCGCCCCACGCGGATCATCTTCGACGAGGGCCATCACGTTTTCGAAGCTGCCGATTCAATCTTTGCCGCAGCGCTGACCGGGCAGGAAGCGATCGAGCTGCGCCGCTGGATCGTCGGACCCGAGAAGAACAGCCGCGGCCGGCGGCGTGGGCTCGCCGCGCGACTGGCCGATGTCGCCAGCTATGACGAAGAAGGTGGGCTGGCGGTCGAAGACGCGGTCGAGGCGGCGCACAAGCTCCCTTCGGACGGCTGGCTCCAACGGCTCAACGAAGGCGAACCTTACGGCCCGATCGAGGCCCTGTTGGCGCAGGTCCGCGCCACGACATACGCCCGCGACGAGAGCGGCGGGCAGGAAGCCGGTTACGGCATCGAGACCGAGGCTTCGGGCCTGCCCGGCGAGCTGATCGAGGCGGCTGGGGAAGCCGCCGAAGCGCTGGCCGCGATTCGCAAGCCGCTGATGAAACTTGGCACGCGCCTCGAAGCAGTCCTCACCGACGCGCCCGACTGGCTCGACGCGCAAGGACGAGCAAGGATCGAAGGTGCGCGCCATTCGCTCAGCTGGCGGCTCGACCTGATCGGTGCGTGGGAGGCATTGCTCGACCGGCTCGGTGGACCGGCAGATCCCGAATTCGTCGACTGGCTCTCGGTCGAACGCGGCGACGCGCGCGAATTCGATGTCGGGATTCACCGCCGATGGCTCGACCCGATGAAACCCTTCGCGAAGGTCGTGCTCGAACCCTCGCACGGGGTCATGCTGACCAGCGCTACACTAATCGATCGCAGTTCCGAGGGCGATCCATGGGATGCCGCCATCGCCCGCTCGGGCGCCGAACACATCGATAGCCAGCCCTTGCTTTCCGCATCGCAGAGCCCGTTCGACTATGCGCAGCGCGCCGAGGTGCTGATCGTAACCGACATCCGCAAGGGCGACCTTCCCGCGCTCGCAGGTGCCTATGCCCGACTGATCGAGGCGTCGGATGGCGGTGTGCTGGGCCTGTTTACTGCAATCCGGCGGATGCGCGCCGTCCACGGCAGGATCGCCGACCGCCTCGCCCGCGCCGGCCTGCCGCTTTACGCGCAGCATGTCGACCCGATCGATACCGGTACGCTGGTGGACATCTTTCGCGACGATCCGCGTGCATCGCTGCTCGGTACAGATGCGCTGCGCGATGGTGTCGACGTCCCCGGCCATTCGCTCCGCTGCGTGGTGATGGAACAGGTCCCGTGGCCGCGCCCCGACATCCTGCACAAGGCGCGCCGCGCCGCCAATGGCGGCAGCGCCTATGACGATCGCATTATCCGGGCGCGATTGGCGCAGGCATTCGGCCGCCTGATCCGATCGGGCGAGGACTCGGGCCACTTCGTCGTGCTGTCCCCCGCCTTCCCCAGCCGCCTCCTATCCGCCTTCCCCGATGGCACGCCTGTCATCAGGTTGACGCTTGAGGAAGCTTTACAACGGGTGGCTGCTGGTGTTTCGGGGTCAGGTAACGCAAGTCGCGAGCGCAACGAAGAAGAAGGTGAGGAACAAGCCTGACGTGAAAATTCTCGGTCTCCTGCGCCACGCCAAATCCGATTGGGACGATATGTCGACCCGCGATTTCGATCGCGGGCTCAACGATCGCGGCCGCCGCGGCGCCAAGCTGATCGGCGACCATATCCGCGAGCACGGGGTGAAATGGGATCTTGTGGTTGCGAGCCCTGCGGAACGCGTGCGGCGCACCGTCGAACATGCATTCCCCGGCGAGGAACCCGAATTCGACGAACGGCTCTATCTCGCGAGTTCCGAAACGATCTTCGAAACGATCACCGATCACGCGGGCGACGCGAACACCTTGCTGGTTGTCGGGCACAACCCCGGGCTGCAGGAAGTGTTGTTCGACCTCGTCAAGCCGGAGAACGAGAACGAGCTGTTTGACACGGCGTCAGCGAAGTTTCCGACCGCGACCTACGCGGTGTTCGAATGCGATATCGACGATTGGGCGCAGTTGAAGAAAGGCTGCGGCAAGCTGGTATATTTCGCCCGTCCGCGCGACCTCGACCCCGAGCTGGGTCCGGAACACTAGGCCTCAGGGCAGCAGGACGCGCGGCCCAGCCCCCTTCTCCGCCCATTTGTCGGCGGCGTTGTAGAGCGCGCACTTCTTGAGGCTGAGGCAACCGCAGCCGATGCAGCCATCGAGATCCTCCCGCACCTTTTCTAGCGATGCGATCTGCTGGTCGATCCGGCGCTTTATCCCCACGCTGATCCTCTGCCAGTCTCGCGCATTGGGCGTGCGCCCCTGCGGAAGCCCACGAAGCTCTTCCTCTATCTCCGCCAATGCCAGGCCCAGCCGCTGCGCGATCAGGATAAAGCTGAGGCGGCGAATATCGCTGCGGAAGAAGCGTCGCTGATTGCCGCCGGTGCGGAACGGCTCGACCAATCCCTTGTCCTCGTAATAGCGGATTGCCGAGACACTGAGGCCGGTCCGGCGGGCGAGTTCACCGATCGTGAGCAGGTCGTTCGCTTTCATCGATCTCAGTGATAGCCATTTTAGACCTTGACCTCAACCTAACTTGAGGTTGCATCTGTCGGTGCATCGCCAATCGCAACGCCCGGACAAGGGCCCAAAGGAGATGCACCATGCCCCACGGCAACATCGAACACGTCAACATCACCGTCACCGATCCCGACCGGAGCCTTCACCTCTTCGAAAAGCTGCTGGGCTGGAAGGAACGCTGGCGCGGTCCGTCCATGCTCGGTGGTCGCACGATCCACGTCGGCGACGAGGACAATTACCTCGCGATCTACACCAATGACGAGGTGAAAGGTGGCTTTTCGAAGAGCGTGCCGCTCAATCATGTCGGCCTGCAGGTCGATGATCTCGACGCTGCTGAACAGGTCGTCCTAGCGGCCGGTCTTAAGACCTTCAGCCACAGCGATTACGATCCGGGCCCGCGCAGCTTCTATTTCTTCGACTGGGACGGGATCGAGTTCGAGGTGGTTAGCTATGAATGAGTTCATCCCCCGCGAACCCATGTTTCGCCCGATTGCAAAATCCCCCGGTAATGCCACACAGGCAACGACCAGTTCACCGGGAGAATTTCGATCATGCGATACGCCGCCTTCGCCGCCCCCCTTGCCATCGCGATAGGAGCCCTGGCGGCTTTGCCCGCCGCAGCGGAGACGATCTACGTGACCGGCGACCGCATGCTCGATGTCGAGAGCGGTCGCTATGTCACCGCACCGCTGATCGCGATCGATGATGGCAAAGTGGTGAGCGTCACGCCCAATGGCAGCGCTCCCGATGGCGCGGAGGTGATCGATCTCGCCGGCCATACGATCCTGCCCGGCCTGATCGACATGCATGTCCATCTCGACGGGCGCCCCGAGTATGGCGGCTATTCCGGTCTCCAGTTTACCGACAAGTTCTGGACGGTCCTTGGGGTGGTCAACGCGCAAAAGATGCTCGGCGCGGGCTTCACCACTGTGCGCAACGTCGGCGATGATGGCTACAATGTCGTCGGGCTCGACCAGGCGATCGGCGCCGGCTGGTTGCAAGGGCCGCGCATCGTGACGGCAAACCATTCGATCGGCGCCACCGGCGGCCATTGCGACAACACCTTCTTGCCGCCCAGCATCAACGAACCCAGCCCCGCAGTGGGGGATAGCCCCGCCGAGCTACGCAAGCGCGTGCGCGAACAGCGCAAGTTCGGGGCGGAAGTGATCAAGGCCTGTGCAACCGGCGGCGTCTTCAGCCGCAATACCGCGCCCGGAATCCAGCAATTGTCGTTGGAAGAGCTGACCGCGATTGCCGATGAAGCCCATTTCTGGGGCTTGAAGGCGGCCGCCCATGCCCACGGTGCCGATGGTATCAAGGCCGCCATCCGCGCCGGCTTCGATACGATCGAACATGCCAGCTATGCTGACGACGAGGCGATCAAGCTCGCCAAGGAACGCGGCACGTTTTTCTCGATGGATATCTACAACACCGAATACACCCTCAGCCAGGGTGAGGCGAACGGCGTCCTGCCCGAAAATATCGCCAAGGAACGTGCGCTGGGCCAGATCCAGCGCGACAATTTCCGCAAGGCGCACAAGGCCGGGGTCAAGATGGTCTTCGCCAGCGACGCCGGGGTGATGCCGCACGAGAATGTCGGCGGCCAGTTCCGGGTCATGGTTGAATATGGGATGACGCCGCTGCAGTCGATCCAGGCCGCGACCGTCAATGCCGCCGATGCCCTAGGCCAGGCTGGTCAGGTCGGTGTCGTCAAGCCCGGTGCCTGGGCCGATATTATCGCGGTCGACGGCGATCCCCTTGCCGATGTCGGCGAGCTGGCCGATGTCGACTGGGTCATGAAGGGCGGCGAAGTGTTCAAGGCGGACTGAAGCGCCCCCGGCACTATAGGAGCGTCTTTTGCGCCGCGGCACCACCTGCCCACGGCTGATCGGTTCGATCGATCGAGAGCTCCCCGCCCCATGCGCGGCATAGCGCACGCGCTTCATCGGGAGTTCCGTCCGTCCATTGCGTATAGTCGGCGCGCGACAGGATGACCGGCATGCGCGAATGCACTTCGGCTGCGGCACCGCCACTGTCAGTCATCACCATCGAATAGCAGTCGCCCCACTCGTCCGAGGTCCGCCAAACCCCAGCACAGGCGAATAGCTCGTTATCGGGGAGCGACAGCCAGGTGCGCGTCATGCTGCCCTTCTTGCCCTGTGCTTCTGCCCAGGCAGTGACCGGGATCAGGCAGCGGCGCTCCTCGAAGCTGTAGCGCCAGAAGAAACTGTCGAGCTTGTCGGTGCGCGTGTTGTTGACCGGCTTGGGCTTCAGCGGCTGGCCCTGTTTGCCCTTCATTACCAGCGGGAAACCCCAGCTCATCTGGCGCACCCTCCCCTCGGCAACGACCGCACCGGGATATCCGGGATAGACTTCCTCGCCGAAATTGGCGCCGCCGAGCTCCTCAATCGCCTCGAACCACTTGGCGACTTCGTCCTTGCCCTTGGTCATGCGGTAGAGGTTGCACATCAGGCGTTCCCCACGACGAAGCATGCAGCAGCCATCAGCGCCCCGGCCATTCGGTTCGAACGAAACCGGGCGAGCGGATTGTCCGCATCGTCGGGATCGAGCGTCGCCACCTGCCACAAGAGATGGAGCGCGACGGGCGCGAGCGTCAGCACTGCGAACCAGTCGGGCCGATAAAGCCAGAATCCCAGCGCCCACAGTGCCAGCGCGCCGCCATAGAAAAGGCCGACGCCTTGCCTGACCTTGCCACCCATCCGCAGCGCAGAAGAACGGATGCCCACCAGAGCGTCGTCTTCGCGATCCTGCAGCGCGTAGATCGTGTCGTAACCGATCACCCACAGCACCGATCCCGCATAGACGCTCGCCAGCACGTCCCAATTGTCGCTGCGCAAGGCGACCCAGCCCACCAGAAGGCCCCAGGTGAACACCAGCCCCAGCCACGCCTGTGGCCACCAGGTAATCCGCTTCATGAAGGGGTAGGCTGCAACCAGCGCGAGGCTCGCCAGCGCGACCAGTTGCGCCTCCATTCTCAACTGGAGCAACACGGCAAGCCCGACAAGGCAGAGCGCAAGTAGCCAGGCCCAGGCAAGTTTTCGGCTCACCCGTCCGCTCGCCACGGGTCGCACCGCGGTGCGCGCAACCTGCCGATCGAGATCGGCATCGACGATGTCGTTGTAGACGCAGCCCGCCCCGCGCATCGCGATGCTGCCGAAAAGCAGCCATGCGACAAGAGCCCATTGCGGGCCCGCGCCTGCCAGCCACACGCCCCAGGCACAGGGCCAGAACAGCAACCACCAGCCGATCGGCCGATCGAACCTCGCCAGCTGCGCCAGGTCGCGCGGCAATTGCGGCAAACGTTCGACGAAGCCACGATGCTGTGTGTCGGGGACGATCTGCTCGGTCATGGCTTGCTCCCTAACCTGAGCCATGCCAACTGCCTAGCCATGCCCGCGAAACCTGCCTGGCCGCCCAAGAGCGCTCCCCGTTTGTTCGTCGAGGAACATCTCAGCGAAGCAATCGCGATCACGATCGACGGGAACCAGGCACACTATCTGTCGCGGGTCATGCGCGTGTCCCCGGGCGATATTGTGATTGTCTGCGACAACGTGACCGGCGAATGGGCCGCCGAAGTTGCCGAGGCGGGCAAGAGGTCGGTCGTGCTCAAGCCGGTCGAACATTTGCGAGGACGAGAGGAGGTGCCCGACTTCTGGCTGTGCGCGGCGCTGCTCAAGAAGGATCGCTTCGACCTCGTGCTCGAAAAGGCCACCGAGCTCGGCGTGGCAAAGATCCAACCGGTCATCACCCGGCGCTGCGTTGCCGACAAGCTCAATCTCGATCGCGCGCGTGTGGTCGCCATCGAGGCCGCCGAGCAATGCGCACGCACCGCGCTCCCCGAATTAGGCGAACCGCAGAGGCTGGATGCCCTGCTGAAGGAGTGGCCCGAAGACCGAGTCCTGTTCTTTGCCGACGAGGAAGGCGGCGAACCGGCCGCGGACGCGTTCTGCTACAATCATGGCCCAGTTGCCTTGCTGGTGGGGCCAGAGGGCGGCTTCGACGATCAGGAACGGGCCGCAATCCGGGCCCACCCCAAAGCCCGGCCGATTTCGCTTGGGCCCCGCATCCTGCGCGGCGAGACCGCGACCATCGCGGCGACGGCGATCTGGATGGCCGAAGCCGGCGACTGGCTGGGCGATTCCGAGGGCGAAGAATAAATTGCTGGCGCCCCCGCATCCCGTTTTCTAGAGCAACCGAATGAGCACGCGCGAGGCTTCGGGGGCAGAAGACCCGATCATCGAAAGCCGCGACCAGTTGGTCGCGCCCATGCAGGCAGGCGAGAAGCCGCGCGAGAAATGGCGCATCGGCACCGAGCATGAAAAGCTGGTCTTCAAGGATTACGACCACCATGCTCCGGCTTATGACGAGCCCTGCGGTATCCGTGATATCCTGCTGAACTTGCAGGAGTTTGGCTGGGAACCCGTTGAAGAGAACGGCAATGTCATCGCGATGCGCGGAGACGACGGAACCGTCAGTCTCGAACCGGCGGGCCAGCTCGAACTGTCGGGCGCACCGGTCGAAAACTTGCACCAGACCTGTGCCGAGACCGGGCGCCACCTGACTCAGGTGAAGAAGATCGGCGAGAAGTGCGGCGTCGGCTTCCTCGGCCTCGGGATGTGGCCCGACAAGACCCGTGAAGAACTGCCGATCATGCCCAAGGGGCGCTACGAGATCATGATGCGGCATATGCCGCGCGTCGGGAATCTCGGGCTCGACATGATGCTGCGCACCTGCACCATCCAGGTGAATCTCGACTATTGCAGCGAAGCCATGATGGCGAAGATGTTCCGCACTTCGCTGGCGCTGCAGCCGCTTGCGACAGCCTTGTTTGCCAACTCCCCCTTTACCGAAGGCAAGCCCAATGGCTTCCTCTCGTTCCGCAGCCACATCTGGTCGGACACCGATCCGCACCGCACCGGGATGCTGCCCTTCGTGTTCGAGGACGGCTTTGGCTACGAGCGCTACGTCGATTACATGCTCGATGTGCCGATGTACTTTGTCTATCGTGACGGGAGATACATCGATGCCGCTGGACTCAGCTTCCGTGATTTCCTTGCGGGCAAGCTTTCGGTCCTACCCGGCGAGAAGCCGACGCAGAGCGACTGGTGGGACCATCTCTCCACCGCCTTCCCCGAAGTCCGGCTGAAAAGTTTCCTCGAAATGCGCGGCGCCGACGGCGGCCCGTGGAACCGCATTTGCGCCCTGCCCGCCTTCTGGGTCGGACTGCTTTACGACGGCGCAGCGCTCGACGCAGCCTGGGATCTGGTCAAAGGCTGGTCGATGGAAGAGCGAGAGGCGCTGCGCAACGCAGTGCCCAGGCTTGCGCTCGACGCCGACATTCCGGGCGGCCACAAGCTGCGCGACCTCGCGCGCGATGTCATGGCGATCTCGCGGCAGGGGCTGGCCGCGCGCGGTCAGCTCAATTCGAGCGGCGACAATGAAACCGGCTTCCTCGAAACGCTCGACGAGATCGTCGAGAGCGGCAAAGTCCCGGCGCAACGTCTGCTGGACAAGTACCATGGCGAATGGGGCGGCGACATCAGCCGCGTCTACGAGGAAAGTTTCTAGGAGGGAGAGCGAGCAATGATCCTGGTAGTCGGGACCGTCCGCGTCGCCGAAGGCGGCTTCGAAAAGGCGAAAGACGCGATGGAGGCCACCATCAAGGCAACCCAGGCCGAGGACGGTTGTATCCGCTATTCCTACGCCCGGGACGTGCTCGACCCGCAACTCATGCATGTGTCGGAAGCCTGGCGGGACATGGACGCGCTCAAGGCGCACTTTACCGCCCCGCATATGGCCGCGTGGCAGAAAGCAATTGTCGAAGCAGGCGTGAGCGAGCGGGACCTCAAGGTCTACGAAACCGACGAGGGCACGCCGATCTAGGCGACATTCGCCCTATTCGGCCGGTTCGATTGCGCCGTCGACGTGGCGCGAACGCACCCGTTTGAATAGGCGCGCGAGCGGCGCCGTGATCAAGCCATTCTGCTCCATCCAGACATGGTACTCGCGATACTTCGCATCCTCGGCGAGCAAATGCGCTTCCTCGGTCTTCGCCCGCCAGAAATAGATCGCATTGACGCAGAGCAGGAAGAAGGTGTTGCGGATCGCATCCGTGACCGAGCCATTGGTGACGAGAAACGGCATCACTGCGCACCACCAGAACAGGTTCTTCGACAGATAGGCCGGGTGGCGGGTGTAGCGATATGGCCCATTGGTCAGCACACCGCGATAGGTCAGGTTGGAGAACCGAATGCCGAAGGCGACGGTGGCCCAGGCATAGATCGCGGTGAGGAACACCAGCCATAGCGCCCAGACCCACAGCAGCGCGGTGTTGCCCTGCAGCCAGACGTCCCAGCCCGCGACATTGTGCTCGTAGCTGAGCACATCGCCATTGCCGATGATGCCCCAGACGAAGGGTGGGTAGCAGATCAGCGCTGCAAGCCAGCCGCCCAGGAAAGGGTTTCCGCTGCGAATATGCGCGTCGAGCGGACGTAGCGTTACGAGGTAGCCGACGGTGCCGATCTGGACGTCGACCACGAACAGCAGGGTCGTCAGCAGCAGCCCGAATTGCACCGGGTCGGAAACCACCGTGGGGATGTCGGCCTCGACAACCTGGGCGAATCCAGGCGGCAGGATCGAGATCATGAAGGCACCGAAGAACGACTTGATGATCCAGGCGCGCCAGTGCTTCTTGACCTCCTCGCCGTCCCAGGCTTCGCGACCGATAAGCATCGCGCCGAAATGCCAGGCATGGTCGCGCGGCTCGATCATGTATCGATCGAGCCACAGGACATAAGGCACCGACAGCACGAACAGCGGGATGGCCGCAGTGCGCAGCACCTCCATCGAGAACAGGTACTGGCCGTTCCAATACCAGCGGCACAGGCAGTAGAGGCCGGCGATTATCGCCCAGGTCGCCCAGAGGCCGGCCAGCTTGACGATCGAAATGTCGACCACGTCGGAAAGCGCGCGTTTGCGGCTCCAGTCGATACCGGTCGAGGCGCGCAAATGCGTCTTGTCGACGAGCAGCGACCACACGACCATCGGAACGGTGGTGAACAGCATGGCGGCGAGCGCGGCATGCGGGCCTGACAGGACTCCGCGCGATCCGTCGAGCCCGAGCCAGTCGGCGGTCAACGGGAAAGTGCGGCAGAACAGGATCCACGCGAATAGCCCGAGCAGTCCGGCGAGGCCCACGCCTGCCGAAACGTCGCTCGGCGGCAATCCACCGGCCTTTTGCGCGCGCATCGTCATTGCCCGCGCGTGATAGCGGGAAAGGGTTAAGAGGCCGGAAAGGCTAGAACTGCCGACCCACCCGAGCGATGCTCAGGCAAATCACCGGTAGGCGCTGATCCGGCCGCTATCGTCGAGGATATACAACATGTTGTCGGCGACGACCGGGGCAAGGCTCACCGAAGCATCGAGATCGAGATACTGCTGCGCCGAACCTTCGCCCGAGCTTACCTTGTACAGCAACCCGCGCGAGCTCGCGACCCAGAGGTTTCCGCCAGCCAGCACCGGCCCGGTCCAGAAAATCTGGCCCTTCTTGTCGTCCTCGTCCTTGTAGCGCTGCATCTGCGTGATCCAGCGAACCCGACCGCTCGAACGGGCAATCGCCAGCAGGCGCGCGTCATCGGTCAGCGTGAAGATCCACTCGCCCGCGATTGCGGGGGTCGAGATACCGGCGAGATTGAGTTCCCAGATACGCTGGCCGGTCACCAACTCGTAGGATGCCATGCGACCGCCCTGGCCCAGCGCATAGACCCGGCCCGAATCGATAATCGGATCGGCGTCGATATCGGTGAGCGAGCCGACCTCGGTCGAGATCGAGGTCCGCGCCAGGGCGTCGGCCCACAGCACACGGCCGTTCTCGTAACGATAGGCCGTCAGTTCGCCCGAGGAATACCCGGCGATCACCGTGCCCTGTCCGGCGGCGGGCGCTGCCACGCCGAACACGCCCGCTTGCGTGGCCGAGCCCGATTCCTGCCAGACTTGCGAGCCGTCGCTAGTGTCGAGCGCGAAGATCTGGTTGTCCTGAGTCATCACATAGACCTGACCGAAGGCGATGGTCGGCGAGCCGCGCAGCGGGCCGGCCGGTTTCACCTTCCACAGCTCGGAGCCGGTCTGCGCGTCGAGCGCCGCGACCTCGCCTACGCCGTTGGTGGCGTAAACCTTGCCTTCAAAGATGCTGGCGCCGCCGCCAAAGGCGGAACTGGCCAGATTGCCCTCGACCTCCATGCGATAGGTCCACAACTTCGCGCCGGTCTTCGCATCGAGTGCATGCACGACCCCGCTGGTGTCGACCACAACGAGCTTGCCGCCGCCGATCACCGGTGCCGCTGCAAGCCTGCGGCGTTCGCTCGAACCCGGGATATTGGCAGTCCAGACGCGCGAGGGGCTGTCCGCGAGCGCCAGATGACCATAGGACTTGCTGGCCGAACCACCGGCCTGCGCCCAGTCGCTATTGGCCTGCGGCGTCGGCAGAACCACGGCGACACCAGCCAGGGCTGGATCGACCTTCGCGCCGGTTTCAATTCTCGACAGCACGGGAATCCGCTCGCCGATGGTCGGCGTGGTCTTCTTGTCACCGCCGCCGCCGAAGAGGCCACCGCTGCAGCCTGCAAGCGCAGTGGCCAGGATGGCGGCAGTCAGGAAAGAACGGGTCATCTGTCGTTTCATCATTAATCTGCTTTCCAGCGAGGGTTATTCGGTCGGTGCCGGGGCTTCAGCGGAGTCACCGATCTGCTGTTCTTCAAGAAATTCGTCGACATCCTCGATCGCATCCACGCCGAGGAGACCGGCCATCTGGCGCGCGCGCGACCGCAGGCTTTCGGGAACATCGTCCGATTTGGCGATTTCGCCGAACAGCGTCCCGGCCTGCTTGCGCTCGCCCTTCTCGAGATAAGCCATCGCGACCAGCTCGCCCGCGCTGCCGAAATAGGCATTGCCGGGGACGGTCAGAGGCTTGAGCAGCGCGATCACTTCGTCCGGCGAACGCTTGTCGTAAGTCGCAGCGATTTGCCGGATCTTGGCGAGGTCGCGAACCGCGGCAGGCGAATCCTCGCTCGCCGCCACCTGACCGAACAGGTCTGCCGCTTCGTCCGCCTTGCCCTGCTGCAGCGCCACACCCGCGCGCAGCATCAGCGCGGAAGCACGGACAGCGCCGTCGCTCTCGTCGGCGATCGCGGCAGCGCGCTGATCAGCACTGTCGAGGTTGCCTGCCTGGAGCTGGTCGAGAGCACCTACAAGCGCCTCCGACTGTGCTTCCATCGCAGCCTCCTGCCGCGAATCCCAGAACAGGTAGCCGCCGAAGGCGAGCAATCCGACCACCAGCAGCGCGAGCAACGGGCGACCATAGGTCTTCGCCAACTCGGCGAATTCCTCCTGCCGCACGGCGTCGTCGATCTCGCGCAGCAGGACATCGTCCTGCGCAGCCTTCTTCTCTGCCTTCTTTTCTTCGGCAGTCTTGTTGCTTGACGGTATCAGCGCCACGTCCGGGCTCTTTCCTTCACTCGAATGATCGGTTGGGCGCCGCTTTTAGGGACGGCGGGGCACAACCGCAATGGCGCGTATACCCTGTCCACGAAAGGTTGAACGGCGGGTGAAGCGTTCGGCCCGATTCATCAGCGAATTTCCTGCCCCAGCGCGCTCGCATAGAGGCGGCGATAGGTGTCGATCATACGCTGCTCGTCGAACTCGGCGCGCGCCTTGGTGCGGTTGGCCAGGCCGATGTCGCCGCGCAAGACATCGTCGGTCGCAAGCTGCTTGAGCGAGGCGGCCAGGGCCGCCTCGTCACCCGGGGCACAAATGTACGGCGCATTCTCGCTCGCCACCATCTGCGCAATATCCCCGACGGCAGGTGCCGCCACCGGTATGCCGGCTGCCATCGCCTCCACCACCGAGATGGGGAACTGTTCACTGTGGGAGGACAGCGCAAAGATATCGAACAGCCCCGCGACGTCGGCCGGATTGGCAACCTGACCCGGCAGGTGAACCCGGTGGCTAAGCTCGAGTGCGGCAGCTTCGCCGCGAATACGATCCTTCTCCGGCCCCTCGCCAACGATCACCAACTGCCATTCTTCGGGCAGGCCGGCGAATGCACGGACCAGCGCGGTCAAATTCTTGACCGGGCGGAGACCGGCTAGTGTCCCGACCCATTTCTCGTTGTCGCGCTTCACGACCCGCAACACGTCGTGGCGAGGCGTCTTCGCAAAAGCCTTGGTATCGATTCCGTTGGCGATGCGCTTTACGCGCCCGATCGGCTGCTGCCAGGTGAGCAGGGCGATTTCCTCTAGCCGCTCGGAGGGGACCACCAGTCCCGATGCCTTGCCCAGCCCGATCCGCCGATACCAGTTGCGCGATGCCTTGAGCTTCCCCGCCTCATCCTCGTTGAAGCCATCCTCGTGATGGATCAGCGGCGGAAGTCCCAGCGCCTCGCTGAAGATCGTGTGCGCCATGACCGCATCCATCGCTCCCCAATTGTAGGTGAGCACCAGGTCGTAAGGCTTCATCGCCTTCGCGAGCTTGAGCAGGCGCCCGGGCCAAGGCCTGCCTTGAAGCGACGGGAAGTCCTGCGGGTAATCAACGGAAATCGAACGCGAAATCAGCTTGGCCGCGCCCATTTGTTCTGGCTCGCCAGAGACAATGGCGTGGCGCAAGCCAGGGCCGAATGCGTTGATTAACTGCACGCAGCGCAGTTCTTTCCCGCCCGGCGAGAAGCTCGAATGAAGATGCAGGATACGCGGTTTTCCCGCGCCCGATGGCGTGCTCATGGAACGCGGGCGAGCAGCGCGTCGATCGCGGCCCTACTCTCCGGTTCGTCGAGCGTCGGGGCGTGTCCGACACGCGCAACGGTCACAGCGGTCATGTCGGGATGGCGCGTCTTCATTTGCTGCACCGTCGTATCCGACAGCAGATCGCTCAATTCCCCGCGCAACAGCACGACCGGAGCGCCGCCGAGGGCTTCGAACGCCGGCCAGAGATCGGGCGGGGCCGCATTGCCGGGAATACGGAAGGGTTCGGCGATCGCCATATCGTAATCGAAGCTGATCCGGCCGTTCTGCCCCAGCACCATGCCGCGCTTGGCCGCGTCGATCCAGTCGTCGAGGGTAAAGTCGGGGAAAGCGACCTCCTGCGTCTCCTTGATCGCGCGCGCGGCGTGAATCCAGGTCGGAAAGCTTCGGCCGTGACCGACATATCCCTTGATCCGTTCGATCCCGTCGGGATTCACTTCTGGCCCGATGTCATTGAGCACGGCCCCGACGATCTTCGAAGGATCGGTCGCGGCGATGAGCATGGTCATCAGTCCGCCGAGCGAAGTGCCGATCGCAACGAACCGCTCGATCTTCTGCTCGGCAAGCAGCGCCGCCACGTCCCCGACATAGGTTAGCGGATTATAGGTCGCGCTGTCCTTGGCATAGTCGCTCAGCCCGCGTCCGCGCATCTCCGGCACGATAACCCGGCGGTGCTGCGCGATGTGTTCAGCCAGCGGAGCAAAATCGCGTGCGTTTCGGGTGAGCCCGTGCATGCAGATCACCGGAGCGCGCGATGCGGCATCTTCGGGTCCGGCATAGTCGCGATAATGCAGGGTAAGGTCGTCCGGGCTCGTCCAGTAGCCGTCGCTATAGGGCTGATCCATGCTTCTTGGGGCTTTCCGAAGTGCGTCTTGTTGTCAGATGCGAGAAGGCAGGGTTGCGCCCTGCCTCTTGCGCGCCCACTATCGCGACATGCGAGGCGAACCGCAACCTGCCCTGAGTAAAATCGACAGGGCTGCCGAATATCGACCCGATCCGGCGATTCTCGAACTGGCCGACTGGCTTGGAGATGCGGTCGCTCCCGCCGATTTCCCGCAGACCTTGCTGCGGTTCCGCAACGATCGGGCCGCAGCGACGATCGGGCTCGCCAGCCTGAGCGACGAGCAATGGCTCGGCCATTTCGGGCGTTTCGAACCGCTTGCCGAAAATCTTCCGCACCCTCTCGCGCTCAAATACCACGGCCACCAGTTCCGCGTGTACAACCCCGAGATCGGCGACGGACGCGGGTTCCTGTTTGCCCAGATGCGGGACGGCGCTGGTCGCCTGCTCGATCTCGGCACCAAGGGTTCCGGCACTACGCCCTACAGCCGCACGGCGGACGGCCGACTGACGCTGAAGGGCGCGGTGAGGGAAATCCTTGCGACCGAGATGCTCGAGGCGCTGGGAGTCTACACCTCCAAGACATTCTCCGTGATCGAGACCGGCGAGGAACTCGAGCGCAACGACGAACCTTCCCCCACCAGGTCCGCCGTGATGACCCGCCTCAGCCACGGCCATATCCGGATCGGAACTTTCCAGCGCCTGCTCGCGCTGGAGGATCGTGAGCATATGGAGGCGCTGGTCGCATATTGCCTTACGCAGTTTCCCGGGCCGCCGCCCCCACCCGATGCGCCGGGCCGCGACGAGCCGGCCGTCATCCTGATGCACCAGGTGGTCGAGCGCCTGGCCGACCTCGCGGCGAGCTGGATGGTGGCAGGCTTCGTCCACGGTGTGCTCAATACCGACAACATGAACGTGACCGGCGAGAGTTTCGACTATGGCCCATGGCGCTTCCTCCCGGCGTGGAACCCGGGCTTCACCGCAGCCTATTTCGACCAGGCAGGGCTATATGCCTTCGGGCGCCAGCCGGAAGCCCTGCACTGGAATTGCGGGCAGTTCGCGGTCGCGATGCGCCTGCTGGTCGATGCCGAACCGCTGCTCGCCGCCATGAACCGATTCGGCGAGCTCTACATGGCGGCGATTTCGCGCCGGTGGTGCTGGCGGCTCGGCGTCGAGACCAAGGGCGACGCGCGCGACACCCAAATCGTATCCGCAAGCGAAAAGGCGATGCGGGAAAGCCAGGCACAGCCCGACGAGTTCTTCTATCGCCATCGGGGCGGACGCGCGGCGAACGGGGAACTGGCCGAAGCCCTGGCCGATTACGCACCCGTCGCCTGTGACCATCCCTATTGGTCGGAGGGTGCCGTCGAAAGCATGCTGATCGACGAGGTCGATACGCTGTGGTCGGCAATCGACCAGCGCGACGACTGGGCACCGCTCCATGACAAGATCGAGCGCATTCGCCGTTTGGGTGCGGCGCATGGCGCACCACCGACTGCACCCGCAATATTTTCCGAGAGTTAGCTACGCGGTTTTACGTCCACCACTTCCCATTGGTGAAGCTTCAGACTAACGGAATTGCCGAGGAAGACAAAAAAGCGCTGTGACGGAATTTTCGATCATATCGCAAGAACCTGCGACCGGGCTGGTGTTCTGGGAAAAGCAGGTCAGCGACATCGGCTTTGCGGTGGAGAAGGCGCGCAAGGCATGGCCCGAGTGGGCCTCGCAGCCGCTCGCCAACCGCATGGAACTGATGCGCCGCTTCGCCAACGAGGTCCGCGGCGAGCAGGAAGAATTCGCCAAACTCATCGCGCGCGAAACGGGCAAGCCATTGTGGGAAGCGCGAACCGAGGTCGATTCGGTCATCAACAAGGTCGAGATCTCGATCCGCGCCTATGCCGAACGGACTGGAAGGAAGAAGCTCGACAGCGCTCTCCAGGGGACCGCCGCGGTTCGCCACAAGCCGCACGGGGTCATGGCCGTGCTCGGCCCCTACAACTTCCCGGCCCACCTTCCCAATGGCCACATCGTGCCCGCGCTGATCGCGGGCAATGCGGTGTTGTTCAAGCCGAGCGAGAAGACCCCGGCCGTGGGCGAATTCCTGGTCCAGTGCCTGCACAAGGCCGGCGTGCCCGAAGACGTGATCCAGCTGATCGTCGGCGGCAAGGAGGCCGGCAAGCGCCTGATTTCGAACAACGGGATCGACGGGGTGCTGTTCACAGGCTCGGTCCAGGCGGGCATTGCGATCAACCGCACGCTGTCGACCAACCCCGGCAAGATCGTCGCGCTGGAAATGGGCGGCAATAATCCGATCGTGATGATCGACACGCCGCTGCACAAGGATGCAGCCGCCCTGATCGTGCAGAGCGCCTTCACCTCGGCCGGCCAGCGGTGCACGGCGGCGCGGCGGCTGATCGTGCTCGAGCACCTCTACGGCGTTGTCATGGATGAGGTGCTGAAGCTGACCAAACGCCTGGTGATCGACGAACCCTTTGCCGATCCGCAGCCCTTCATGGGACCGTTGATCGACAACGACACCGCCGATGCGCTGTCGGAGAGCTTTCTCCACCTGATCACCACCGGTGGCAAGGCGCTGGAGTACATGCGCAAGCCTGATCCCAAGCTACCGTTCCTGACACCGGGGATCGTCGATACGACCAACATGAAGGACCGGCCCGACGTCGAACTGTTCGGACCGATCCTGCAGGTCATTCGCGTGCCCGATTTCGAAGCCGCCATTGCCGAAGCCAACAACACCCGCTTCGGCCTGTCGGCCTCGCTCATCGGCGGCGGGCCGCAGGACTACAACCGCTTCTGGGCGAATGTCCGCGCAGGCGTGATCAACTGGAACCGCCCGACCAATGGCGCCTCTTCGACGGCCCCCTTCGGCGGAGTCGGCCTGTCCGGCAACCACCGTCCGGCGGCATATTATGCGGCCGACTATTGCGCCTATCCCGTCGCCAGCACGGAAATGGATCAGCCGCGCGCCAATATCGGCGTCGGGCTCAAGGATCCGCGGTAGATCGGCTACTCTTCGAGCGTCACGATATCGACGGCGAGCAGCCCACCCTCGCGTTCGCGCAGGTGTACGGCGAGATGACCTGACTTGCCCTTGCCGCGGATCGCGTATTCGGGCCCTTCATGGATTTGCGGGGCAAGGCCGGAACGCTGAGCCACCGTATAGTGAAAGGTGAGCGCTTCCTCGACTGGCAACGGCGTCAGGTAGGTGACCGAACGCAGCTTGCAGCCTGCACGGTCGGTACCTGCGGCCTCCACCACCGCTCCGCGCGGGACGATCTCGGCAAACTTCGGGAGCCGCGCAGCCCAGATTGCGGAATACTCGACCGATGGCGCGCAGCTTGCCGAGAATTCGATCATTTCCGCACGTTGCTGCGAGGTGACCGCCTCACCGAGATTGGGCACGCCCGACGATGCGATGGGTCGAGGCAACTCAGGAATCTGCCCTCCCTCGATCAGGCGGATGCGGGCGGCATCGCTCGCTGTGGCTATCGCCGCCGGCGATGCGTCGATCGGCGGCAGGGACTGTTCGTAGCCGATCGTGAGCGCGGCATTTGCCTCGTTCTGTGACACCAGCTCCGGATCGGTCATCAAGGGGAGATTGATCGCGCGCACCAGCAGCGGATCGCTCTCCTGCTTGGCGGTGTTCTCGGACGCCTCACCCGCGCAGGACGCAAGCGCTACTGCAAGGCTGCACAACATCAACGTCGGAAAAACGCGATCCATCGCTCGAGAATCCTGCCTCAATGACGGCGCCCATGCGCGCCTGTACGAATTCTCCCGCGATCATCGCGCAATATGGTTAATTTTCGCCCCAGATCCTCCACCTACATACTGAAGGCGCCCCTCTGCACTAGGCAAAGGAGCGCCTTCCGCGACCTGGTGGGAGCCGCGCCGGGGCCACTTGGTGGGAATGGCCCAAGTTGGGAAAATTTAGTGTCTAGCGGCAGCGGGTGCTGCTGCGGTCGATCGCCCTGCCGAGAATTGCGCCGCCCGCGGCACCGAGGATCGCACCGAGCGTACGGTCGCCGCCGCGCCCGGCAATCTCATGCCCGGCCAGAGCGCCCACGCCCGCACCAATCAGCAGACCGGTGGTGCCGTTTTCCTTGCGGCAGTAATAGCGATTGTCGCGACCGCGCCAGATGCGGGTGTTGCGATGGACCGGCTCGCCGTACCGATCATACCGATCATAACGGTCAGAATAGCGGTCGCCGCGGTCATAATAGCTGTCGCGATAGTGACGATGCTTGTGGCGCTTGCGCTTGTGTTCGAATGTCATGTCACCCAGGACATGCGCGGTTTGCGCGTGCTGACCCGGCACGGCAATTTCGGCTGCGCTAACAGGGGCGGCAACGGCCAGTGTGAGGCCTGCTGCAGAAATGATGGCGGCTTGCTTGGCGAGCTTTAGCATCGGTTTGGTCCTTCGGTCCTTATTCGCGGTCACCACCCGCGGTGTTTGTCGAGGTGTTCAGTTTTAGAACGTCGAACCTGAACGAAATGCAACGCGGCGTGCAGCATTCCGTTCATGCGACGAACCGAAGGATTTTCGCCGACGAGCCGAATGAAACTTGGCGCTTGCAGCTACTGCCCGCCCCGCATACGAGCGCCGTGCATGCCTGCGAACAAAACCAATCCCGCGCCTTCGGGGGTGCCAGCCGCCCTCGCGGCCTACGGGATATGGGGCTTCCTGCCGCTGTACCTGCTGCTGGTTAAGAGCGTCCCGCCGTTCGAATTCGTCGGCTGGCGAATCATCTGGACGCTGCCGATCTGCCTCGTGATCGTGCTGATTCGCGGCCAGTGGGCAAACGTGCGCCAGGCCATCGCGCAGCGCCGCTCCATTTCGATCCTGTGCCTTACCGCTTCGATCATCGGTGCCAACTGGCTGATCTATGTCTGGGCCATCCAGAACGGCAACGTCTACGCGGCGAGCCTGGGCTATTACATCAACCCGCTGATCAACATCCTGCTCGGCACCGTTCTGCTGGGCGAACGGCTGTCGCGAATGCAATGGATCGCCGTGTTGCTGGCGGGGTGCGGAGTGGCTGTACTGCTGGCAGGCGCGCTCGATACGCTGTGGATCAGCCTCGCCCTCGCCTCCTCCTTTGCCGTCTACGGACTGCTGCGCAAGCAACTGGATGTCGGTTCGCTGCCGGGGCTGACGATCGAGAGCGCAGTCCTCTTCTTCCCTGCGGTCGCGATCGCATGGTGGTACGCCTCGGGCCCGCAGGGTTCGTCCTTCGCCGTGTCGTGGCAACTGAGCTCCTACATCGTGCTGGGCGGCTTCCTGACGGCGATCCCGCTGCTGCTGTTTGCCGTCGCGGCGCGCCGGATGGAGTATTCGACCCTCGGCTTCTTCCAGTACATTGCGCCGACGCTGGTCTTCATCATCGGGCTGACGGTGTTCGAGCAGGAGCTCAAGCCCGCGCAGGCCGCGAGCTTCGCACTTATCTGGACGGCGATCGCCGTGTTCCTGTGGGATATGTGGAAGCGCAGCCGCGCCGTCTCGGTCGCCTAGGGCACGAATTTCCAGCCGAGCGTATCGCCGGCATGAAACGGGACGATGGCGGTCCCGACCGCGGGCAAATCGATCGAGTCGGCCACGGCAACCTCGCTTCGTTCGAGCGTGACCTTCGCTTCGTTTACCGGCAGGCCATAGAAGGCCGGTCCGTGGAGCGAGGCAAAGCCTTCGAATCGGTCGAGCGCGCCCTCTTCTTCGAACACGGTGACATAGCTTTCGAGCGCATAGGGCGCGTTGAAGATGCCCGCGCAGCCGCAGGCACTCTCTTTGGCTTCGCGCGTATGCGGCGCGCTGTCGGTGCCGAGAAAGAACTTGGGCGAGCCCGAAGTCGCCGCCTTGCGCAGCGCCAGCCGATGCTGCTCGCGCTTGGCGACCGGCAGGCAATAGGCATGCGGCCTGATCCCGCCGACCAGCATGGCGTTGCGATTAATGTGCAGATGCTGCGGCGTGATCGTCGCCGCGACATTCTCGCCAGCGGCCATGACGAACTCGGCCGCCTCGCTGGTGGTGATGTGTTCGAACACGATTTTCAGGCCGGGAAAATCGGCGACGATCCTCGACAGGTGGCGGTCGATGAATTCCGCCTCGCGATCGAATACGTCAATGTCGGCTTCGGTTACCTCACCGTGGACACAAAGTACGATCCCATCGCGCTGCATCCGGTCGAGCACGGGGTAGAGATTGCCGATATCGGTCACGCCGTGCGCCGAGTTGGTCGTGGCGTTGGCGGGATAGAGCTTGGCCGCGGTAAAGACGCCCTCGGCCGCACCGCGTGCCAGGTCGTCCGGGTCGGTGCTATCGGTGAGATAGCAGGTCATCAGCGGCGTGAAGTCGAGCCCCTCAGGCACCGCAGCCAGGATCCGCTCGCGATATGCCGAAGCGCTGGCCGTGTCCGTCACCGGCGGGGTCAGATTGGGCATGACGATCGCCCGGGCGAATTGCCGCGCGGTATAGGCCACCACATCGTGCAGCATGTCGCCGTCACGCAAATGCACGTGCCAGTCGTCGGGGCGGCGGATCGTCAGGCTCTCTGTCATCACGCGCCCCTGTAGAAGCGTGCGACGCATCTTTCCAGTGAGCAGATGCGTGGCTAGAGGCTCGGGCCATGAAAATCGGATTCCTGACCTGCCCGGGCACGCATCCCGGCTCGCCGCGCCGCCGTGAAGATGCCTTCGAACATGATGTGCAGGTCGCAGCGCTGCGCCCTGCCCTGGCGGCACGCGGCATAGAACTGCGCGAGATCGACTGGCGCTCGCCGGTCGGCGATTTCGCCGAGCTGCCGCTGATCCTGGTGGGAACGCCGTGGGATTATCAGGACGACGAGGCGGCCTTCCTCGCCAAGCTCGAGGAACTCGAAAGTGCCGGGCACCAGGTCTGCAACTCGGCCCGGATCGTCCGCTGGAATTCGCGCAAGACCTATCTGCGCGATCTTGCCGAGCGCGGCGCGCAGACCATCCCGACGATCTGGGTCGATCGTGCCTCCGCCGCCGATATCGAATCGGCCATGGCGGAATTCGGGTGCGACGCCCTCGTGGCCAAGCGGCAGGTGGGCGCCGGAGCCGAGGGCCAGTCGATGCACCGCAAGGGCTCGCTCGATGGCGATTGGTGGATGGGCCAGCCGATGATGCTGCAGCCCTTTCTCGCGCAGATCACCACCGACGGCGAGTACTCGTTCCTCTTCGTCGACGGGCAGTTCTCGCATGCGCTGGTCAAGCGCCCGGCCAGCGGCGACTATCGCGTGCAGTCGCTGTACGGCGGCACCGAGCAACCGCTCGAACCAGATCCTGCCGACCTCGCTGCGGCGCAGGCCATCGTCGATGCCATCCCGCTCGGCACGCCGCTCTATGCGCGGATCGACATGGTGCGCGGCGATGACGGTGGATTGCTGGTGATGGAGGCGGAAATGATCGAGCCCTACCTCTATCCCGAGCAGGGACCACGGCTGGGTGAACTGATGGCCGAGGCGATCGAGCGACGCCTCAAAGCTTGATCGTGGCCGCGGGCGCCCCACCTTGTCATCCATGACCGCAAATCGCCTGTTCACCCGCGCCCTGATCCGGCTTTCCCCCGAAAGCGACGAGGAAGATGTCGCGGGGTTCCTGCAGAGCCTCGTCACCAATGACGTGACCGGCAAGCTCCCCGTCTATGCCGCGCTGCTGTCCGCGCAGGGCAAGACCATGTTCGACTTCTTCGTCTGGCCAGCGGGTAATGGCGAACTGCTGATCGAGTGCGAGGCCGACGCGGCCGATGACCTGGTCAAGCGCCTTTCGCTCTATCGCCTGCGCCGCAAAATCACGATTGCGCGCGACGACAGCCTCGGGGCCTATTGGCAGGTACAGATGGGCGCTGGCGGGGCCGCCGATCCGCGCCTCGCGGCACTCGGCCAGCGCTGGATCGCCCCGGCCCGCGACTCGGACGAGAGCGCCGATGGCGCCTATCGCAAGCACCGCCTCGACCTCGGCGTTCCGGAAGGCCGCGCCGAACTGGGCGATATCCTGTGGCTCGAAACCAATGCCGTCGAACTGCGCGGCGTCAGCTTCGACAAGGGTTGCTACATCGGGCAGGAGAACACCGCCCGGATGAACTGGCGGCAGAAAGTCAACCGGCGCCTGGTGGTGGTGCCGCTCGACCAGTCCGACGAGAAACGCCGCAAGCACCAGCATGAAGAGCTTGGCCGGGCGATCGATCACATTCGGGTCGAGAACATCGATCCCTCGCTCGCGCCCGAATGGCTGAAGGCTTCGCTTATCGCGGCTGGCTGACGAGGTCGAGCGAGCCTTCGAGCATGCGCTGCGCATGATCGCGCGCGGCAGTCTCCGGCAAGCCGAGCGAGCGCGCCAGTGCCGATCCGATCAGCGCATCTCCCATCGCCATCAGCACCAGCGCCAGCGTCTCCTGATGCATCCGCAACACGCCTTCGTGCCCATCCGCTTCGCCCGGAGCGATATCGTCAACCAGCTGGTGGATCGTCTCGACGATCGGTGTCAGCGCGTCCTCATTGCCGGTGAGAATCATCCAGCTGGCGAGTGCGCCCGCCCCTTCCTTGTCGAATGCGTCGAAAGCGAGGTCGACAACTTCACGCGGACTTCCAAGTCCTGCACGGCTAGCTTCGACCGCTTGTTTGATCGTTTCGCAGACAGTCTCGGCAATATGGCGCGCCAGTTCTTTCTGGAGTCCGGAAGCCGATCCGAAATGGTGCAGCAAATTCGCATGCGTGCGGCCGATTCTACCTGCGACAGCCTTCAATGTTACCGATTGAGGACCGGTTTCGATCAATAACGCCCGTGCCGCTTCGAGCGCACTACTTCGCGATTCCTCGGGTGTTAATCTCTTGCGACTTGCCATTGAATCTTATGCCTAATAGAATCCTAACCCATGGAAGAGCGGACCGGCATTGACCTAGAACGCGTGGACCGGCCCGGCAAGGGCCCGGTGGAAAGCATCACCGCCAGAGGGTCTGCGACCCCTGCCGAACACGAGTTGATCGTGCGCGACCGGCGGTTCGATCGCGGGGCGATGGTGCCGCGCTGGTGGCACTCTAACGACCCGGTGGCGACCGCCTGGTACAATTCGGTATCGGCCAGCCTGCCGCGCGGCGAGGCCTTCTTCATCGATACCTTGCGCGATTTCCGCGAGGGCCTGCCGCCCAAGCTGGCGCGCGAGATCAAGGCTTTCACCACCCAGGAAATCAATCACACGCGCGAGCATGTCGCGTTCAACCGCCTCGTCGCCGATCACGGCTATAACGTCGAGAGCATCGACCAGGGCATCCAGGCGATGCTCGACCTCGCCGCCGGACGGCCCAAGGAATTCAACCTCGCCATCACCATCGCGCTCGAACATTTCGCCGCGATCATCAGCCGCCAGCTCTTGGCCAAATCCGAATATCTCGACGGCGCCGACCCGGTCGCCGCCGATATCTGGCGCTGGCACGCAACCGAGGAAATCGAGCACAAGGGGCTAGTTTACGACATCTGGCTTCATGCCACCCGCGATTGGTCAGCTTGGAAACGCTACAAGACCCGCGCGCTGGTCGCCGCGCTGATCACCAAGAAATATTTCGGCAACCGCATTCGCGATGCGATCGGCCTGCTCGAACAGGACGGCTATTCACGCCGCAAGGCCAAGTGGAGCCTCTATGCCTTCCTCTGGTGGAAACCCGGCATGATGCGGCGGATGTTCTTCGAATGGGCGACCATTTTGACGCCCGGGTTCCATCCGTGGAAGCATGATGACCGCGCGCTGATCGGGAAGCTTGAAAGCCCCTATGCCGATGCGGTGATGCCGGCGGAATGATCGAGGCGGATGGGCCGCTGAGCAATTCGGCAGATGAAAGGGCGGTGTTACCCACTCTCATAGCTGTGCTCCTCAGTATCCCAAAATGCGAACCAGTGGGGCAAGTTCGGCAGAGCCACCACCTAATCTCCATTGCATCTTGGTCGGCGCTGCCACAAAAGCCTGGCATGGCCAGCGGCACGAAAGACCGGATAGTCGAGCAAGCGACGTCGATCTTCAACCAACTAGGCTACGGAAATGTGACTAACGCCGTCCTGGCAGATCGGCTCGGAATTCGCGTTGGCAATCTGTGGTATCACTTCCGCGACAAGCGGGCGTTGCTTTCAGCCATTGCCGCGAGGTTTGTCGAACGTTCGAAGGATCGCGCGAAACTCCATCCAACGGGCGGTGACGTTCTCGATGAATATGCCGAGTTTCTCAATGTGGTCGCAGTTGATCTGCGCGACTATCGCTTCCTGTTCCGCGATCAGGCCGACTATGGTACCCATGCGCCTGAGATACAGGAGAACCTCCAGCGCTTGTATAAGGATGCCAGGCGGCAATTTCGGCTCTATTTCAAGGCGTTGGAGAAAGAGGGGCACCTTCACATCGACGATGACGACGTTGAGCCATTGGTAATCAGTGCAATAATTGTGGTTCGCTACTTCCTTGATTTCGTCCGCGAAACTCAAGCGACCGAACGTGCGGGTTCGGGCATCATCAGGCAATCGCTTTTGCAGCACCTGTCGTTGCTTAAGCCATATATGCCCGCCTCATCCCTGACGCACTTGAAGAACGCAATAGCAGGCTAGCGCTGACGTTGCTGCCGCGCGTGACTTGACACGACAGCAATCTAGGCTAATTAACCTAATTAGGTGATACAACCTAGATCGTCATCGGAGCACGTTAATGCAGGCCCAATCAATTCCCGATCCATACAGCCTCGCGCTGGAAGACATCGACGTCAGCGAAGCGGAACTGTTCGAGACCGGGGCGCACCATCGTTATTTCAAACGGCTGCGCGACGAAGCGCCGGTGCACTTCTCGAAAACTGGCCCCACTGGCCCCTTCTGGTCGATCACCAAACACGCCGACATCATGTCGGTGGACACCAATCACAGGGTGTTCTCATCGAAGGGCAACATCGGTGTCGGGGACCAGCCCGAGTTCTTCCAACCGACCAATTTTATCCAAAAGGATCCGCCCGAGCATGACGAACAGCGTGTGGCCGTTGCACCGGCAGTAAAGCCGCAACAACTTTCCCAGCTCGAATCGATGATCCGCGAAAGGATCGGAAGCCTGCTCGACCAACTTCCCGTCAATGAAGAATTCGACTGGGTCGACAAGGTATCCATCGAGCTGACGACACAGATGCTCGCCACGTTGTTCGACTTTCCATGGGAAGATAGACGCCTGCTACCCTACTGGTCGGACGTTGCGACCGCGACGGAGGCGTTCAGCAACACGTCGCTTGGCGAGGAAAAGCGGCAGCAAATCGTACTCACCGAAATGCTGCCCTACTTTACGAAGCTCTGGCACGAGCGCGCGGCCCAACCTCCCAAGTTCGATTTCCTTTCACTGCTCGCCCACAACCCCAAGACCAAGAATTTGATCGACGATCCGCTAGATTTTCTCGGCAATATCGGGCTGCTCATCGTGGGTGGCAACGATACCACGCGCAATTCGATGTCTGCCAGCGTGCATCTACTGAACGAATTTCCCGATCAGTTCGCAAAGCTCAAATCCGATCCTTCGCTGATTCCCAACATGGTTTCGGAAGTCATTCGTTGGCAGACGCCGCTGGCGCATATGCGGCGAACTGCGACAGAGGACATCATCTTCCAGGGTCAGAAGATCAAAAAGGGTGACCGGGTGGTAATGTGGTATGTCTCGGGCAACCGCGACGAAGAAGTCTTCGAAAACGCGGATGATTTTATCATCGATCGACCCAATGCCCGCCGCCATGTTTCGTTCGGATTCGGCATTCATCGCTGCATGGGCAATCGCGTTGCAGAGATGCAATTGCGCATCCTTTGGGAAGAGATACTCGAGCGCTTCGATCGCATCGAAGTGCTCGCCGAACCCAAGCGCGTTCCATCGAGCATCGTCATGGGAATTGAGACCCTACCTGTCCGCCTTGTCGCGAAGGAGGCGCAATAATGGTTCAGATCAGCTTCAAGACTTTCGACGGCAAGACGCATGAGGTCGAGGCCGAACCCGGCGCGACGATCATGGAGATCGCGAGAGACAATGGTATTGAGGGTATCGATGCCGATTGCGGCGGGCAATGTGCGTGCGCGACATGCCATGTCTTCATCGATGCCGAGTGGCAATCCAAACTGGATGAACGTTCGGAGATGGAAGGCGATATGCTCGAATGTTCGACCATCGTGCGCGCGACATCACGTTTGTCATGCCAGATCCCAGTCACCCCGGCATTGGACGGTATGGTGGTAGAGCTTCCTGAATTTCAGGAGTGAAGGGCCAATATCCAATGAGCTCTCTGTCCATTTCACCTGTGGCCCACAACGGAAGCGAGATTCGGGTACCATATGGGATTTGGGGCCGGGATTTCAGGATCGGCAAGTAAGGCCAGCGTTGGCCATCTCCGTATTCCCTACACAAGCAGGCGCGGCTAAAACCTCGGCGCCCTTTCACTTCGTCCGGCCCTCTCCCCGAGAGACATGTCGCTACTTACTGATCACGCTTCATGTGCCACAAGGCCACACTTCGCGGGTGTTCAGGGTTACACCTCTACGCGCCAAGGTCACACAATGCCTGCTCACATCCACAGACTCGGCCGGACAGTCACACTTTTGCGACCGACGTTTACACAATGGTGCTTTCTGCCCTTGGACCGTGTTCCAAGTGTTCCATCCTGTAGGGTTTTTCCGTGGGAATTTGCGCTTGATCAAAACGCTATTGACATGAATGTAAGTAACGCCTACTTACACCCCTGTCAGTAACAGTTTCAACGAGTAGTACGATGAATGCACCGACCACTTTCGAACTCGACCGCGACGCGATGACCGGCCCGACCCCCGTCGATCTCGAAATCACCGTTCGCGACGAGCGCTTCAACCGCAACACCACGCCGCGTCGCTGGTGGGCGGGCGAGCCCTTCGGCACCGCCTGGCACAACGCGCTTTCCGCCACTTTCCCGCGCGGCGAAGCGTTCTTCATCGAGGCCGTCAAGGCCCACCGCGATGGCGCCCCGCCCAAGCTGGCCGCCGAAATCCGCGCCTTCGTGAAGCAGGAAATCAACCACACCCGCGAACACATCGCCTTCAACAAGCTGGCCGAAGATCACGGCTACGACATCAAGGCGATCGACAAGCGCGTCGAGGAAATGCTCAACCTGACCAAGGGCCGCCCCGAGATCCTCAATCTCGCCGCGACCATGGCGCTCGAGCACTACACCGCGATGATGGCGCATGAATTCCTCGCCAATCCGAAGCATTTCGCCAAGGCCGATCCAGAAGTCCGCGACATGTGGCGCTGGCACTCGGTCGAGGAAGTCGAGCACAAGGGCGTCGCCTATGACGTCTGGAACCACGCGACCCGCGACTGGACGCCGTTGAAGCGCTGGAAGGTCCGCAGCCTGATGATGCTGATCGTCACCGGCCGGTTCTTCAAAAACCGCTGGGAAGACAGCATGAACCTGCTCGCGCAGGACGGCATCACCGGCTGGAAGGCACGCTGGGGCCTGTTCAAGTACCTGACCGTGAGCCCGGGCGTCGTGCGGCGCATCTTCCCGGCGTGGCTGGCCTATTTCAAGCCCGGCTTCCACCCCTGGGACCACGATGATCGCAAGCTGATCAACCTCTACGAAGGTGAATTCGAAGCGGCGCTGATGCCCGCCGAATAACCTCGGCGAGACGTTCCAAAGAAATAGCCCCGGCGCCGCCATGCGGTACCGGGGCTTTTCCTTGTCAGACGGCGAAGCGAATCAGGCGGCTTGCACCGCCAGCCCGCTTTCGGCCGCGAGGTCGAGCTCGTATTCGGCGGCGAGCACCGCCTCGCCCCGGCCACAGCTGTGGCGCGGGCGCACGATCCCGGTCGGTTCGAAGCCGAGCTTGCCCAGCACCCGGCCCGACGCGGGGTTGTCGAGGAAGTGGCCCGCCACGATCCGCCGGTGGCCCAGCATCCTGGCAACCTCGAGCACCGCGCGGCCGGCCTCGGTGGCATAGCCCTGTCCCCAGTGCTGGCGCCCGATCCAATAGCCCAATTCGACTTCGCCCTCGTTTCGATCGATGCCGATGCAGCCGACGAGCATCGCATTGTCCGCTCGCGTGATGAGGAAACGCGGGAACATCGGATCGATCGGCAGCTCGACGAATTGCCGGGCGTCTGTCGGGTTGTAGGGCCAGGGCGCACGGGCCAGGTTGCGCACGACCCCTTCGTCGGCGATCCCGCCCAGAACCTGCTTCCAGTCCTCGGGCCATGGCGGTCTCAACAGCAATCTTTCGCTGCGATGGAACATCGGTCTTCTCCTCATCGCCCCGCAGCACCCCGTTACGGAGCATGCGTGACAGTTGCATTGCGGCGAAAGATCATTTCGCCAGGCTGTGAGGGAGAAACGACAAGAGGGAGACGGGTCGGTCCCATCTCCCTCTTCGTCTGCCGGTTACCCCGGCTGGGACCGTTCCGTCTGGACGATCCCTTTATCGAACCGTCCGGTTATTCGGCTGCTTCCATAATCGCATCTACGGAGACGTATTTGCGACCGAGCTTGCCCTTGTGGAATCGCACCACGCCGTCTTCGAGCGCGAAGAGGGTATGGTCCTTGCCCATGCCGACATTGCTGCCCGGGTAGAACTTGGTGCCGCGTTGGCGCACGATGATGTTACCGGCGACCACACCCTGGCTGCCGAACTTCTTTACGCCGAGGCGACGGCCGGCTGAGTCGCGACCGTTACGCGATGAACCGCCTGCTTTTTTATGTGCCATCGTCCGTAATCCTTACTTCTTGTCGGCCTTGGGCGCGGCTTTCTTGGCCGGAGCCTTCTTAGCCGGAGCCTTCTTGGCCGGTGCCTTCTTCTCGGCGGTTTCCTTCTTGGGAGCGGCCTTCTTCGCAGCAGGCTTCTTGGCTTCTGCCTTGGGGGCTTCTTCCTTCTTGGCTTCAGCCTTCTTCGGAGCAGCCTTCTTGCCTTCGCCGACGTCGGTGATGCGCAGCAGGGTCATCTGCTGGCGGTGACCGGCCTTGCGGCGGTAGTTGTGGCGGCGACGCTTCTTGAAAACGACAACCTTCTCGCTCTTGGCCTGTGCGATGATCTCCGCCGAAACGGTGACCTTCGAGGCGTCGGCGATGCTGTCGCCCTCACCCGCGAGCAGGACGTCGCCCAGCGTCACGGTGTCGCCGGCTTCACCAGCGAGTTTTTCGACTGCGATCTTGTCTCCGGCGGCAACCCGGTATTGCTTGCCGCCCGTGCGCACTACTGCGAACATGGTGGTAATACTCTCAATCTAAAGCTGTGCCCCCTTCCCATGAAGAAGGCGCGCCCGACGCACCGCCTGTAAGCGGGCTGCCGGAAAGATGGGTGCCGTTAAGGGAGAAGTGGCGCCAAGTCAACGCCGGATTGGCGCGTTTTTGCATATGCGAAGTCTGGCACCACACGTTCCTCGTGCTATGG
The DNA here is from genome assembly GCF_029623755.1 of Altererythrobacter sp. CAU 1644. Lineage (NCBI taxonomy): Bacteria > Pseudomonadati > Pseudomonadota > Alphaproteobacteria > Sphingomonadales > Erythrobacteraceae > Altererythrobacter > Altererythrobacter arenosus. The sequence continues at coordinate 97,510 of NZ_CP121106.1, forward strand.
GGCAAGACGATGAATCGTCCATCCAGCCATCGTTACCCTTTTGTCCTGCTTGCCTGCACCGTGCTGGGCGCCTGCGCCGGCAGCTCGGATCGCTATCCATCGCTCGCAGTTCGCGATGCAGAGAGGGTAAGCGGCAGCTTCGCGGCACCCGCCGAGAGCGACCGCCCGGCCCCGGCCGCGGCAAGCGCCGAGATGCTGGCGAGCGTCGATTCGCTGCTGGCCGCCGCGCAATCCTCACATCAGCAGTTCTTGTCCGCTGCGCCCGGCGCCGAACGGACGGTTGGCGCCGCGGGTTCCGGTCCGGGCAGCAACAGCTGGGCCGCGGCCCAGGTCGCGCTGGCGGACCTGGATTCGCAACGTAGCGAAACCGCGATCGCCCTTGGCGAGCTAGACCTGATGTTCACTGACGCGACGCTTGGCTTTGTTGAGCGGGAGCAGATCGGCGCCGCGCGCGAGCGCGTCGTCATGCTCGTGAGCGAGGAGGATGCGGTCCTCGCCCGCCTGCGAGGAAGGCTCGCCCAATGAACCTGACCTGTGAAACCTGCCCCGTCCGCGACAGCGCCGCCTGCTCGGTCCTGAGCGACAAGGAACGCGATGCTCTGGCTCAGGCCGGGAGAACTCGGGTCTTGAAGCGCGGGGAAATGCTGTTCGCCGCCGGCGACGAGGACGCGGCCTGCGCCACGCTAGTGAGCGGTGCACTCAAGATTTGTGCTACCGACCGCGACGGCAACGAACAGATCCTCGCCCTCGCCCACCCCTCCGGCTTTATCGGCGAGATGTTCGCGCCGTTCGCGCATCACGATGTGGTCGCACTTACCGAAAGCCGCCTCTGCGTCTTTCCCAAGCGCGACATGCAGCGCGCGATCGAAGATTACCCTGCCCTCGCGCGCGCGCTCCTGCGCAGGTCTCAGGAAGACCTCCATTCGACCCGGAGCCTGCTGGAACTAACCGCCCACGGTAGCGCCGAAGCGCGCCTCGCCGCGCTGCTCCATGACTTCGCGCGCGCGGCAAGCGATTCGCCGTGCCATCCGGCGCAGGAATTCGAACTGCCGCTTTCACGCGGCGAGATCGCCAACATGCTCGGCCTGACGATCGAAACGGTCAGCCGCAAGCTGGGGGAACTCGAAGATTCAGGCGCCATTCGCCGCAAAGGTAAACGCGGGATCGAACTGGTCGACCCCGCGTACCTGCGCATGCTTTCCGGGAAGGAAGAGGACTAGATAGTCGCGGCTATCGTCATTACCGCAAGTCCCCAGAGGAGGATAAGCACGGGCAGTATCAAAACCTGTGTGGTGGCATCCCGGGCGCTGGTCCAACCCGTGTGTGTCATGATGCCTTTCATTTCCATTTGACCCTGCGTGAGAGGCCGACTTTTCGCCTCTGGCGCAAGATGGGTCCAGATCGCAGGGATGGCGAAGCCGGCCGCAATCACGAACACGAAGATGGCCATCGGAATGATCAGGCCGGGATTGCCGAAAGTTGCTGTCATCATGGCCAGGAAGCCGAGATAGCCCGCCACCGTCGCGACATAGACACCCTTGGGAATCTGGAATGTGCGATCGACCACCACCGGAATCTTGGGCGCATCCACAATGCGCGCTTTCTCGGCGACGAAATCGGCAGAAACCTTCTGAGACATGACGAGAACTCCCTTCCAGTGAGAGAAGTTCTTTCATGATCTGGGCGGCGCCACCTTGACTAAAGTCAAACGCCAGGAACTATTTTTCCCACCGGGCGCGGTCGGCATAGTCCTCGCTGCGCGGCTCGATCCAGTGCCAGCCATCGGCGCGCTTCTCGCGCTTCCAGAACCATGCCGCGCTCTTGAGGTGATCCATGCAGAAATCGACTGTATCGATCGCGTCCCGACGGTGCGCCGCAGCTGCCGAGACGCAGACGATGGGTTCGCCGGGCCACATCTGGCCGATCCGGTGAACCATCAGCAGACCCATCAGATTGAACCTGTCGAACGCGCGGTCGGCCAACTCGTGCATGCCGGGCAGCGTCAGCGGTTCGTAATGGGTCAGTTCGAGAGCCTCGACATCTGCCTCGGCGCGAACCTCGCCGACGAAGGTGCACACGCCTCCCAGCCCCGGATTGGCCTGTGTGAAGGGGCCGATCAGCGCGCCGGGAAAAAAGGTCTCGGTGAGCAGCCGGATATCGCGCATCGGCTAGCCGCCGCTGACCGGCGGCAGGAGCGCCACCTCGTCGCCGTCCTTGGCGGCAAGCCCGGTCTTGTCGGCCAGCACCCGTCCGGCACACGCGACATTGACCCGCTCGAGCCGCAGTTGCTCCGCCACCGCAGGAGCGACGGCGGACAGCAATCCGGCCCAGTCCAGCGGAGCCCCTACCTCGAGCGCTTCCGTGCCCGCGAGATCACGTAAGGGCCCCAGGAACAGGATCGTGACGGCCACCCTACCCGCCCGTCACCGACATGTGGCGCGGCTGCGCAGGGGCCTCGCCGCGTTGCGAAATATCGAAATGGTGCCGCTCCGGCTTGATGCGCAGCGCTTCGTCGAGCGCCCCATTGAGATTGGCATCAGGATCGTCTGAGCGAAGCGCCGCCCGCAGGTCGACCCGCTCGCCGCCACCGAGGCATGGATAGAGCTGCCCTGTGGCGGTCACGCGCAGCCGGTTGCAGCCGGCGCAGAAGTTGTTGGTCAGTGGGGTTATCAGGCCCAGGCGACCGCCGGTCTCGGCAATATCGAAATAGCGAGCCGGGCCGCCGGTCTTGTGGCTGGAGGGGATCAGTTGCCACCGTTCCTCGAGCCGCGCCTGCACTTCGGCCAGCGGAAGGTAGTGGTCGACCCGATCGGCTTCGATCTCGCCCAGCGGCATCACCTCGATCAGGGTCAAATCATGCCCCTCGCTATGCGCCCATGCGATAAGGTCGGCGATCTCGCCCTCGTTGATGTCCTTCAGCGCGACCGCGTTGATCTTGACCTTGAGGCCCGCATCCTTGGCGGCGGCAATCCCCGCCAGAACCTGTGGCAGGGCATCGCGTCGGGAAAGCTCGGCGAACTTGCGCTGATCGAGCGTGTCGAGCGAAACGTTGACGCGCTTGACGCCGGCATCGACCAGCGCACCGGCATGGCTGACTAGCTGTGTGCCATTGGTGGTAAGCGTCAGCTCATCCAGCCCGTCACCCAGCTTGCGACCGAGCGCCTGGATCAGCTCGATGATGTCCCGCCTCACCAGCGGCTCGCCCCCGGTGATGCGAATCTTGGTGACCCCGCGGGCGATGAACCCCAGGGACAGCTTGTGAAGCTCTTCCAGGCTGAGGACATCCTTGCGCGGCAGGAACTTCATGCGCTCTGGCATGCAATAGCTGCAACGCAGGTCGCAGCGATCGGTGACCGACAGCCGCAGATAGGAGATACGCCGCTGGAAACCGTCGACCAGCGGCTTGGTAGTGCCCTCGGGCATCAGGATGTCACGAACCCTACTCATGTCCGGGAAGATACTGCCCCGTGATGCCGGGTGCACCCTCTAAATAGCCAAGCAGGGCGATTCGCTGCGATTCCTGCGATGTGCCAACCACATTTACCCGCGCGGGGGCGTGAGCTCGCGCCAGGTCGCGCGCAACGGCTCGGCGCCAGTCGTCGTGGTCCCTCGGCGCCGAAGGAAGCACGATGGCGAGCGCATCGGCTTCGTCCGCCAGCAGCGACCGGACGCTGGCGAGATGGACGTTCATGAATTGCGCCGCAGCGTCGATCGCGCATTCGGGCAGCGTTTCGACCGAGAGCACCGCCTGCATCGTGATTACCGGCGTTCGCGGTGGAGCGTGATGCCGATCTTCTCGCCGGCCTCGGAAATGGCCAGCTTGACGATCTTCACCGTGACCGCTTCGACCCGCTGATCCTGCACGAACAGCGTTTCGCAAATGTGCTCGGCCACCGCCTCGATCAGCTTGAAGTGAACCCCGTCGGGCAGCGCATCGGACGCGGCAAACTTCAGGTCCATATAGTTCTTGCTGGCATCGAGCGGCGTGTCGGGGGCGTAATGCTCGGCGACGGCCAGCCGCGCCTGCACGGTAATGCGCAGCGGCTGCGGCTTACCCGTTTCCTCCGAATAGATGCCGGTGAGGACATCGTGTTCGAAATCGGCCACTTCGAGGATCAGCGAATCGGTCATGTGCCGCCCTTAACCCGAATTGCTCCAGCGTGCGAAGATCGCGGTGGGCAGGAGGCGCCCGTCCTCGCCCTGCTCGCGGACGGCAAGGTCGCCATGCTCGATCGTACCGGGGAGGTCGCGGAACAACTCCTCGACCAGGCCCGCGAGCGCAAGACTGCTCATCCGCACCGCATAGACCGTCAGGAACAGGAACCGACTCTCGCTGTCGAGCAAGCGGCGGCAATCGGCGAGCAGGCCGGGCAGGCTCTCCTCCAGCCGCCAGGTCTCGTTCTTCGGCCCGCGCCCGAATTTGGGCGGGTCGAGGATGATGCCGTCGTAGCGATTGCCGCGGCGCACCTCGCGGGCAGCAAACTTGGCCGCATCGTCCACAAGCCAGCGGATCGGGCGATCCTCCATGCCCGACAGCGCGGCGTTCTCGCGCGCCTGCGCCACCGACTTCTTGCTCGCATCGACATGGGTGACGCGGCCATACCCGCTGAGCGCCAGCGAACCCACACCCGTATAGCCGAACAAATTGAGCGTCTCGGCATCGGTCCGCCCCACCAGCAGCTCACGCATCCAGCTCCACACCGGAGCCATGTCGGGGAAGAACTGCAGGTGCCGGAACGGCGTCGGAAGCGCGGTAAAGCGGGCTTCCTCCCACGCCAGTTGCCAGCCCTCGTCGGGGACGTCAGGCGAGAGGTTCCACCGCCCGCCGCCATCCTCGTCGGAGCCCGGAATGAACTCGCCGTCGGCGCTCCATTCCGCCAGCCGCGGCGTCCACATCGCTTGCGGTTCGGGACGGATGAAACTGTACGGCCCGAAATTCTCGAGCTTGCGGCCATGACCGCTGTCGAGCAGGCGATAGGCATCCCAGCCCTCGCCCACCATCAGGATCGGATCGCGGCGCAGTTCCACCATCAGCCGGCCGGCGTGGCGCGCTCGGCGACGAAATCGCGCACCGCATCGTAATTGCCGGGGAGTTCGGTGTAGGCCTCTTCGCGCGCGAACAGGTCGCCAACCCGGGCAGGGAGCATGGGGCGGACGCCGGTGGCGCGCTCGACGGCATCACAGAACTTGGCCGGATGGGCAGTGGCGAGCGTGACCATCGGGATCGCGGGATCGAGTTCGCTCGCAAGCGCGGCGCTGAGCCCCACCGCCGTATGCGGATCGATAATTTCGCCGGCATGCTGGTAAGCCCATTGCATGGCCCGCGATGTCTGGTCCTGATCGGCACGATAGCTGGCGAATAGCCCTGCTGCACCTTGGCGCTGGGCATTGGTCAGTTGCATCGAACGGTTCGCGTCGAACGAGCGCATCTGTTCGGCCATCGCAGAACCGTCGCGGCCGCCAACGTCGAACAGTAGGCGCTCGAAGTTGGAGCTGACCTGGATGTCCATCGAAGGCGTTGCGGTGGGGGTGACGGTCCCGGTCGAGTAATCGCCGCTGGTCAGCGCACGATGCAGGATGTCGTTCACATTGGTGGCGACAATCAACTGTTCGATCGGCAAGCCCATCTGCGCCGCGACATGGCCTGCGAACACATCGCCGAAGTTGCCGGTCGGCACGCTGAAGGCGACCTTGCGACCTGGCGCCCCGAACTGCAGCGCAGCGTAGAAGTAATAGACCACCTGCGCCATCAGCCGCGCCCAGTTGATCGAGTTGACCGCGCCGATGTTGAAGCGATTGGTCATGCTTTCGTCGGCGAACATGCGCTTCACCATCGCCTGCGCATCGTCGAAGCTGCCCTCGATGGCGATGTTGTGCACATTGGGCGCGCGGACGGTCGTCATCTGGCGGCGCTGGACATCGCTGACGCGGCCATTGGGATGGAGCATGAAGATGTCGACGCCCTCGCGCCCGGCCACGGCATCGATCGCGGCGGAACCCGTGTCCCCGCTGGTGGCGCCGACGATGGTCAGATTGCCCTGGCGGCGGGAGAGGAACTTCTCGAACAGCAGACCGAGCAATTGCAGCGCCACATCCTTGAAGGCGAGGGTCGGCCCATGGAACAGCTCGAGCAGCCATTGCCGTTCGTTCAGTTGGACCAGCGGCGTCACGGCATCATGCGCGAAACGGCCATAGGCCTGCTCGCACAGTGCCAGCAGTTCTTCCTGGGTCAGGCTGTCCCCGACAAAGGGTGCCATGACCCTCGCGGCGAGCTGCGCATAGGGCAGGCCCGCCATCGAGGCGATCTCGGCCTCGCTGAAACGCGGCCATTCGCGCGGCAGGTACAGGCCGCCGTCGCTGGCCAGCCCCGCCAGCGTCACCCCTTCGAAATCGAGCGCCGGCGCGCTCCCCCTGGTCGAGATATATTCCATTTGGGCAGTGCGGTTAGACGGAGGCGCTCCGCAGGGCAAGCAAGCTCGCCTTGAGGGCAATCAAGCCTGCTCTTTGATCCGCTTGCGAATGGCGAGTCCGTAAATCGCCAGCGCAGTGAGCGCGAAGAAGAACCATTGGCCTGCATAGGCGAGGTGGTTGTTGGGTACGTCCTTGGGGTCGGGATAGGCGACCTGCTCCAGACCGGCTTGCGCGGGGCTGGCAACGAGCCGCGGACCCGGCGCGATCACGCCGCGAACCTCTCCCCCTTCCCACGTGGGTAATTGCGGTTCGCGCGACCATCCGAGCACTACGTCAGCAAAGCTGTTCGAATTGGCCAGACGGCAACTGGCATAGTGCGCCCAGCCCTTGGCACCCGCTTCGCTCGTCCCGGCTTTCGCTTCCACTCCCAGGACCTCTGCACAGACGACTGTGGTGCGGCGGAAAAGCGCAGTATCGACTTCATCCGCGTCGGTCGGCCAGGCGACTTCGGACGACATAGTCTCGGTCCGCGCATACTGCTCGAGCAGCGCTTCTTTCTCCTGCGCCCGGCCCAATTGCCAGACGCCCAGCGCAACCATCGTTGCGGCAGCCGCCAGCACGACAATCGTCGAGAAGATCGGCAGCTTGCGGATCACAGGTCCTTGCTTCCTGCTTCTCCGGCATTGTTGCGATGTTCGGCCTGCAGCAGCCAAGCCTTGGACACGCGCAGGCCCCATAGGACGGCCCCTGCCGTCACGGGAATCCAGATCAGCGCATGGACCCAGAACGGTGGCCTGACAGTGGCATCAAGCCACAGGGCAAGCGCGACGATGATCGCCCCGATGATGAGCGTCAGGAATGCCGCCGGTCCGTCCCCCACGTTGAACCGCGTGAGGTCCAGCCCGCACACCCGGCACCGATCCGCGAACTTGGCGGCTCCGTCGAACAGCGTGCGGGATCCGCACTTGGGGCACAAACCGAAAAGGGCAGCCTGGGGGATGCCCGGCTGCCCTTTCTCAATTGGCGGACCGCCGTCCGCGGTCATTAGTGGACCGCGGCGCCCCAGCCGCCCCAGATGTAGACGGCAATGAAGAGGAACAGCCACACCACGTCGACGAAGTGCCAGTACCATGCCGCCGCTTCGAAACCGAAGTGCTGGCGCGGAGTGAAGTGGCCCTTGTAGGCGCGGACCAGGCAGACGATCAGGAAGATCGTGCCGACCAGGACGTGGAAGCCGTGGAAGCCGGTCGCCATGTAGAAGCCCGAGCTGTAGGTGTTACCACCGAATGCGAAGGGCGCGACGCTGTATTCATAGGCCTGGATGGCGGTGAAGAGTGCGCCAAGCAGGATGGTCGCCCACAGGCCCTTCTTGAGCCCGTCGCGGTCGCCATGGATCAGCGAGTGGTGCGCCCAGGTAACGGTGGTGCCCGAGCACAGCAAGATCAGCGTGTTGAGCAGCGGGAGCGCGAACGGATCGAGCACTGCCTCGATCGCCTTGGGTGGGAACTGCCCGCCGACGACCTCGGTCAGCGCGTTGGGGAACAGTGCGAAGTCGAACCACGCCCAGAACCAGCCGACGAAGAACATCACTTCCGAGGCAATGAACAGGATCATGCCGTAACGCAGGTGCAGCTGCACGACCGGGGTATGGTCGCCCGCATGCGCTTCCTTCACGACATTGCCGAACCAGCTGAAGAACGTGGCGATGAGCCCCATGACACCGAGGCCGAGCACGATCTGCCAGCTGGCCATTTCGTGCATCATCAGCACCATGCCGGTAGTGAAGGTGAGCGCCGATGCCGCGCCGATCAGCGGCCAGATATCGGGCTCGAGAATGTGATAGTCGTGGGTGACGTTACCAGCCATTACCAAAAGTCCTGTTGCCTGTTGCGCCTGCCCTTAATCGCCTCGGCGGCGTGGGTCCAGAGTGGAAGCGCGCTTAGTTTGCAGAAGCAGCCTCTGTGCGGTGGAAAGTGTAGCTGAGCGTGATCTGTTCGACCCCGTCCATGTTGGGATCGTTGAGCGCCTTGGGATCGACGTAGTAGAGCACCGGCATGTGCACTTCCTGCCCGGGCTTGAGCGTCTGTTCGGTAAAGCAGAAGCACTGGATCTTGTTGAAATAGCGCCCGGCCTGCTCGGGCTCGACATTGAAGCTCGCGGTACCGGTTACGGTCTCTCCGCTGTCGTTACGCGCGACATAGGTTGCCATGTCGCGTACGCCGATCTGCACGGTATCGGTCACCTGCGCCGGCTTGAAGCTCCACGGCATGTCGCGCGCGGTCGATGCGTCGAACCGGATCGAGATGGTCTTGCCGCCAGCACTCTGGGCAAGACGTTCGGCGATCGCGGCGTCGCTCTCGCTGGCGCGCTGGGTAGTGCCGCCGAAACCGGTCACCCGGCAGAAGAGATCGTAGAGCGGAACGGCAGCATAGCCGAGGCCGAGCATCGCCAGCGCGCCGAGGAAGGCGAACATGGCGGTGCGCGTATTCTTCCGTTCCAACGTAGCGGTCGTCATGGTCTCAGTCCGTCATTCTCACGATGGTTATGGCATAGAACAGCAGCACGAAAAACAGCAGGACCCCGCCAAGGACGAGGTTGCGCTGTTTCTGGCGCTTGCGGAGTTCGGCTTCATCTTCAGGGGTCATTATAGCCATCCTTGTGCCGCGGCGATCCGGTCGACGACCAGCACCGCGAAAAGCGCGAAAAGGTAGAGAATGCTGAAGGCGAACAGGCGCTTTTCCGGGCGCATCTTGTCACCCTCTCCTGCCGTGCGGAATGCGACCGGGACCGACAGCGCCAGGAAGGCGATGGACAGCGCCAGCGCGGCGATGCCGTAGAGCGCGCCGGTGCCGCCGATGAACCACGGTGTCGCGGCCAGCGGCACCAGCAGGATCGAATAGGCCAGGATTTGCCGCCGCGTCGATTTCTCGCCCGCGACAACCGGCATCATCGGGATACCGACCTTGGCATAGTCGGACTGCACGAACAGCGCGAGCGCCCAGAAATGCGGCGGCGTCCACATGAAGATGATCGCAAACAGCAGCACCGGCATCAGCGTGATGTCGCCAGTCACCGCGACCCAGCCGATCATCGGCGGGAAAGCCCCTGCCCCGCCGCCGATGACGATATTCTGCGGTGTGCGCGGCTTGAGCCAGATGGTGTAGATCACCGCGTAGTAGACGATAGATGCAGCCAGGATGACGGCCGCGAGCCAGTTCACCGCCACTCCCATGACGACGACCGAGGCGGCCGACAGCATGACCCCGAAATCGCGCGCATCGGTCCGCTGCATCCGGCCTGCCGGTAGGGGGCGTGCCATGGTCCGCTTCATCCCCGCATCGAGGTCGGCCTCCCACCACTGGTTAAGCGCCGCCGCCCCGCCAGCGCCAAGGGCAATGCAGAGGATGGCGGTAAAGCCGATCACCGGGTTGATGCTGCCCGGCGCGGCCAGCAATCCGCACAGACCGGTGAAAATCACCAGGCTCATCACGCGCGGCTTGGTCAGCGCGTAGAAATCGCGCCAGTCAGCCGGGAGCTGGGTGGAGGTGGTTGCCTGAGTCATGGAATCGGCGTGCATATAGGGGGCTATAGCCGCTTTAGCCAGTCGATCAGCAAGCGGTTCACCTCATCGGGGCGTTCCTGCTGAGTCCAGTGGCCCACGCCGTCCAGGATGTGGCCTTCGACCCGGGGCGCGAACAGCTTCATCATCGCTACCGGATCGGTGACCGCGCCGAACAGGTAAGTGGCCGGATCGCGCGTTCCGCCGATGAAGAGCGCGGGTTGCTCAATGCGCTGGCCTCGCCACGCCTGCAGCCACTCGAAGTCGCGCTGATGATTGCGATAGCGATTGAGCGGTCCGCGAAAACCCGATTGGCGAAACTCTTGCTCGTAGTAATCCATATCCTCGTCGGTCAGCCACGGCACCGGTTGCGGATCAGGCAAACCCTCGAGGAAGGTCGCCCCATAGGGCTTGCTCCAATAGTCGCCGGGCGGAACATCGCCGCTGATCGAATACATCATGCGCTGCACGAAGTCGCGCGGGTCTACCTCAGCCTCTGCCTCGGCTACACCAGGCTCCTGGAAATACTCCTGGTAGAAGAACTTGCCCTGGCTGATGAAATGCTCGTGGTAGATCTCGTTGAAAGGTCGCTGCGGCGCCCCGGCGAAAGGTACCGACATCCCACAGACCGCGAGAAAATGTTCCGGATGCGTCAACGTCGTGTTCCACACGATCGGCGCACCCCAATCATGGCCCACGAGGATGGCGGGCGTGTCGGGTTGCAACGCCTGCCTTAGGCCCACCAGGTCCCCTGCGAGCTTTTCGAGAGAATAGTCGGCAATCTCCGGTGGCTTGTCCGATCCGCCGTATCCGCGCACATCAATCGCGCAGGCTGTAAAGCCGGCCTCTGCGACGGGGCCAAGCTGATGGCGCCAGCTGTACCAGCTTTCCGGGAAGCCGTGGACAAATATGACCAGCGGGCCCTCGCCCTCGATCGCGCAGCGCAGCGATACCTCGCCGGTGTCGATCTGGCGCATCTCGGGCATGGTCAAGTCCTCGTCTCAAAGCAAACGGCCAGCCCTTGCGGACTGGCCGGAAGCTGTTCGCCCTGCTCTCAGCCTCAGGCCGTGGCGGGACGGTGATCGTGGTAGTCGTGGTGGTCTTCGATCACCGGAAGCGTTTCGTACTGGTGGAACGGCGGCGGGCTCGACAGGGTCCATTCGAGCGTGGTCGCACCTTCGCCCCAATAGTTGTCGGCTGCCTTCTTGCCGGCGACGAACGCGTAGATCACGTTAGCGAAGAACAGCAGCATCGAAGCGGCCATGATTTCGTAGCCGATCGAGCTGATTTCGTTCCAGTAGGAATAAGCCGGGGTGAAGTCGGGATAACGACGCGGCATGCCCTGGAGGCCCAGGAAGTGCTGCGGGAAGAAGATCACGTTCACCCCGACGAAGAAGCCCCAGAAGTGGAGATGCGCGAGGAACTCGCTGTGCATCTTGCCGCTCATCTTCGGGAACCAATAGTAGAACCCGGCGAAGAGGGCGAAGACCGCACCCATCGACAGCACGTAGTGGAAGTGCGCGACCACGAAATAGGTGTCATGCACGACATCGTCGATGCCGCCATTGGCGAGGTAGACGCCGGTCACGCCGCCGACGGTAAACAGGAAGATGAAGCCGAGCGCCCAGACCATCGGGCTCTTGAACTCGATCGAGCCGCCCCACATCGTGGCGATCCAGCTGAAGATCTTCACGCCGGTCGGCACTGCGATGACCATGGTCGCCGCGGTGAAATACATCTTCGTGTTCACGTCGAGGCCGACAGTGTACATGTGGTGCGCCCACACGACGAAGCCGACCACGCCGATTGCAACCATGGCATAGGCCATGCCGAGGTAGCCGAACACCGGCTTGCGGCTGAAGGTCGCGATGATCTGGCTGATGATGCCGAAGCCCGGCAGGATCATGATGTAGACTTCGGGGTGACCGAAGAACCAGAACAGGTGCTGGTAGAGCACCGGATCGCCACCACCGCCGGCATCGAAGAAGGTCGTGCCGAAGTTGCGGTCGGTCAGCAGCATGGTGATCGCGGCCGCCAGAACCGGCAGTGCCAGCAGCAGCAGGAATGCGGTGACTAGAACCGACCATACGAACAGCGGCATCTTGTGCAGGGTCATGCCCGGCGCACGCATGTTGAAGATGGTGGTGATGAAGTTGGTCGCCCCGAGGATCGAGCCCGCACCTGCAAGGTGGAGCGAGAAGATCGCAAAGTCGACCGCAGGACCGGTCGAACCCGATGTCGACAGCGGCGCATAGACCGTCCAGCCCACGCCCGCTCCGTTACCGCCCGCGCCGCCCGGCACGAACATCGAGAACAGCAGGCTGCAGAAGCCAGCGACGGTCAGCCAGAACGAGATGTTGTTCATGCGCGGAAACGCCATGTCCGGCGCACCAATCATCAGCGGGACGAACCAGTTGCCGAAGCCGCCGATAATGGCGGGCATGACCATGAAGAAGACCATGATCAGGCCGTGCGCAGTGATGAACACGTTCCACATGTGCAGATTGGCGTCGAAGCTGGCTTCGCCACCGAGAAGCTCGACCCAATAGCCCAGGACCTGGATGCCCGGTTCCGCCAGTTCGGCACGCATGATGCCCGAAATGACGCCGCCGATGATCCCCGCGAAGATCGCGAAGATCAGGTAGAGCGTGCCGATATCCTTGTGGTTGGTCGACATGAACCAGCGGGCAAAGAAACCCGGCTTGTGATCAGCGTGGTGCGCGTGATCGTCGTGGTGAGCGTCGAAACCGTCTGCGGTAGTGGCCATGGTGCTTCTCTGGACCTTCTTTGAATTCTGTCTCGGGCTTATTCGGCAGCGGCGGCCGTATCGGCAGCGCCTTCGGTGTCGCCGGCATCGGCAACCGCGGCTTCATCGGCCTCGGCAGCTTCTTCCGCACCGGCAAGGGTTCCACCCTGCGCGATGACCCAGGCTTCCCACTGATCGCGGGGCAGAGCCTCGATCGCGATCGGCATGTAGCCGTGCTTGATACCGCACAGTTCCGAACACTGCCCGTAGTAAACGCCCGGCTCGCTGATCGTCAGCAGCTTTTCATTGAGGCGGCCGGGGACCGCATCGAGCTTGAACCACAGCGACGGAATCGCGAACGAGTGGATCACGTCGGCGGCGATGATCTGCATGCGGATCGGCGTATCGACCGGCAGGACCAGTCGGTTGTCCACCGCCAGCTGCGGCGGCTCGCCATTGGCGATGGCGTCAGCCTCGGGCAGCATGTTCGAGATGATCTCGAAGTCGCCGTTGTCGGGATAGTTATAGCCCCAGTACCACTGGTACCCGGTGACCTTCACCGTCACCGCGTCAGCCGGCGGGGTCTCATATTGCTTCGCCAGCAGGCTGATTGAAGGGAGCGCGATCGCAACCAGAACGAGAACCGGTACCAGCGTCCAGACTACCTCGATCAGTGTATTGTGCGTCGTCTTCGAAGGGACGGGGTTAGCGCGCTTGTTATAGCGAACGATGACGTAAAGCAGCAGGCCGAGCACGAAAATGCTGATGATCGCCATTACCCAGACGAGGCCGTTGTGCAGGCCGAGCGCGCTCTGACCGATGGGCGAATACTGGTCCTGGACGTCGAGCAAGCCATCCACGGGCATGCCCTTGCCTTCGGTCGGTGCCATCGGCGTGTAGGCGCCAGCCGTTTCCGTTGCCGGAGTGGCCACGTCTGCCGCAGTCGCTGCGACCTCCGCCGTTTCAGCCGTCGTCTCTGTTGCAGCGGCGTCCTGCGCCATCGCCGCGCGTGGCGCGAGCGCCAGGAGCACGGCGATCACGAGTGCTGCGAAGAGATAATGTGCCCGCTTGAGGGTTTGACCCAGAATCATCAGTCTGACGCTTTCCGCTTCGTTGCTATTCGTTGCCCTGTGCCTCCCTGCGGGGAATAGCGCAAGGCATGAAGTCCCACCCGGCAGTCGCAGCCAGGTTTGGGGCGCCCTATAGGCCCGCTTGCCGACTGCCTCAAGCGCTTCTAGGGAGAAAATTATGCAAGGCCCCCAGTCCTGCGAGCAATCACCGGCAAGAAGCGAGTTTTCCACATCATGACCGAAGAAGAAGTGTTGTCCGAATTCCGTGCGAGCGGAGCGCTGCTTGAAGGGCACTTCAAGCTGTCGTCGGGGCGACACAGCGCCCACTACCTGCAATGCGCACGGGTCCTCATGAACGCCGAGCGGGCCGGAAACCTCGCCCGCGCCCTCGCCCAGAAGCTGCCGCGAGAGCTCCGCAACCAGATCGATGTCGTCATCTCTCCCGCGATGGGCGGCCTCATCATCGGCCACGAAATGGGCCGCGCATTGGGCAAGGACGCGATGTTCCTCGAGCGGCCCGACGGCGTGTTTCACCTGCGTCGGGGCTTCGCCATCGAGCCGGGCGCCAAGGTGCTGATGGTCGAGGACGTGGTGACCACCGGCCTGTCGAGTCGCGAGGCTATAGAGGCGGTAAAGCGTGAGGGTGGTGATGTAGTCGCGGAGGTTGCCGTGGTAGATCGCTCGGCAGGAGAGGTAGACCTGGGTGTGCCATTCTTTGCCCTGATCGACATCAACTTCCCGAGCTATGCCGAGGACGAGGTCCCGGCCGAGCTCTCGGCCGTTCCCGTGACCAAGCCGGGGAGCCGCGGCTAGGATGGCTTCAAGGCTGCGTCTCGGGGTCAATATCGACCACGTTGCCACCATCCGCAACGCGCGCGGGGGCGACCATCCCGATCCGGTGCGCGCTGCCGAAATCGTGGCCTCGGTCGGCGGCGACGGCATTACCGCGCACCTGCGCGAAGACCGTCGGCATATCCGCGACGAGGACCTCGCACGAATCCAGCAGGCGACCGATCTGCCGCTCAATCTCGAGATGGCAGCGACCGAGGAGATGCTGGCGATCGCGCTGCGCCACAAGCCACATGCCGCCTGCATCGTGCCCGAGAAGCGCGAGGAGCGCACCACCGAGGGCGGCCTCGATGCCGCCGGGCTGCACAACCAGCTGGCGCCCATCGTCACCCGCCTCGGGGACGAGGGGATCCGCGTCAGCCTGTTCATAGAGGCAACCGAACGTCAGCTCGAAGCGGCACAGCGCCTTTCCGCCCCCGTGGTCGAGTTCCACACGGGCGAATACGCCCACGCCGGTCTCGACGGCGATGGCGAGCGGATGGAGCGCGAGCGCGAGAGGATCGCGAGCATGGCCCGGATGGCGGTCGAACTGGGGATCGAGCCCCATGCCGGTCACGGGCTCACCTATGAAAACGTGGCGCCGATTGCCGCCATCCCTGAATTGGCGGAACTCAACATCGGGCACTACCTGATCGGCGAGGCAGTCTTCGTGGGGCTTGAAAACGCGGTGCGACGGATGCGCGACCTGATGGATGAGGCCCGGGCATGATCATCGGACTCGGCTCCGACCTGTGCAATATCGAGCGGATCCAGAATTCGCTCGACCGTTTCGGCGAGCGCTTCGAGCAGCGCGTCTTCACCGAGATCGAGATTGCCAAGGCGCGCAGGCGCCCGTTCACCATCGCCGGGACCTATGCCAAGCGGTTCGCGGCGAAGGAGGCTTTCAGCAAGGCCGTCGGCACCGGTTTCCGGCGCGGCGTCTTCATGAAAGATATCGGGGTGGTGAACGCTCCGTCGGGCGCACCGACGCTCGATCTCGCAGGCGGCGCGGCAATGCGGCTTGCGGAATTGACGCCGCACGGCCATGAGGCGCTCATTCATCTCACCCTCACCGACGACCACCCATGGGCACAGGCCTACATTATCATTGAGGCTCGCCCCCTATGACCAGCATGAGCGGCTACCAACGCGTGAAGCAGACTTCGAAAAAAGACAAAGAGAAGGTCAACTGGCTGGCCGAGCTGCGCGGCCTTGGCCTCATGCTGTTCGCCGTCCTCGCCTTCCACAGCCTGGTGGCCAAGCCGTTCTACATTCCGTCGACCTCGATGATGCCGACGCTCTATGTCGGCGACCGGCTGGTGGTGAGCAAATACCCCTACGGCTGGTCCTGGGCCTCGGTCAGCTTTCACATGCTGAGCCGATCCGACTGGCGGATCGCGCCCGATACGCCCGAATACGGCGACATTGTGATCCCGGTCCATCCGGTTCGTGACGAGGACTATATCAAGCGCGTGGTCGCACTGCCGGGTGACCGGATCGCCATCAGGGGCGGCCAGATCATCCTCAATGGCACGCCGGTGAGGCAGGAAGTCGTGCCGCCGGTGCGGATCCCCTACGAGCCCTATCTGCAGTGCAATTTCCTCCAGTGCCTCAATGCATTCGAGGACTACCGGGTGCGCGAAGCCAACGGGGATCAGTTCTACGAACCGCCGACCTTCCGCGAGACGCTCCCCAATGGCGCGACTTACCTCGTCATCGATCACATGGAGCAATATCTCGACGAGATGGACGAGATCACCGTTCCCGAAGGCAGCGTCTTCGTGATGGGCGACAATCGCGACCATTCGGCCGATAGCCGCGCGTCGATTCTCGAGAAGGGGCTTGGCGGCCCGGTTCCGCTCGAAAACATCGGCGGCCGCGCCGAGTTCATCACCTTTTCCCTCGACGGATCAACCACATGGAACCCCGTGAGTTGGTTTACAAGCTTGCGCGGAGATCGCGCCTGGACCACTCTGCGCCCGGCAATTGCCGAAGGGGGCGCCTCCAATGAGCGAGAGTAACAAGTCCGACGATACAAGGATGGGCGCCAGCCCGACGCGCATCGGTGATGCGCACCTGCGGCGCGAGGCCGGTCGTGCGGCGATCTGGGCGATCGTTATCGGCCTGGCGGTTCTTGCCATCTACCTCGCGCAGTCGCTCCTGGTGATATTCGGGGCGATGGTTTTCGCCGCCATGATCGACGGGGGCGCGAGGCTGCTCGGGCGCGCCTTGCCGATCGGAAGAAACTGGCGCGTCGCCATCGTGCTCATCCTTGCCACCGGTTTCCTCGCCTGGCTGGTGATGTTCGCCGGCTCGACGATCTCCAAGGAAGCGGCGCAGTTCCCCGAACTCATCCAGCAGCAGCTGGCGCAGTTCTTCGGATGGCTGCGGACGCAGGGCATTGCGATCGACACCGTCGACCTCCGCAGCCTGGCCGGATCGCTGACCAGCGGCGTAGGAACCGTCACCAAGGCGATCGGAGGCATCTTCGGCGGGCTGACGACGCTTCTGCTGATCGTCATCATCGGCATCTATTTCGCGATCGACCCCCGTCTCTACGAACGCGGCGTCGCATGGATGGTGCCGGAGGAATATCGCGACGCCTTCAGCGACACGATCAGCCACCAGGCCTACACGATGCGCCGCCTGCTGGCGGGCCGCCTGCTGGGCATGGTGGCCGAAGCGATCTTCACCTGGGCGCTGCTCGCTATCTACGGTGTGCCGATGGCCGCGCTGCTGGGCTTGCTTACCGGCCTGCTCGCTTTCATCCCCAATATTGGCGCCCTGATCTCCGGTGTCCTGATGGTCTTGGTCGGCTTCTCGGGCGGGACCGAGATGGGTCTCTATACGATCTTCGTCTACTTCCTGGTGCAGAACTTCGACGGTTATGTGCTGATCCCGTTGATCGCGAAGAAGACGGTCGATCTTGCCCCTGCCCTCGTCCTTTCAGCGCAGCTCATCTTCGGGGTGCTGTTCGGCATCCTCGGCCTCGCGCTGGCCGACCCGCTGCTGGCGATGATCAAGGTCGGACTCGAGCGCCGCGCGGCGCGTTTCGACGAAAGTGACAGTTCGATGGAGAAGGCCAAGCATGGCGCGTAAATTCCTCTACTTTGTGGCGATCATGATCGTCCTGGTCATCGCCGGGCTGATCGTGCTGCGGATCTGGTCGAAGGAACTGACCGCGATAGCCTTTGTCCCGACCACCGACTTCGCCGAGCAAACGCCGCTCGAGGCCAATGCCTACCAGGACCCTGAGCTGTGGTACTCGCGCCCCGGCATCGGGCTCGACGACCCGGCCCGCTGGCAACCGGCGTATCGCGATGAAGGCCGCAGCCTGCCGCAGCCCGCCGACCCTAAGCCCGGCAACTTTGCCGTGTTCTTCATTCACCCGACGAGTTTCCTCGATCGGTCCAACTGGAACGCCCCCATCGGCAGCACCGAAGCAGAGGACCGCGCGCGGCTTTACCTGCGCGGCCTCGCCAGCCCGTTCAACCAGGCGAGCGAAATCTGGGCGCCCAAATATCGCCAGGCGACGATGGGCGCATTCCTGACCGACAAGCCGGAGGGGCAAAAGGCGCTCGATGCGGCCTATGCCGACGTCAAGCAGGCCTTCGCTTTCTTCCTGACCGCGGTGGACGAGGACACGCCGATCGTGCTGGCCGGACATAGCCAGGGATCGCTTCACCTCCTGCGGCTGTTGCTCGAAGAGGTGAACGGCAGCGCAACCGCGCCGCGTATCGTGGCCGCCTATGTGGTCGGCTGGCCGGTCTCGGTCGAGCACGATCTCCCGGCACTGGGCCTTCCGGCCTGTGCGGCAGCCAATCAGACCGGTTGCCTGTTGAGCTGGTCGACCTTTGCCGAACCTGCCGATCCCACGGACGTGCTCGATACCTATTCCTCGTCCAAGGGTTTCGACGGCGAATTGCGCGGGAACAGCCAGATTCTCTGCACCAACCCGCTCACCGGCCGGGTCGGCGGCGAAGCGGAAGCAGCGGTGAACCTCGGCACATTGGTACCCGATGGCGATCTGGCCAATGGTGACCTCGTCCGCGGATCGGTCCCTGCTCGCTGCGACGATCGCGGGCTGCTGCTGATCGGCGACCCGCCCGAGATGGGCAGCTATGTCTTGCCGGGCAACAACTACCACGTCTACGATATCCCGCTGTTCTGGGCCAATGTGCAGCAGGATGTCGCGACCCGGGTGAGTGCGTGGCAGCAGGCGCGTCCGAATCAGGCGAAGCCTTCGCCGGCGCCATGATCACCACCAGCGCGCGCGAGTTCGAAGAGGCGCTGCCCGATGGCGGCGTCCTGCTCGGCCTCGATCCGGGGACCAAGACCATCGGCGTTGCGACCTGCGATGCGGGCTGGCGCTTCGCCACCGCCGGCAAGACGCTGGGCCGCGGCAAATGGGGCCGCGATCGCGAGGCTCTGCGCGAGATCGTCGAGAGTCGCGCTGTCAAAGGCGTGGTGATCGGCCTGCCCCGCAATATGGACGGCACCGAGGGGCCGCGCGCGCAGGCAAGCCGTGCTTTCGCCCGCAATGTGGTCGAGGCATTCGCCCTGCCCGTGCTGCTGTGGGATGAGCGTTGGTCGACCCACAGCGCGGAAGCGGCGATGATCGGGCAGGACATGAGCCGCGCCAAGCGCGCCGAGAAGATCGACAGCCATGCCGCAGCGGTGATCCTGCAAGGCGCGATCGACGCGCTCGCGGGCAGCGCTTTCTAGCCTGCGAGTTCGGCGCGCTTGCGCCGCGCGATGGTGGCCAACATGCGGCTGCCTGACAATTCGGCTTCGCGCCACAGCAAGTCGCGCTGATCCGCATCCTCGCTCAGCTCCGCGCGCGCCTCGAAGCTCGCCAGGCGGAGCCGTTCGCTCGGGTGGTAGCAACCGAACTGCTCGGCCAGGTCGAGCGCGCCCGCATGGCGGGTGGCCACTGCCACGCGCAGGAACGCCTCGGTCGAATTGGGGCTCAGCACACGGGTGATCGTCCCTTGCTCGAGGTCGAAGCCATATTGGTCGAACCACAATTGCGCCGGATCAGCATGCATCACGTTGAGCGAGACCGACAGGCTTTCGGGCGGGATCTGGCTGTGAATGTCGACATGCGCGCGGTAGAGCTGGATCTTGGCCTCGGCCAATGCCGAGCGCTCGATGAAGCGCAGCCCGGCCCGCTCACCCGGATATCCCGCGACCGCCCGATAATCGTACTCGTAGTAATCGCTGCGGTAGCCCGGGCCGAGATATCCAGAGGTCAGGAAGGAGAAGTTGTGATCGTGCGGGACGCCGTAGACAAAGCTCTCGGCGCCGCTCGCCTGGAAGCAATGGTCCTGCGGCGATGGCCAGACATTGGCGCGCAGGAACACATCGCCGCGGTTGGGGCTGAGGAGGATCGCCTGCGGGCCGTAGCCGCTCTCGATGTCTGTCTCGCGCGACTGGGGTTTGATCCGCTCGATCATGAGGTCGCCGAGGAAGTGGCGGTTGTTGTTGAGCTTGCGCAGCCATGCGGCGGTCTTCGCGAGCCGCTCCTCGCACGACGGGTTGAATTCGAGCGCAGCGATTCCTTCCACCGCATCTTCAAGGCTGCAGGTTTCGCTGCCCGGGATCTCGATCACGCGCGGCATGCATTGGTATCCACTTCGGCCAATTGGGGATAGGCGGCGAACAACTGCGCCCGCAATTGCGCGGCGGGCAATGCGAGTTCGTCGCCTTCCCGTGCCGCAGTCACGGTCAGCGCGCGAACGCCCGCCAGGGGCTCGAGCGCGATCGTGTGGCGGATCGCCTCCCAGCGCAGATGAGGCGGCCCTTCGACCGCCAGGGCAGCCATGGCGGGCACCGCATCCTTGCGCTTGAGCGCCCCGAGTACGGCCAGCGCAATTTCCTGCTGGCTGACCGCTTTCGATCCGCAAGCCTGCCGCAGCATGCGCCCATCGGCCAGGCAGTGTTCGCGTGTGGGGCGCGGCCAATCCGGCGTACATGACAATTGCAGCACCACCAGCCCTCCTTCCGCCCCGACAATCTGTCGGCTCGAACGATGGTCCGGCAAGTCCAACTTGCTACCCGGCCCCAGCCGGATCGTGCGGCTCGAAATGGAGCAATCACCGCTGGAACTCTGCCCAAGGCGATGGAGCAACGCCGTGCCCTTCCCGGCGATCACGATCTCTCGCACCCAGCGATCGGCGAAGATTGTGCTGGTCGGAGGGTCGCCTTCGCGCCGATTGGCGTAGGCTATCAGCGACAGGTCGACGCCGCCGTGGCTGAAAAGCCGCACGATGGTAAGGCCGTCGTGACAACTATGCGAACAGGGCACCAGGCCGAGCGGTTCATCGCGCAACCCGTCCACGAAGCTCGCCAGAAAGCCTTCTACAAAACCCGACGCAGTCTCGTATTCTCCCAGCAAGCGGCGCAGATGCGGGAGCTGTTCCATCGCTTCGCCCGAGGCCAGGCGCCCGATCTCTGCCTCGATCAGTGGCGAGAGTTCCCCAGCTAGCCATTGAGCGCGGGCGGATTCCATCCGCTGTGCGCCGCGGTGCTGCAAGGTTCGATCACCCCGCAGCGCCACTATCTTCTCATCGACCTTCATTCTCGGCAATTCTCAAGGAGCCGGACGGGTCACTTCATAGACATAGACCATGATCGCGACGACCGTGTCATCGACCCCGGCGCTGGCGGCCTTGAGGCTGCCGAAAAGAGCAGTGGTGGTCTCGAGCGCGGGAAGCGAGGCAAGCTCGATCATGGGTAGGTCCATCTATTCGTCTCCGTGTGATCATGCGCCGCCCGGTTGCGACGCCGCGGCAACGGATGGCCTCCGGAGGCCTCCAGCAAAAATTAAATCATTGTAATAAAGTGCGGCCCTTTGCAGAGGGTCCCCATGGCTCAAGAGCTCCCTCCTTTCGATCCCGCCGTATCGTCGAGTTTCTTCTTCCAGCACGGCCACCCCGGCTGGCTCGGCATGCGCTATCACGCCCATGGCAATGACTGGGTCGAGCTCGAACTTCCCTGGCGCGAGGACCTGCTGGGGGAAGAAGAACGGCATGTGCTCGCCTCGGGCCCGATCATCAGCCTGCTCGACATGGCTTCGGGGATGAGTATCTGGACCGCGACGAAGAAATTCGTTCCGGTCGCGACGCTCGATCTGCGCGTCGACTACCAGCGCGCCGCGCGCGAACGCAGCAGCGTTTTCGGCAAGGCCGAATGCTACCGCACCACCCGCTCCGCCGCCTTCGTGAGGGGTATCGCGCACGATGGCGATCCCGCCGATCCGGTCGCCACCATGGCGGCGGTATTCATGACCATCACGAGGGATCCGCGGAATGTCTGACAATAACTCCGCTCTCACGCCCTACGCCCAATCCCTCGGCATCGCCATTCACGGGGATGAGGATGGCACCCCCGTGCTGACGGTCGATTTCAGCGCGCAGATCGAAGGGCGGCCGGGCGCTTTCCACGGCGGCGCGACCAGCGGGCTGCTGGAGACGGCAGGCTATGCCGTGTTGCGCAAGACGCTTGACCGCGAAGGTCGCAACCCGCAGCTCAAGCCAATCAACATCACGGTCCAGTTCCTGAGTACGGGAAAGCAGAAGACGACCTATGCCAAGGGCCGCATCACGCGCCTGGGGCGCCGCAATGCCAATGTCTCGGTCGAGGCATGGCAGGACGACCGCGACCGGCCGATTGCAACCGCCATCATGAATATCCTGATGGCCGACCGCGAAGGCTAGCGGTTAGCCTCCTCCAGCTGCTGCTCGAGCTCGCGGGCGGCCTCTTCCAGATCGCGCGCGCGCTGGCGCTCGGCCTCCTGCTGGTCGGCGGTTCGCTCGCGTTCGGCCGCGCGCCGCTCAATAATCCGCTCAAGCCGCTCGGGATCGATGCGAATGCCATTATCGTCGAGCACGATATCGAGCGGGATTCCCCCGTCCTCGCCCGAAATGACCACCTGTCCGTTGCGAATGTCGAGGCCGAATGGGATGTCTTCCAGTTCCGGCACATCGAGCGGCTGGATCGGGCCTTCCGGATCGGGCCGCGCATCCGGTAGCGGACCGTCCGCGCCCGTCAGCGCCGCGCGCATGAAATCGCGCCAGATACGGGCCGGCAAGCCGCCACCGCTGATGCCCTTTAGCGGCGAATTGTCGTCATTGCCGATCCACACGCCGACCACCAGATCGCCCGCATAGCCGACGAACAGCGCGTCGCGATTGTCCTGCGTCGTCCCGGTCTTGCCGAAGTTGGGTACGGAGAGGGTTGCCGCCCGACCCGTGCCGCGATTGATCGCAGCGCGCAGCAACTCCTCCATGTTCTTGTGCTTGCGCGACGACAGCGATTTCTCGCCGCTGGTCAGCCATTCGAACCAATCCTGCTCATCCTTGGGGAAGGCATGCGGTTCAACCGGGAAAGCATTGCCGGCGACGCCTGCGTAGGCGGCTGTAAGCTCCAGCAAGGTCATGGTCGAGGTCCCAAGCGCCAGGCTCGGGTCGCCTGCGGGAAGCGGCGAAGTCACGCCCAGGTCGCGCGCGGTATCGATCACCGCGTCGCCACCGATCTGGTAATAGAGCCGGAGCGCGGCGACATTGCTCGACCGGGCAAACGCATCCTCAAGCGTGATCGACTGCGAATACTGCCCCCTCGCATTCTTGGGGCGATAGCCTCCCTCGGTGATCTCGGTATTCTCAATCAGATCGTCCGGCTCCATCCCGGCGCGGATCGCCGCGAGATAGGTGAACAGCTTGAAGGTAGAGCCCGGCTGACGTTTCGCCTGGGTCGCGCGGTTGAACGGCGACTGGCCGTAATCCTTGCCGCCCACCATGGCCACGACCTCGCCATTCGGCCGCATGGCGACCAGGGCGACCTGCGCTTCGCCCAGCGGCGCGCGCGCGATCACCCGGCTAGCGATTCTCTGCAGGCGCGCGTCGAGCGTCGTGGTCACGGTCTGCTTAGAATAGCCGCGCTCCATCTGCTGTCGCACGATCGGCAAGGCCCAGTCGGCGAAATAGGTCCCGGTCGGCACAGTATTGCGGGCACGGACATCGAGCCGCGGCGTCGGCAGGCGCGCAGCCTCGGCCTCGGTCAAATAACCGGCATCGACCATTGCGCCGACGACCAGCTTCATCCGCTGCTCGGCAAGATCGAAGTTCTTGGTCGGGGCGAGCCGCGAAGGCGCCTTTAGCAAACCCGCCAGCATCGCCGCCTGCTCGGGCTTGAGCTTTTCGGGCTGGCGATAGAAGTAATGCAGGCTGGCTGCGCGGAGGCCATACTGATTGTCACCGAAATAGGCGTTCGAGAGATAGCGCTCCAAGATCTCGTCCTTGGTCAGCCAAGCCTCGAGCCAGAAAGCGATCAGCATTTCGCGCCCCTTGCGCGTCAGCGTCTGTTCGCTGGTCAGGAAGGTGAATTTGGCGAGCTGCTGCGTGATGGTGCTGCCGCCCTGCCGTGAGCCACCGAATACATTGGCGAACAGCGCCCGTGCCATGCCGCGCGGATCGACGCCCCAGTGATCGTAGAAGCGGCGATCCTCGATCGCGAGAAACGCCTCGACGACGTGATCGGGCAGCCTTTCGACCTCGACCGGTTCCTCGACGATGGCGCCGCTGCGCGCGATGGGCGTGCCGTCGCTGGCGAGCAGCGTGACCTGCGGCGAGGCGATCGGTTGCAGCGATTTCGACAGCGGGGCGGTGAGCGCCAGCCACGCGACAATGAGAATGAAAAGTGCGATCAATCCGGCAACGATACGGACCGCCCACCAGCGCTTGCGCTGACCGCGCCAATAGGCGGGGCGCCAGAACGGCAACCGGCGGCGTTCCTCAGCCTCGAATTGCTGGTCGATATTGCCGAGCCGCGCATCCCATTCGGCAAAGCGGGAACGCGCGCTGGACGCAGGGAAATCGTCGTCGCGATCATCGTCCCACGCATTCCCATAGGGTTCCTGCAACGAGTAGAACCCGCCCTCGCCGCCGCCCGCGTCGAAGCGGTCCGTCCGGTTGCGACGGCGTGAAGGTTTGAGCCAGGCGAACATCGTTGCTGTGTTATCCTATTAACACAGTAATGGCGAGAAATTTCTCAGGCCTGAACGGCGCGCGCCGCGGACCTAGGAAAGCTTCTTGGCCGATCCGGAAGGCAGGTCTTCGCCGAAAACCCGCTGGTAATATTCGCTGACCAGGACGCGCTCGGCCTCGTCGCATTTGTTGAGGAAGCTGAGGCGGAAAGCGAAACCGATCGACTTGAAGATCTCGGCATTCTGCGCCCAGGTCATCACGGTACGTGGGCTCATCACGGTCGAGATATCACCGTTCATGAAACCCTGTCGCGTCAGGTCGGCGACCTGCACCATCTTGGCAATGGTCGCATTGTCGGTCTCGGGGCTCTTCGACTTGACGATTTCCTGTTCGACCTCGGCCTCGAGGTAGTTGAGCGCGACCACGATGCTCCAGCGGTCCATCTGTGCCTGGTTGATCGCCTGCGTGCCGTGATAGAGCCCGCTAGTGTCACCCAGACCGACCGTGTTGGAGGTCGCGAACAGGCGGAAAAACTTGTTCGGCGTGATCACCTTGTTCTGGTCGAGCAGCGTCAGCGCGCCCTGCGCTTCGAGCACGCGCTGGATAACGAACATAACGTCCGGACGGCCGGCATCGTATTCGTCGAAGGTCAGCGCGACCGGATGCTGCAGCGCCCACGGCAGGATGCCTTCCTTGAACTCGGTCACCTGCAAACCGTCGCGCAGCACGATGGCATCGCGCCCGACCAGGTCGATACGGCTGATATGCGCATCGAGGTTGACGCGCACGCTGGGCCATTTGAGGCGCGCAGCGACCTGCTCGATATGGGTCGACTTGCCCGTCCCGTGATAGCCCTGCACCATCACCCGGCGGTTGTGCGCGAACCCGGCGAGGATCGCCAGCGTGGTATCGGGATCGAAGACGTAACCCTCGTCCAGGTCGGGCACGCGCTCGTCCTTCAAGCTGAAGGCGGGTACCTGCCAATCGACATCGATGCCAAACGTATCGCGGACGTCGATCGTCGTATCGGGTTCCGGGAACAGCGTATTCGCCGTTCCATCGTAGTCACTTTGCATCAGGTTCTGCATATCGCCAGAACGCCTATACGCCTGCGGCGGGTGCTGCAAGCAAGGAGCGCTTGCTTAGTTGCAAGCTGGCACATTTTTCACCGAGCTTTACGGACCCGGAACCCTGACATGGCTCAGATGGCCGGATTTCATCCAAACCCGGGCGCCATCGGGGCCGGCCAGAAACGGCGCCGCCTGATCACGCGGAATGCGAATCCAGTCATGGCGAGTGAAGGCCTGTCCCTCCCACTCGACCACCCCTTCGAGGATCAGGAGTTCGACACCGCCGGGATCGACCAGCCCTCTCTGCGCCCCCGCAGCCCAGAGTTCGAGGCGTACGGTTTCATTTGGTCCGTCGAACAGGGTCGCGGCGCTGACACCGTCGACCCCTGTCACGGCTTTCAATCCTTGCCGGTTCAGATCGATGGCGAACTGCTCCTGGTCGCGCTCATCGAACTGCCACAGCTTCACGAAGATCGTGCAACCCTCGTCAGACCGGGGAATGTGACGCGTGCCGATGGGGTTTCGAACATAGGTTCCTGCCGGATAGTCGCCATGCTCGTCCTGGAAGGTGCCTTCGAGCACGATGAATTCCTCGCCGCCGCTGTGCGTGTGTTCGGCGAAATGGCTGCCGGGCGCATAGCGAACGATGCTAGTGGCGCGGGCAACTTCATCGCCGATCCGATCGAGCATCTTGCGCTCCACCCCCGGCATCGGTGACGCGATCCAGTCCATCGCAGCGGTGCGTTCGGCCACGGGAGCGTCGAAATCTGCATTAACTCGCATCAGGTCCTCGAAAGCGGTTCATGGCTAATACCTACCACTAGGTAGGTGACAGATAGCGCTTGCGCAAACCATGTCAACCTACTAGAAGGTAGAGCAATGGGCACACAAGATAAGCTCTTGAATCTTGGTGAGGCGCTGATCCGCGAGCGTGGCTTTGGCGGTTTCAGCTACGCCGATCTTGCGACCGCTGCCGGAATCAGAAAGGCCAGCGTCCATCACCACTTTCCGGCCAAGGCCGACTTCGGTCTCGCCGTGCTCGACCGCTATTCGGACCGGCTGGCAATCACCTTGGGGGATATCCTGGCGACTAGCCGCAACGGTGCGCAGGCATTGACCGCGGCCATCAAGCTGTACCGCGACGCGCTCGACGGCGGCGAACGCATGTGCCTGTGCGCGGCATTGGCGGCTGACGGCAGCGTGCTGACCGAAGAGATGCGCGCCATGCTGCACCGCTCGAACCGCATGACCTGCGACTGGATCGAGCAAGTCTTGGTCTCCGGGCGGCGCGATCGTTCGATTGCGGTCGCTGGCGACCCTGCCGAAGAAGCCGTCTCTATCCTCGCCCAACTCCAGGGTGCGCAACTCGTCGCCAAGGCGGCGGGCGACCCGATCGTTTTCGACAAGGCCGTCTCGACGCTGGCGGCACGGCTCCATCGCCACTGAACAGCCCACTGGCAAGCGGAGCCTTGCGCCCCTAGATTGCGCGCATGGCTGATCCCATCGAAACGCTGCGCCTCAAATTGGTCGAGCAGGTGCGCGGCGTGTTCAACGATGTCGAAAGCGGCCAAAAGCCGGTCCCCCCTTCCGACGAAGCGCTGTTCGAACGAAACACGCCAGTCCGCATGGTCCATGCCGATATCGTCGCGATGATGGTCGGCGGCATTCGCGGATTGCTGCTGCAGATGCTCCACCCCCATGCGCTGCAAGGCGTGCTCGATCATTCGAACTTCCGCAGTGACATGCACGGGCGGCTGCGTCGCACTGCGCGATTCATCGCCGTGACGACTTTCGGGCACCGCGACGATGCGCGCGCTGCGATCGAGCGCGTCAACCGCATCCACGCCAAGGTCGGCGGCACCTTGCCCGATGGCACCTCCTATTCCGCCACCGATCCGCGCACGTTGGCTTTCGTCCATGTCGCCGAGGCGACCAGCTTCCTCGCCGCCTATTTGCGCCACGTCCGGCCCGACATGCCCGGGTACGAGCAGGACGAGTATTATCGCCAGTTCGCGCTGGTTGCCCGCGTACTTGGGGCCGATCCGGTGCCCGAGAGCCGCAACGAAGCCGAAGCACTGTTTCGCGAATTGCGCACTGAGTTGCGCACCTCGCCCGAAGCGCGCGAGGTCGCACAATTGGTGCTGACCCAGCGGCCGGAGGGCGCGCCGCCCGCAGTCCAGGCCATGCTCGGGGCGGAGGCGGTTGCAATCCTTCCATCATTTGCCCGCTCGATGCTCGGCCTGTCGCGTCCCGGCCTTGCTGCCCTGCCAGCCCGCGCCGCTACCTGGGGCATGGGCAAGACATTGCGCTGGGCATTCCGCCAATAGTCAGCCGAGCTTTTCCGGCAGTTCGAAGATGTCCGCGAAGCGCAAGGCCAGCTTGCGATCGCCGCGGATGGTCAGCCTTGCCTCGCGCTCCAGCTCTTCGACCGGCACATTTGCATAGAACAAACCTGCTAGCACGGGTGCGGTCGGAACTTCGAACACGGCCTGCGCTTCATCGAGATCATCCCGCCGGATCGGGAGCGCGCCATCCTTCATTCGGGCGAGGAACGTCTCTCCGCCAATGTCAAATCCGATGCGCGCCTCTATCCCCTTGGCCTTCTCCGGATCGAACATGGTCCGCAGCGACAGCATGAAGGACACCGGCGACAGCGGCAGCAGAGGATCGTGGCCCGGCGACATGGCAGCCCAGCGGCCCAGTTCCTGCAGGACTGGCTCGGCGCGATAGCCCCATTCGGTAAGCTCATAGGCCTGGACCGGCACGGGCGAAACGAACCGACGCCGCACCAGCATGCCTGCCTCTTCGAACATGGTCAGCCGCTCGGTCAGCGTCTTGGCGCTTATTCCGGGCAGGCTGGCGCGGAGGTCGGAAAATCGCCTCGGTCCGAGCATAAGCTCGCGCACGACCAGCATGCTCCAGCGCTCGCCCAGCAATTCGAGCCCGAAAGCGGTGCCACAGGCATCGTTGTACCAGCGACCGTGAAGCTTGGTTTCTTTTTGTAACTTCATTGTTGCATTAAGTAATCAAGAAGCGCATCTTTCGCAAGTTCCGAGTCGCGCGCCCCTCAACTCACTGGGAGAATAGCCATGTATATAGATGGTTTCGTGATCGCAGTTCCCACCGCCAACCGGCAGAAGTTCATCGACCATGCGAAGACGGCTGACAGCGTCTTCATCGATTTCGGCGCGACCCGCGTGCTCGAATGCTGGGGTGACGACGTACCCGAAGGTACGCAAACCGATTTCCGCAAGGCGGTGCAGGCCAAGAACGATGAGACGGTTGTGTTCAGCTGGATCGAATGGCCCGACAAGGCAACCCGCGATGCGGGAATGAAGAAGATGATGGATCCCGATTTCTCCGATCCGCGGATGGATCAGGAGAAGAACCCGATGCCGTTTGACGGGAAGCGCCTGATTTACGGCGGCTTCGCACCGGTAACTGAACTCAAGGGAGAGTGACGATGGCCAACCGGCATGGCGATTTCATCTGGTATGAACTGATGACCAGTGCGCCTGATGCGGCGCAAGAGTTCTATAGCAGGCTGATCGGGTGGACATTCACGAATAGCGACGCGACGGACACGGACTACCGGCACTTTTCGTCAGCCATCTCCGACGTCGGCGGCGTGTTGCCGCTTACCAGCGAGATGACCGATGGCGGCGCGAGGCCAGCGTGGGTCGGCTATGTCGGTGTCCAAGATGTCGATGCCAGCGTGGCTGCGATCCAGGCGGCCGGGGGCAGCCTCCATATGGAGCCTTGGGACATCCCGGGAGTGGGACGCATAGCATTTGTCGCCGATCCGCAAGGCGCGATGTTCTATGTGATGACCCCGATCCCACCCGAAGGCCAGCCCGATGCGGAAAGCAGGAGCTTCGCCGCGATGGAGCCGATGGAGGGGCACTGCGCGTGGAACGAACTCGCTTCATCCGACCCCGCCTCCGCGAAGGCCTTCTACGGCAAGCAGTTCGGCTGGGTGCAGGATGGCGACATGGATATGGGCGACCTCGGCAAGTACGAATTCTGGAAGGTCGGCGATGACCGCGGCCACATGATCGGCGCGGTCATGCCCCTGATGCCCGGCATGCCGATGAGCGCCTGGACATTTTACTTCCGCGTGCCCGATATCGATGCGGCGGTCGAGTATACCAAGGCCAATGGCGGGACGCCCCTGCAGGAGCCGACCGAAATTCCGGGCGGGGAATTCTCGTTCACCGGTATCGATCCGCAAGGTGCTGGTTTCGGCCTGGTCGGGCCGCGCAAAGGGAGCGAATAGATGGCTGACTTCACATTCTTCACCAATCCGATGAGCCGTGGCCAGATCGCGCGCTGGGCGTTGCACGAGGCCGGAGCGGATTACGATACCGTGCTCGTCGATTGGGCGAACAAGCCCGAAAGTCTGTTCAAGGCCAATCCCCTGGGCAAGGTCCCGACGCTCGTCCACCATCATGGCGATCACGACCATGTTGTGACCGAGGCGGCGGCGATCTGCCACTACATCGCCGAAACCAATCCAGACGCCGGGTTGCTGCCCGGTGCGCATGAGAAGGCTGACTATTTCCGTTATCTCTTCTTTGCTGCGGGGCCGGTCGAGCAGGCCGTGCTGAGCAAGGCGATGGGTTGGGAAGTACCAGCCGAACGCGCCATGACATCCGGGTTCGGCACCTACGACATGGCAATGGACACGCTCGATAAGATGCTGACCGGCCGCAATTTCGTCTGCGGCGACCGCTTCACCATGGCCGACGTCTATGTCGGCAGCCAGGTCGATTGGGGCCTGCAGTTCGGCAGCATCCCGGAGCGCGGCACTTTCACCGCCTATGCCGAAAGGCTTCGGAGCCGCGATGGCTACAAGGAAGCCAAGGCGATCGACATGGCGCTCATCGCGGAGGCACAAAATGCCTGAGCTGGCGAAGCTCCGAACCGTCCTGTGGTATGATGGTGACGCGGAAGAAGCCGCACACTTCTATGCCGCTACTTTCCCCGATAGCTCGGTGGGAGACATCTTTCGCGCTCCTGCCGATTACCCCAGCGGCAAGAAAGGCGATGTACTGACGGTCGATTTCACCGTGCTCGGCCGCAGCTTCGGCGGACTCAACGGCGGCGATAAGTTCAAGCCGAACGAAAGCGTCAGTTCTATGGTCGTGACCGAAGATCAGGAGGAAACCGACCGTTACTGGAACGCCATTGTCGGCAATGGCGGGCAGGAAAGCGCCTGCGGGTGGTGCAAGGACAAATGGGGTTTCAACTGGCAGATCACTCCGCGCGCACTGCTGGAGTCGCAGCAGGCGAGCGGCGATGAAGCCCGCCGCGCATTCGAAGCCATGATGGAGATCGGCAAGATCGACGTTGCGGCAATCGAGGCGGCAGTCGCAGGAAGCTAACCGATCGCGCGCGACTTTCTGAGCAACTGATAGGCCTCGACCACCTTGGTCAGGCGCTTTTCGTATTTGCGATCGCCCCCGTTGCGGTCGGGGTGGTAGCGGCGGACGAGCTCGGAATAGCGCCGCCGCAACCGCCGCCGGTCGGTCTCGAGCCCCAGCCCCATCGTCTCCAGCGCGCGCGCCTCCTCGCGGCTGAAGCGCCCGTCCATCGCCATCGTCGCTTCGCGCTGGGCGCGGCTCTTGATCCCGTTGGCGCGGGCGGAAATCGCGTCGAGCGGATCGTCGAAATCAGCCCAGCGCGGCATGCCGTCGACACCAGCGGTCGGCCGGAAACTCGGGCTCTCGGTACGCCATCCTGCAGCGGGCGATTGGGCGGCCAGGATCTCATCCGCGCTCATGCCTTCGAACCAGTCGTAGCCAGCGTTGAACTCGCGCACATGTTCGAGGCAGAACCAGCGAAAATCGCCCGGGCCGTCAAACCCGTGTCCCATCGACCCCGGTGCCCGGAATTCGCCCGGCTCGTGGCAGGTCGGGTGTTCGCAAACCTTCTCCGAATCCTCGAACCGTCCATGGAACCGTGCCGTGCGCATAGAGCTTAAAGGTGGGGACATGGCGGAAAAAAGCCAATAGGATGTTTCGCATGAAAAGCGCCATCACAGAGGAAATCGAGACAATTCTGGCGGAGAATTTCTCTCCCGACCATCTCGAGGTGATCAATGACAGTTCGCACCATCGCGGCCACGCAGGCGACGATGGCAGCGGCGAATCGCACTTCACGGTGGTTATCGAAAGCGATCTTTTCGCCGGCAAGAGCAGGCTGGAACGTCAACGCATGGTGATCCGCGCGCTCGGCGATATTCCGGGCCAGCGCGTGCATGCACTCGCCATCAGGGCGCGCGCGCCGGGAGAGTGACATGATCGAGCAGACCATCACCCCGACCACGCACGATCTTGGCCAGTTCGAGGTGAGGCGGGCGCTGCCGAAGCGCGAGCGAACGATGGTGGGACCGTTCATCTTCGTCGATCAGTTCGGCCCGGCCCAGCTCGACATCGGCAGGGCGATGGACGTTCGCCCCCATCCCCACATCAATCTTGCGACAGTGACCTGGCTATTCGAGGGCGCGATCGATCATCGCGATAGCTTGGGCAGCTTCTCGACCATCCGGCCAGGGCAGGTGAACCTGATGACGGCCGGCAGCGGCATCGTCCATTCGGAGCGTAGCCCGCAAGCGGAGCGCGACGCAGGACCGCGGCTCTACGGCATGCAGACCTGGCTGGCACTGCCCGACGGGCGCGAGGAAATCGATCCCGCGTTCGAGGCCGTGCAGGACCTGCCCGTGGTCGAGGACCAGTGCGCCAAGGCGATCGTCGTGATGGGCGAACTATGGGGCAAGCGCGCGGCCACGACGACCCATGCCGACACGATCTATGCCGAGATCCTGCTCGCTGCATCGGGCGCCTTGCCGATCGAGATCAGCGCCGACGAGCGCGCGCTGATGCTGGTCGGCGGCGAGGCAAGCGTCGATGGCCAGCCGCTGGGGCTGTACGAACTGACCGTGCTGGCGCCGGGCCGCAACATGACGCTGTCCTCAGAACGGGGCGGCCGCGTCATGCTGCTGGGCGGAGAGGCATTCGCCACCAAACGGCACGTCTGGTGGAACTTCGTTAGCTCGGATCGCGACCGGATTCGCCAGGCCCGCGAGGATTGGGAAGCCGGTCGCTTTCCCAAGGTGCCGGGCGATGAGGATGAGCGCATTCCGCTGCCCGAAGGTCAGCCCAAGACGGTCAGTTACCCCTAAACGACCGGGCCGCCGCGCCATTGCGGCATCGCCCGATCGCCAACCGCGACGGCCACCGCCTCCCGCGCCAGCAACCGGGTTGAGTCGATCACCGGCACCGGCGAGTTCTCGTCGGTCAGGATGATAGGAATTTCGGTGCAAACCGCAGCGACCGCGTCGCAGCCCGCTGCAGCGAGATCGGACGCGGCCTGCTCGTACGCCCGCACTGCCTCATCGGTGAAGATACCCTGACAGAACTCGTCCATGATGTGATTGTGCAGACGCTGGCGCATCTCCAGTTCCGGAATGGCATAGTCGATCCCGCGCCGACCGAGCGCGCCCGGATAGACCGGCCCTTCCATCGTCCAATTGGTGCCGAGGATACCGACCTTCTTGAAGCCGAGCTGGCTCGCGTGCTCGGCTACCACTTCGCCGATATGCAGGAACGGTAGCGGCAGCGGGTCGGCCGCGAATTCGAGCGCGATATGGGCGGTGTTGTCCGGCAGGATGGCGAAGTCGGCGCCAGCGCGGGCGAGCACTTCGCAATCCTCGTGAAACAGCGCGCGCAAGCCAGCGAGGTCCATCGCATCCCACATCTCGGTCGAGTGGGCGAGCGCCCGCCCAGACATGGTCAGCGTCGGATAGCTGTGCGCTCCCAGCCGCTCGATCCCAGCGAGCAGCGCGGTGCGATAGCACAACAATGCGCCCTCCCCGCTGTGCTTGAGAATGCCGATATGGGCGGGGTTTTCCGGACTGAAACTGCGGGTCATGGATTTCCTCTCTCGTCACCCACCCATGTGGTGTGTAGCGTCTGAGCCGCAAGTGTCGCCGGCAAGGGAGATGGTTTGGTGCAAGGCAAGACGGTTTGGATTACGGGCGCCTCTTCGGGCATCGGGGCTGCACTGGCACGCGAATGGGCGAGCCGCGGGGCGGCGGTCATCCTGTCGGGACGCGACGAAGCGCGCCTCTCCGAAGTAGCCGCCGATTGCGCCGAGGCGCTGGTCCTGCCGTTCGATGTGCGCGACGATGCAGCCTTGGCAGAGGCGACTTCCCAGGCGCTGCAATGGAAGGGGGGCGTAGACGTGGCGGTCGCCAATGCTGGCGTGTCGCAGCGCAGCCAGGCGCTCAAGACCGACATGCAGGTCTATCGCGATATCATCGATATCGACCTGACCGCGCAGATCGCCTTTGCACAGGGGCTGATCGGGTCGATGGTCGAACGGGGTTCAGGATCGTTCGCCTTCATCTCCTCGATCGCGGGCAAGGTCGGCGTACCGATGCGCACGGCCTATTGCGCCGCCAAGTTCGGGCTCGCCGGATACGCCGATGCCTTGCGTGCGGAGCTTTCCAACAAGGGTGTGTCGGTCCACGTGATCTATCCCGGCTCGATCGCCACCAATATCAGCCGAAACGCGCTGACAGCCGATGGCAACAAGCGCGGGCGCAGCGACAAGGTAATCGATGAAGGCATCCCGCCCGAAGCCGCGGCCAAGACGATGGTCGATGCCATCGCTGCGGGCGAGCGCGAAATCATCGTCGCCGAGGGGATGGAACAGGCGATGGGCGAGATGCGGCGCACGCCCGACCAGTTGTTCGACCAGGTCGCCGCCATGGTCGCGGCAGGCTATATCGAGAAGATGGAGGCCGAGGGGTGAGCGTGCTTACGCAGCAACGGGTCAAGCTTGCGAACGGCATTGAACTCGATGTCGTCGATGAGGGGCCACCCGACGCACCGGTCCTCATTTTCCTTCACGGTTTTCCCGAAAGCCATCGCACCTGGCGCAACCAGATCGCGCATTTCTCCGACCGGTTCCGCTGCATTGCACCCGACCAGCGCGGGTATCGCGGGTCGTCGAAACCGCAGGAGGTCGAAGCCTACACGCCCGACAAGCTGATCGGCGACGTCTTTCTGCTCGCCGATGCACTGGGCGTCGAGAAATTCACCATCGTCGGCCACGATTGGGGCGGCGCGATCGCCTGGGGCGTGGCCTATATGGGCATGATGAACGGGCGCGTACCGCGTGCGGTCATCGCCAACGCGCCGCACCCGGTGCTGTTTCCGAAATTGCTCTTCACCAACCGCCAGCAGCGCGAAGCGAGCCAGTATTTCCGCGACTTCCGCGATCCCGCCAACGATCCGATGATCGGCGAGCACGGCCTCGCCCCGCTGCTGATGAAGGTCTTCGAGGGTAAGGTGATGACGAAGATCGACGAGGACGAAGCTGCGGCGATGTTGCAGGATTGGTCCGATCCTGATGCCGCCTTCGGCATGCTCAACTACTATCGCGCCAGCCCGATGGAGGTGCTTCCGCTCGACGCGCCCTACGAAATTCCGGCGGACTACACACAGGTGCCTTTGCCTAGGCTCGCCATCCCGACGCTGGTGATCTGGGCAATGGCAGACGAAGCCCTGCCGCCCGAGAACCTCGACGGTCTGGAGGATGTTATCGAACAGCTTGACCTGTTCACAGTGCCCGAATGCGGGCATTTCGTTCAGTGGGAAGCGCCCGGGGCATTCAATTCAGCGCTCGAAGATTTCCTCGACAAGACGGCCTAGCCCGCCAGCCAATCGATATCGGCACCATGCGCGTGCGAGCGTGCCAGCAACGTGCCCTCCTCGCCACCCGGCCAGTACCTGACCCGCAATTCGTGGCGATGAACGGTGCGATTTGCCTCCAGCGCGACCCAGGCAAGCGGCCGCTCGGCAGTCGCGCGTGCGCCAGCAGCTTCCATCGCTGCCGTCACGCGCTCCTGCTGGTCCTCCGGCACATATTGCCAGACGATAGAGTGCATCAGCACCCGCGTCGTCCCGCTCTCCTGCGGTTTGGCGAGTTCCGCCTCGACGAAATCCGCCGCGTTGGCGCGCACGAGGTCAGGCTTGCGCTCGCTGGCAGCGACAATGGCCGCCTCCATCCGCTCGAAACGGATCGTGTGCTCGGGCCAGATATATGCCTTGAGCCGCAGCGCCTGTGCAGGGTCGGTCAGGTCAACGGGAGCCACATCGCAGCCGCGCGTCGACTGGATCTTGATGTCACGTCTGGGCGGCGGAGCGCCCCGCCAGTCCGGAGCGAAATGCATTGCCCCCGGCTCGGGCCCGACCATGACCCCGCCGAGATCGTAGTGATAGCGGTCCATCATCAGGTTGATCCCCGCACTCGACCCGATCTCGAGGCATTCGAAGCGCGGCGGCAGGCCCTGGTCCGCCAGCCACAGCATGGCCGCGGCGAAGTTGCTCGACCGTCCGGCCTCATTGGTCTGCGGCGGGCCATCGAGCCACGATAGCAATTGCGCCTCGTGTCCGAAAATGACCTCTTCGACGATCCGCGCGTCGTCGACCGGCACGCCGCGATAGATCGGCGATAGTTCCGGGGCATCCCCCGAGAGATGAAGCGCGTGAATACCACCAGCCACGCGCAGCGGCAGCGCGTCGGCGAGCGGCGCGCCCTGCCAGCTTCGAATCCGTTCGATCAGCGCATTGCTGCGCTCGCCTTCGACCACAGCGAGGATGGCCGAGCAGATACGAGCCGTGATCGGGGCGCCATTGGCATCGCAATAGGCCACCTGGTTGGTGAAAGCGGTGTGGATCGCGCCCTCGCCCTTGGTTGCCATGTCGATCAGATGATAGTCTGACTTGCCGCCCGTATCGTCCATATGCATTGCCCTTTCGCCGCCCGTTGCCTAAGTGCCGCGGCGCAATGGAAAACAACGTCGCCAGCCCGCTGACATTCGCCATTCCCAAGGGGCGCATCCTCGATGAAGCGCTGCCGGTGATGGCGTGTGCCGGCGTCGTGCCCGAAGCGGCGTTCCACGACAAGAGCAACCGTTCGCTCAGCTTTGACACTACCCGCGAAGACATGCGGCTGATCCGCGTCCGCGCCTTCGATGTGGCCACTTTCGTCGCGCATGGCGCAGCGCAGATCGGCATCGTCGGGTCTGACGTGATCGAGGAATTCGATTATGCCGATCTTTACGCGCCGATCGATCTCGAGTTTGGGCGGTGCCGCCTCTCGGTCGCCATGATGAAAGGCGATGCAGGGACAGAAGGCAATGCGAGCCACCTGCGCGTCGCGACCAAATACCCCAATCTCACCCGCCGCCACTTCGAGCGGCAGGGCATCCAGGCCGAATGCGTCAAGCTCAATGGCGCGATGGAACTGGCACCTTCGCTGGGGCTGGCGCGGCGGATCGTCGATCTTGTCGAGAGCGGGCGCACACTGAAGGAGAATGGACTCGTAGAGACCGAAACCATCCTCGAGATTTCCGCGCGCCTGATCGTCAACCGTGCCGCGCTCAAGACCGATCCGCGCGTCGGCGAACTGGTTTCGGCCTTTCGCGCCGTAGCCGAGTCACGCGAGGCGGCCTGATGCAGCAGCTTTCGACCAGCGATCAGAATTTCACGGCCCAGTTCCGCAAGCTCGTCAATGCGCGGCGCGAAAGCGATGCGGACGTAGCGCTGCAAGTCACTGATATTTTGCGCGAAGTTCGCGCCCGAGGCGACGCGGCGCTCGAAGAATATTCGATGCGCTACGATGGGCATGCGCTGACGATCGATGATGATTGGGTGATCACGCCCGAACGATGCAAGGATGCCTACGACGGTCTCGATAGCGAACTGCGCGGCGCACTCGAACTCGCCGCCGATCGTATTCGCGCCTACCACGAGGCCCAATTGCCGCCCGATCGGGATTTCACCGATGCTGCCGGCGTTCGCCAGGGCGCGATCTGGCGTCCTGTCGACGCGGCGGGCCTCTATGTTCCGGGCGGTCGGGCCGCGTATCCTTCCTCGCTGCTGATGAATGCGATCCCCGCCAAGGTCGCCGGTGTCGAACGTCTGGTGGTCACCACTCCGACGCCCAAGGGCGAAAGCAATCCGCTCGTGCTCGCCGCGGCGCACATCGCTGGGATCGACGAGATCTGGCGGGTCGGGGGCGCCCAAGCGGTGGCCGCCCTCGCCTATGGCACCGACCGGATCGAAAAGGTCGACGTCATCACCGGCCCCGGCAATGCCTGGGTCGCCGAGGCCAAGCGCCAGCTTTACGGCGTCGTCGGCATCGACATGGTTGCCGGGCCGAGCGAGATCCTGGTTATTGCCGATAAGGACAACAATCCCGAGTGGATCGCCGCCGACCTGCTCAGCCAGGCAGAGCACGACCCGACTTCGCAATCGATCCTGATCACCGACGATGCGACGTTTGGCGCGCTG
The DNA here is from genome assembly GCF_029623755.1 of Altererythrobacter sp. CAU 1644. NCBI lineage: Bacteria > Pseudomonadati > Pseudomonadota > Alphaproteobacteria > Sphingomonadales > Erythrobacteraceae > Altererythrobacter > Altererythrobacter arenosus. Next base: position 135,545 of record NZ_CP121106.1, read on the forward strand.
GTGGAGGATTGCATCGACCTGCAGTTGGCGACACTTGCCACCTCAAAGACCGCCAAGGCGAGCTGGGATGAACACGGCGCCATCATCGTCGTCGGCAGTCTCGATGAAGCTCCCGCTCTCGCCAACGAGCTGGCCGCCGAACATGTGGAACTGGCGGTGGCAGATCCCGAGCCACTGCTGAAGGCGATCCGCCATGCGGGCAGTGTCTTCCTCGGCCGGATGACGCCAGAGGCGGTGGGCGACTATGTCGCGGGGCCCAACCATGTCCTGCCGACAGGGCGCCGTGCGCGCTTCGCCAGCGGGCTCTCGGTGCTCGATTTCATGAAGCGCACCAGTTTCATCTCGCTGGACGAGGCGGCGCTAGGCGCTATAGGGCCAGCCGCTGTGGCACTGGCGCATGCCGAAGGGCTGCCCGCGCATGCCAAATCCGTAGAATTGAGATTGAAATGACATCCGCCCCCCGTTCCCAGGCCCGTTCCGCTGCGCGCCTCGCCGCCGTACAGGCACTCTACCAGCAGCAGATGGAGGGCACCGCCCTCGCCCGCTTGCTCAACGAATTCCACCAGCATCGCCTCGGCATGGAGATCGATGACGAGCAGTACGCCGAGGCAGAAGTCGATTTCTTCGACGATGTCGTGGCCGGGGTCGATGCTCGCCGCGACGAGATCGACGCCCTGCTGGGCGGCAAGCTGGCGGAAGGTTGGACGCTGGTCCGGCTTGACAAGACCATGCTCCAGATCCTGCGCTGCGGGACCTACGAACTGCTCGCCCGGGCCGATGTCCCGTCGGCGGCGGCAATCAATGAGTATGTCGATGTCGCCAAGGCCTTCTTCGACGACCGCGAGGCGAAATTCGTCAACGGCATCCTCGATGCCGTGGCCAAGGATGCGCGCAACTGAGCGGCGAGCTCGATTTTATCGCGCGATTGCGCGACCTGCCGCTCCATTCCGGGGCGCGCAACCTCGAAGACGACTGCGCGATCCTCGAATTCGGCAGCGAAACGCTGGTCATCACGCATGACATGATAGCCGAGGGCACGCATTGGCGGCCCGGACAGGACATGGCGGACGTGGCGTGGAAGCTGGTCGCGGTGAACCTGTCGGACCTCGCAGCCAAGGGCGCGGAGCCCGTCGGCGTGTTGCTTGGACATAGCCTCGGCGACGAGGACGATCGCTTCCTCGCCGGACTGCGCGATGTGCTCGAAACATATGGTGTCGCCCTCCTCGGTGGCGACACGATCCGATCACAGGGTTCGCGCACCATCGGCCTGACCGCGATCGGCCGAGCCACACACACGCCCGTGCCCTCGCGGGCTGGCGCGCAAGCAGGCGATGCCGTGTTTGTTACGGGCGTACTTGGATCTGCGATGATGGGTTTCGAGGCCCTGCGAGATGGCACCGGTGAGGACAGCACCGCCTATCGCCGCCCGCGCCCTTTGCTCGACGAAGGGATCGCCCTGGCACCTGTCGCCACCGCGATGATGGACGTCTCGGACGGCTTGTTGCTCGATGCTTCCCGGCTTGCTGCCGCCAGCTCTCTGACCCTCGACCTGCTACGTGATCGGATTCCGGTTGCCGACGCAACGCGGCGCGATGAGTGCATCCGCTGGGGCGATGATTACCAGCTCCTCTTCACGGCACCTCCCGGCGCGGATCTACCCGTCCCGGCGGTGCGGATCGGGACCGCGCGAGGCCGGGGCGACGCCCCCCTGCTGCTCGATGGGAGCCCCCCCGATCAGGGCGGCAAGCTGGGCTACGAGCACTAAACTGAACGGCAAATCCGGTGGATGGGCCCAAATCTGGCTGTTTCGCCCCTTGTCAGCCCCTCTCCATCGCTTATAGCCACCCGCACACAACTCCGCGATCGCGGAGCGTGTTTCCACGCATTTGAGAGGGGATTTTTCGTGGACCTTATACTCATTTCAATTGGGTTGGGACTGTTGGCCATCGTCTACGGCTTCGTCACCAGCCGCCAGGTTCTCGGCGCCAGCGCCGGGAACGAGAAGATGCAGGAGATTGCCGGAGCCATCCAGGAGGGTGCGAAGGCCTATCTCAACCGTCAATATACCACCATCGGCATGGTCGGCGTCGTCGTCGCCGTGCTGGTCGGGTATTTCCTCGGGCCAATCTCGGCCACGGGCTTCCTCATCGGTGCGATCCTGTCGGGCGTCGCTGGCTATATCGGGATGAATATCTCGGTCCGCTCGAACGTCCGTACTGCTGCCGCCGCGCAGGAAGGCCTGCAGCAGGGCCTGACGCTGGCGTTCCGCGCCGGCGCCATCACCGGCCTGCTCGTCGCCGGTCTTGCCCTGCTGGCGATCGCCGTCTTCTTCTATGTCCTGATCGGACCGATGACGCTCGAGCCGAACAGCCGCACGGTTATCGACGCGCTCGTCGCGCTCGCTTTCGGTGCCTCGCTGATCTCGATCTTCGCGCGTCTGGGCGGCGGGATCTTCACCAAGGCCGCCGACGTCGGTGCCGACCTCGTCGGCAAGGTTGAGGCTGGCATCCCCGAAGACGATCCGCGCAACCCGGCCGTGATCGCGGACAATGTGGGCGACAACGTCGGCGACTGCGCCGGCATGGCTGCCGACCTGTTCGAGACCTATGTCGTCACCGTCGGCGCCACCATGGTGCTGACCGCGCTGCTGCTGACCTCGGCCGGAGACCTTCTCCTTCCGCTGATGGCGCTGCCGCTGCTGATCGGTGGTGCGTGTATCGTGACCTCCATCATCGGCACCTACTTCGTCCGGCTGGGAGGTGGCACCAATGTCATGGGCGCGATGTACAAGGGTTTCCTGGTCTCGGCTGTCCTCGCGATCCCGCTGATCTGGTACGTTGCCAGCTACGCGCTCGGTTCGGTCGGCACGGACATGAATACCGTCCTCAACGCCGGAACCGGCATGGTCGAGTTCACCGGCATGGACCTGTTCTGGTGCGCGATGCTGGGTCTTGCCATCACCGGCCTGATCATCTGGATTACAGAGTACTACACCGGCACGGGATACCGTCCGGTCCGCTCGATCGCCAAGGCTTCGGAAACGGGCCACGGCACCAACGTGATCCAGGGCCTGGCCGTGTCGCTTGAATCGACCGCGCTGCCCACCATCGTGATCGTCGGCGGTATCATCATCGCCTACCAGCTCGCTGGCCTGATGGGCATCGCCTATGGCGCCACTGCCATGCTGGCTCTGGCGGGCATGGTCGTCGCTCTCGACGCCTATGGTCCGGTGACCGACAATGCCGGCGGCATCGCCGAAATGGCCGGTCTCGACGACAGCGTGCGTGAGAAGACCGACCTGCTCGATGCAGTCGGCAACACCACCAAGGCCGTGACCAAGGGCTATGCCATCGGTTCGGCGGGCCTCGGCGCGCTGGTACTGTTCGCCGCCTTCACAACCGACCTGCGGGTGTTCTTCCCGGGGCTGACCGACGGCGATCTTGCCAATGGCGAAGTCTCGTTCAGTCTCGAGAACCCCTATGTCATCGTTGGCCTGCTGCTCGGCGCCCTGCTCCCGTACCTGTTCGGTGCGATGGGCATGACCGCCGTGGGCCGTGCCGCGGGTGACGTGGTGAAGGACGTGCGCGAGCAGTTCGCTGCTGATCCGGGCATCATGGCCGGGACCAGCCGTCCCAACTACGCCAAGACGGTCGACCTGGTGACCAAGGCAGCGATCAAGGAAATGATCGTTCCCTCGCTGCTGCCGGTGCTGGCACCGATCGTGGTCTACTTCGTGATCAGCGCGATCGCGGGTCAGGACAATGGCTTCGCGGCTTTGGGCGCCTTGCTCCTCGGCGTGATCGTCGGTGGTCTCTTCGTTGCTATCTCGATGACCGCAGGTGGCGGCGCATGGGATAACGCGAAGAAGTACATCGAGGACGGCAACCACGGCGGCAAGGGCTCGGAAGCCCACAAGGCTGCCGTGACCGGCGACACCGTGGGCGATCCCTACAAGGACACCGCGGGCCCGGCCGTGAACCCGATGATCAAGATCACCAACATCGTTGCGCTGCTGCTGCTTGCCGCGCTTGCGGGCGGCCACGCCGCGATGTGATCGCAGAATACTCGGCAACGGGATTGGAGAACCCCGTCCGGAGCGATCCGGGCGGGGTTTTCTCATTCATGGTTAACGCCGGGCTTCGGCCGTGTTGAACATTCCTTAGCCTGCCGCTGCTAACCCGCAGCATTGTGCGATCCTGCACATTGTGACGAGGGTTAACGACAAGCATGGCGACAGCGCCGCTCGACATCTACGAAACAACGCCCGCGCAGGAGCTCTATGAGACGAGTCCGGCGCAGGAAATCGTGATCCGTGCCGCGGGGATGCACTTCCTGCCGCGTGCGGAACTGTCGCGCGCCGGTTTTGTCGCCCAATGGGATTCGCTCGTGGAAGATGCGAGCGAGCCGAACCCCTTCTTCGAGCCATGGTACCTCTTGCCCTCGCTTGCGGCGCTCGACCCGCATGAAGAGGTTTCGGTCGCAGCCTTCTACGCAAGGGGGCGACTGGTCGGGCTGCTACCGCTTGCCCTGGCCGCCGACTACTACCGCTATCCGCTCCCGCATGCTGCAGCCTGGCTCCACGCCAACAGTTTCTGCGGCGCTCCGCTGATCGCCAAGGGATGGGAGCGGCAGTTCTGGCAGGCCCTGCTGGCGGCTTTCGATCGCGATCCCTGCGGCGCCATGTTCCTGCACTTGCCGCAGCTCCCGTCGGAAAGCGTGGTGGTCGAGGCGCTGCGCGCGATATTGACGGAGGAAGGACGCGCCGGCGGAACAGTCCGTGTCGAAGAACGTGCGCTGCTCTCGTCAGATCTATCGGCGGAGAACTACTTCGCCGCGGCCATGCCCAACAAAAAGCGCAAGGAACTGCGGCGCCAGGCCAAGCGACTTGGCGAGGAAGGCGAACTCGAATTCGCGCGGCAGATCGATGCGCGGGACATCACCGAATGGACTGCGGAATTCCTCGTGCTCGAACAGGCCGGATGGAAGGGGGGCGAAGGGTCCGCCCTGGCCGATGGTGATGCGACATGCGCGCTGTTCCGCGATGCCATTGCAGGCGCTGCCGATGCCGGAAGGCTCGAGCGGCTGACCCTCCGTCTCGACGGCAAGCCGATCGCTATGCTCGCCAACTTCATTGCAGCCCCCGGGGCCTTCAGTTTCAAGACCGCCTTCGACGAGCGTTACTCGCGTTATTCCCCAGGGGTGCTGTTGCAAAAGGAAAACCTCGCACTGCTCGATCGGACCGACATCGATTGGTGCGACAGCTGCGCCGCCGAGGGCCATCCGATGATCGAGCGCATCTGGCGCGACAAGCGGCGCATGATCAGCCTCAATGTTGCGATTGGCGGCAGCGTGCGCCGCTCAATCTTCCGCCAACTTCTCCGCATCGAGACCAGAGACAAGGCCATCCGATGAACGCCCCCACGAGAATCGATCAGACCGGCACCCCCTATACGCCCGTGTTCGACCAGTCATCGCGCGCGGTGTTCGCCGCCAACTACCCCGAGACGCCGCACATCCTGCGCCACAACCTGGGCAAGCACGCGCTGCTCACGCTCGACGCGCTTGCCGAACTGGCAGAGCAGCTTCCCGCCAGCGCCATCGAATATAACCGCGGTGACCTGCCCATCGGGGTGGACGGCAAGCCGGGGGCGACGGGTCTTTCGATCGGTGAGACCATTCGCGAGATCGCGCGCGCCAACAGTTGGGCGGTGCTCAAGAATATTGAGCAGGTTGCCGAATACCGTACTCTGCTGCTCGGCCTGCTGGCCGAGATCAAGCCTGAGATCGAAGCGAGAACCGGGGCCATGCTGCGGCCGCAGGGCTTCATCTTCATATCCAGCCCCAACGCGGTCACACCCTATCACTTCGACCCTGAGCACAATATCCTGCTACAGCTCAAGGGCTCCAAGGTGATGACGCAATTCCCGGCGGGCGATCCCGCCTATGCGCCCGACGAGGTTCACGAGACCTATCACTCAGGCGGCGCGCGCGAACTCACCTGGAACGACGGACTTGCCGCGGGCGGAATGGAATTCCCGCTCGCACCCGGCGATGCCCTGTTCGTGCCGGTGATGGCGCCGCACTTCGTCCGGGTTGGTCCGGAGAGTTCGATCTCGCTGTCGATCACGTGGCGGAGCGACTGGAGCTTCGCCGAAGCCGACGCGCGCGGTTTCAACCGCTTGCTCCGCCGCGCGGGATTCTCACCCACCGCGCCGGGTCGCTGGCCGCATACGAACCGCGCCAAGGCCTATGGTTATCGCGCGCTGCGCAAGCTCGGCCTCGTAGGCTGAACGGCAGCATCGCACGTCTTGATTGACGTTCGCGTAAACTGTCAGCAAAGCGCTGGGCATGAGCGACATGCCAACCGATCCGCAAAGTCTCGTCGATGCCCTCGTCAGGCTGCTGACAGTGCGTAAGCAGGACGAACACTCCTTTTCCGGCATGCCGCAAAGGGGCGGAGTGGGCCGGGTTTTCGGCGGCCAGGTGATCGCCCAGGCGCTACAAGCGGCGCAGGCCACGGTCGAGGATGGCAAGCAGGCTCACTCGCTCCATGCCTATTTCCTGCGTGGGGGCAAGGAAGGCCCACCGATCCATTACCGGGTCGAGGCGGATTTCGACGGGCGCAGCTTCGCCAACCGGCGCGTGGTTGCCAGCCAGGAGGATGAGGACGGCACGAGCAGACCAATCCTCAACCTCACCGCGAGCTTTCAGCTCCCCGAAAGCGGACTTGAGCATGGCGAGGCAGACATGCCCGACGTTCCGCCGCCCGAGGATCTTCCCCCGGACATGGAACTGCGCCGCGAATATGTCGCGAAAGCCGGGATCAGCGGCACGGCCCGCGACCTGATGCTACGACCGCGCCCGATCGACATGCGCACCAGCGACAAGCTGCACTGGATGAATGCAGAACCGCGCGAACCCCGCGCGCATAGCTGGTTCAAGACCGTGGCTCCGCTGCCCGACGATCCGGCGCTCCACCGTGCCGTCATCTCCTACGCCAGCGACTACACGCTGCTCGGCACCAGTGCCCTGCCGCACGGGCTAAGCTGGATGCGCGGCGAACTGGTCGGCGCAAGCCTCGACCACGCGATCTGGTTTCACCGCGAGGCTCGCGCCGATGAATGGCTGCTCTACGCTACCGAGTCACCGTGGTCGGGCGGCGGACGCGGCTACAATCGCGGCCACATCTTCAATCGCAGCGGCGAACTGGTCGCCAGCGTCGCGCAGGAAGGGATGATGCGCAAACGGGTCAAACCGCGCTAGCCGCTCACCACCCCACCTGTGGCTGCCGTTAGTGCGCCAGGAGGATGGGGAGCTTGGGGTCGGTCAGGACCCGCCGTGTCACGCCTCCCAGCAGCATCTCAGCCAAGCGCGAATGCCCGTAGGCACCCATCACCATGTAGGCGCATTTGCGCGTCTCGGCTGCCTCGAACAGCGTCTCGGCAATGGTTTCGGCGCCACGCGGGATATCGATCATCTCGGCCTCAATGCCATGCCGGCTGAGGTACTCAGCTCCGCTGACCGGGGGGACATCGTATCTCTCCCGCTCGCGCTCCTCGCTGACGGTGACCAGATAGACCGAGTTGGCCCGCTTGAGCAGCGGCACCGCGGCGCGTAACGCGATGCAGGCTTCGGTCGAGCCGTTCCACGCGACCATCGCCGGCCCGGCCACGTCGAGCCGCCTGGCTTTCTGCGGAACCACCAGCACCGGAGTACGCGCATGCGTCGTCAGTTCGCCGACCAGGCGCGAGGCGCGCTCCTGGCTCTCGTTCGCTCCATGCGCGCCAACCACGATTACGTCGCTGATGGCCGAGGCTTCGAGCAGCAGGTGCGCGGCATTGCCATAGCGCACATCCCATTCCCATGAGACATCCTCATTGGCGAGATCGGCCTCGAGCTTGGCGCGGAGTTCCTCGGCAGCCTCCTTCATGACCGGAATAACGGCCGTGAGAGCCGTCCCATACATATCGCCGGGTGCGAAGGTCTCGTAGCTGACCGACTGCTGGCACAAGACATGGCCGTCGAAGGCGCGTGCGAGGTCCAGCGCCGCCTGGACGCGAGCCTCCAGCCCGTTGTCATCACCGATGTGCAGAAGGATGGATTTCATGGCGCTCTCCCTAGTGTCGAATCGCCTCGATCAGGCTTCCAGAGGCTAGCTCGACCCTTCATGGAGTCATTGATCTCCATCAATTTTGAAGCTTCCGCGCCGGACGAGAGAGCAACCGCGACCTTCTTTCGCGACGAGCCCTCGCCCCTTGTCGCAGTGGGGAGAATGATCCGGAGCAATTTTCTTTTGCTGCGGAGCGACTTAATCGATCGGTTTTGCTAAGCGTCCTGCGGCGCCGGGCAACGACTCGCGACCGGGATCGCAGCGCATCATGGGACAACAGCGCGCGCGACGACTTGAGCCAGATCACCGGGGGAGCGGATTCGGCGCCCGGGGCTGCTCTCCCTTGTCGAACAAGGGGACTCTTATGAAACTCGTATCCAAACTCGCCGTGGTGGCCGCTGCTGCGCTCATCGCGACACCTGCCAGTGCGCAAAGCTGGTCCAAGGAACAGGCCGAAGTCTGGGCCTGGATCACCGACGCATGGGCGACCCATGCCGATCCCGGAACCTGGGCGGACGTGCTCGACAAGGACGGCTACGGCATGAACGGAAACTATCCGGTTCCGACTTCGCAGGCCGAGATGTCGCGCGGTGCGGCGAAATTCGGGGCGGAAGGCAAGGTGCTCCACCACCGGCTCGATCCGCTCGCGATCACTGTCAGCGGCGACACGGCAATCGCCTATTACTATGCCGGCATCACCGAAGAGAACTTCAAGGGCGAGCGCGAGAACAACACCGACCGCTGCGCCGATGTGCTGGTGAAACGCGGAGGCGCCTGGCGCTTTCTCGGCTGGCACTGCGTCACGCTCGAAAACGGCGACGACTGAGCGCGTAATAGCGAAGCAAGGGGGGCGTCGGCAGGTCCGGCGCCCCCTTCTTCATTTCCGGTACGCACGCACGGCGCACCGGGCTCCGCGATTTCCGACGCCCATCCGCTCCATCGCGCATCGCGCCTGCGCCCGCTTCCTTCGCACCTGCAAAATAAAGCAAGCCAAGCGCGACAATTCCCGCTATGGGCGCCCGCAAAGGCGCTCGCGATGCTACAGATCGCCCGCCCCCGATCCGCGCCGCAAGGGCGCATACCTCTAATTCCTCTCCTTCCGCGCCGCTCCCGGCGCCGCTATCCAACGCGAGTTTGCATGTCCTTCGAAACCCTCCCGCCGATCCTCGGCGATGCCCTGGCCGAACGCGGCTATGAAGCCCCCACCCCGGTCCAGGCCGCCGTCATCGCGCCCGACGCCAAGGGCCGCGACCTCGTCGTCTCGGCACAGACCGGCAGCGGCAAGACCGTCGCCTTCGGCCTGGCGCTGGCCGACGAGCTGCTCGGCGAGATTCGCGGTACGCCGCTGACCGAAAAGCCGCTGGTCCTCGTGATCGCCCCGACCCGTGAACTGGCGCTACAGGTCAGCCGCGAGCTCGGCTGGCTCTATGCCAAGGCGGGCATCGGGATCGCCACCTGCGTTGGCGGGATGGACCCGAGCAAAGAACGCCGCGCCCTGCGCGCCGGCCCGGCCATCGTGGTCGGGACCCCCGGGCGCCTGCGCGACCATCTCGAGCGCGGCGCGCTCGACCTGTCGGGCCTGGTCGGCGTGGTGCTCGACGAGGCCGACGAGATGCTCGACATGGGCTTCCGCGACGATCTCGAGGAAATCCTCGACGCCGCGCCGGAGCAGCGCCGCACGCTGCTGTTTTCCGCCACCATGCCGCGCGCGATCGTGCGGCTGGCCGAGCGCTACCAGAGCAACGCGCTGCGTCTCAGCCTTGTCGGCGAAGACCGCGGACACGGCGACATCTCCTACCAGGCGATCACCGTTGCGCCCTCGGAAATCGAGAATGCAGTGGTCAACCTGCTCCGCTTCCACGAGGCCGAAACCGCAATCTGCTTCTGCGCCACGCGCGAGAGCGTCCGGCGGCTTCATGCGACGCTGCAAAACCGCGGTTTCGGCGTGGTCGCGCTGTCGGGCGAGCACTCACAGTCGGAGCGCAACCAGGCGCTGCAGGCGATGCGCGACCGCCGCGCCCGCGTTTGCGTCGCCACCGATGTCGCCGCGCGCGGGATCGATCTGCCCACGCTCAGCCTCGTGATCCATGTCGAGATTCCGCGCGATGCCGAAACGCTCCAGCACCGCTCAGGCCGCACCGGGCGCGCGGGCAAGAAAGGCACCGCCGCGATCGTGGTGCCGTACAACCGCCGCAAGCGCGTCGAAAGCATGCTGCGCGGCGCCGGTATCGATGCGCAATGGATGGATGCCCCCTCGCCCGAGGCGATCCGCAAGAAGGACCATGCGCGGCTGATGGACAAGCTGACCGCTCCGGCGGAGTATGAGGACGATGATCGCGCGATCGCCGCCGAACTGATGGAGCGGCTCGCCCCCGAAGACATCGCTGCCGCGCTGGTCCAGGCTCATCGCGCCAAGCTGCCGAGCCCGGAGGAACTGCTCGCCAACACCCCCGAAGCGCGCGAGCGCGCCAAGGCCGACCGCCACCGCCCCGGTTTCGAGGACGTGGTGTGGTTCAAGATCGGCGTCGGCCGCCGCCAGAACGCGGAACCGCGCTGGCTGCTCCCGCTGCTCTGCCGCCGCGGGCACATCACCCGCAACGAGATCGGCGCGATCCGCATCGGCCAGCACGAAAGCTGGGTCCAGATCCCGCGCGCCATCGCGCCCAAGTTCGCCGACGCGCTCCAGCGGACTGCTTCGAGCGACGACGAGCAGGACGCGATCAGAATCGAGGAATCGGCCGAAGGTCCGCGCATGGAAGCGCGCGAAAACCGCAAGCACGGCGGCGAGAAGGTCCACGCCAAGCCGTTCCGCAAGGGACCGGGCGGCGGCAAGCCGCGCGCGCCGTTCAAGCGCGACAACAAGGATGGCCCCAAGCCCGGCAAGAAGTTCGCCGGCAAGCCCCAGGTGAAGGGGAAGTTCAAGGGCAAGCCGAAGCGAGGGTAGCGCCCCCGCCCCCTCATGAGGCGCGTGTGGATGGAACACGGAACGCGCTTTCGAAAAATGTGACCTTCCGTCACGCGGCGTATTCCTTTGCCGGCTCGCGCACCCGCCCGAGCAGGGCAAGAACCGCGGAATTGTCAGGTTTTCGGCGCACTCCGGCATAGCGCCCACCGCGCAGGATAACCTGCCAGATACCGGTGTCGACGCGCCAGTGGAGCTCAGCAAGTGTGACTTTCCGATGCGGCCTCAGCGCTACCCGCGCCGCCCACTGTGCCGCGAGCCAGCGCTGCTCGCCCGCCTTGGTCCCGAGCCGCGCCATCGCGACGTCCCACGCGGCGCAGAACCCCTCCGCCCCCGGCCGCTCGCGCAGGCGATAGGCGCTTTCCCGCGCCATGCCGACCGCCCGCGCCGCGGCCCCGACCGAGCGCGTTTCGGCCAGATGCCCGATGAATTCGGCCTGCCTGAGCGGCGTCCAGCCATCGGCGCGAATACGCACGGGGACGGCATGAAAGGCCGGAACATGTTTGGCGGGGGTGCGGGGTTGTGTGGTGCGCGGGAGATGATGCTTCATCCGGCAGGATAAGGCACGGATGGGGGCTTGTAGGAAAGGCGCGAGGGGGGGGTGCCTTGTCGGCCAGCCGACCGCGCTCTAGGCTTCGCCCCACACTACGGGGGGAAACATGGCACAGCTTGGCATTACCATCGGTCGCATTCTGCTGGGGCTCTATTTCCTGCTGCCCGGGCTGATGAAGGTGGCCGCTCCAGCGCAGACCGTCGCCTATATGGAAGCCAATGGCATTGCATTCGCGATGCCATTGATGTGGTTCGCCGCCATTGTGAACATCGTCGGCGGACTGCTGCTGATCACGGGGCGCCATGTGCGCCTCGTCGCCTATGGCTTTGTGCTCTACGTCCTGATCGTCAACTTCACGCTGCACGACTTCTGGACCATGGAAGAAGCCAGGGTCGAGCGCGAGACGCAGAACTTCTTCAAGAACCTCGGTATTCTGGCGGGTCTGCTCGTACTGGCCGGAGCGTCCTTCGCGCGAGCGCTGTCGCCTAGCGGCTGGTGGCGGAGCGACGGGGCGGTGGCGGGGGTAGGCTGACAAAGGTTCGAGATTTCTTCATTCCCGCACAAGCAGCGGGTTGAAACGGATGTTATCGGAGAGGAGTCTGGCAAATTTTCCGTGGTGATGCTATTGCCCACTCGATGGTCGCCAAGAGAACCTAGTTGGTTGGATTTCGATCTTGGAGGCCCTCCATATGCGTATTGCCAAAGCTGCGGCGGCCGCGGCCCTCTTCACGTCAGCACTCGCGGTTTCAGCAGCGCCCCCCGAGGGTAAGGGTAAACCTGGAGGGGGCGAAGAACCTGTCGTCGAGGCCCCAACCACAGTCTTTATTGCTTCCTCTCGCAAGGGCCCGCCTTCGCTGGTAGTCGCTGGCGCTGATGGTTCTGCAACTCAAAAGATTTACGATTTTGCCAATCATGCGGCGTATTTGCACGACGCGGTATTGATCTCAGATGGCCACGGCAGGGCATTAATCACGGATCGAGCTGCCAATCCACTTCCGCTTGTTGCTGTCGACTTCTGGTTCAACTCAGATGGTGTCGTGACAAATTCAGAGTCGACATTCCTTGTTGATCGCCCTGATTGGGGCTGTGAAGCGCTCTCGTCCGACGGAAGTCGAGCAATTATGCGCCGCATAATGTGGGGACAATCATAGAGATCGATATTGCCTCTGGTGCGTCGACACCGATTTGGAGTTTTGACAATACGGAGAGTCTCACAAGTTGTGACTATCAGTCCGATGACCCCTTGAACGGCGTGATCCACGCTGTCGCCGTGAATGATGGATGGTACAGAATCGACAAGGTCGATATCGCTGCCCAGTCGGTTACAACCCTCGTGAACGCGCAACCTCGGGAACTCAGGGCGATAGCGACGCATTATTCCGGTTCCAGCCTCGCGATTGCCGCCATTTCGACACCAGACACAATACTTGTTGGTCCGAGTTTTGCCGACGCTGCCGCGAACAATCCCGTGGTCACAAATGGCACGAATCCTGACTTGTACTGCGACGGCAGCAGCATGATCCTGCGAGGCCAGAGCAAAAACAGGAGAGTGCTGCAGGTGTACGACCTAAACAGTGGTCAACTGGATAATTACGGCAGCGGTGACGCGACCAGCGCCAAGACACTATGCTAGCAAACTGAAACACGGACAAACCTAGTTGGTTTATTGGCCTATTTGACCAGCCCAATCTCCAACGGCACTTCGTCGGCACGCGATTGAGTCGATAGCGGACTTATCAGCCCTCACCCACCCGCGTGGTAGAAATCGTAGATCGTCCGCGCGACCGTTTCGCTGACCCCGGGCGCGCGTTGCAAATCCTCCAGCGAGGCGGCGCGCACCTTGCTCGCCGTGCCGAAATGCAGCAGCAGCGCGCGCTTTCGCGCCGGGCCGATGCCGGGGATCTCGTCGAGCGGTGACGCCTGGATCGCGCGGCTGCGCTTGGCCCGATGCGCGCCGATGGCATAGCGGTGCACCTCGTCGCGCAGGTTCTGGAGGTAAAACAGCAGCGGCGAGTTGGTCGGCAGCGTCTTCTCGCGCCCGTCGGGGAAGTGGAACACCTCGCGCCCCTCGCGCCCGTGATGCGGCCCCTTGGCAATCGCGATCAGCGGGACGTCCTCGATCCCCATTTCCTCCAGCGTATCGCGCACCGACGACATTTGCCCCTTGCCGCCGTCGATCAGCACGAGATCGGGCCAGTTGTCGTGATGCGTGCCCTTGTCGGAAGGCGCAGCGTCATCGTCGCGTTCGGTCTCGGCCAGCTTGCGGAAGCGCCGCCGCATCACCTCGCGCATCATGCCGAAGTCATCATTGGTCTGCGCTTCGCGGATGTCGAACTTGCGGTACTGGTTCTTGAGGAAGCCCTCCGGCCCGGCGACCACGATCGCACCCACCGCCTTCGCGCCCTGGATATGGCTGTTGTCATAGACCTCGATCCGCTCGGGCGGCGCGTCGAGCTCGAGGAATTCGGCCAGTTCGCGCTGGATCTTCGCCTTGGTGCCGCTTTCGGCCATGCGCCGCTCGAGCGCCTCGGTCGCGTTGCGGCTGGCCTGCTCCATCAGCTTGCGCCGCTCGCCGCGCTGCGGGACCGAGAGCGTGACCTTGCGACCGGCCAGCTCCGTCAAGGCCTGCTCGATCAGTTCGGCTTCGGGCAGCGCGCGGTCGACCAGTACGGTCGGCGGCGGCGGCACTTCCTCGTAGAATTGCAGCAGCACGTCGGACAGCACCTCGTCCTCCTCCACCCCCTTGGTGTGGGTGGGGAAGAAGGCGCGGTGGCCCCAGTTCTGCCCGCCGCGGATGAAGAAGGCCTGGATGCCGACCTGCCCACCCTTGGCCGCGAGCGCGAAGACATCGGCATCGCCCACGCCTTGCGCATTGATCGCCTGGCTGCCCTGGATGAAGGTCGCCGCGCGCAGCCGGTCGCGCAGGATTGCGGCGGTTTCGAAGTCGAGGCTCTCGGCAGCTTGCGCCATTTGCCGCTCGAGATCCTGCTGCACCGCGGAGGACTTGCCCGAGAGGAAGTCCTTCGCCTGGCGGGTCAGTTCGGCATAGTCCTCCCGGCTGATCCGGTCGACACAGGGGGCCGAGCAGCGCTTGATCTGGTAGAGCAGGCAGGGCCGGTCACGGCGGCTGAAAAAGCTGTCGGTACAGGATCTTAGCAGGAACAGTTTCTGCAGCGCGTTAATCGTGGTGTTGACGCTGCCCGCGCTGGCGAAGGGGCCGTAATAGTTCCCCTTCGCGCGGCGCGCGCCGCGATGCTTCATGATGCGCGGGAAGTCGTGCCCCTCGCGCAGCAGGATGAAGGGGAAGCTCTTGTCGTCGCGCAGGTGGACGTTGAACGGCGGGCGGAAGCGCTTGACCAGCTGCGCCTCGAGCAGCAGCGCCTCGGCCTCCGAGTTGGTGGTGACGATCTCCATCGCGCGGCACTGGCTGACCATGCGCTGGAGGCGCCCAGAGAGCTGCTTGACCTGGGTGTAGTTCGCCACCCGCGCCTTGAGGCTGCGCGCCTTGCCGACATAGAGCACGTCGCCGCGTGCATCGAGCATGCGGTAGACGCCGGGAACCGGCTTGAGCGTCTTTACCGTCTCGCGGATCGCCTTCACCCCCGCCTCGAGATCGGGCTGCGCCGAGGCAACCGTGTAAGTCGCCCGCTCCTCGTGGAAACGTTCGGCACCTCTCGGGTCGTGGGGGGATCCTGCCGGGGTTCGCGCCATTCACGGCAGATAGGCTGCGAGATCAAAAGACTCAATTGCTTGCACCCCGTGGCCATTGCGGGCAGCTAGTCACTGAACGGGGGAATCCATGAACGAAAAGCTGGCACCGCCACGCACAGTCGGTGTGGTTGGAACTTCATTGCTCCAGATCAACGGTATGATCGGGTCGGGGATTTTCGCCCTGCCCGCGGTTCTTGTCGCCGCCGTCGGCAGTTTCGCGCCGATGATGATGGTGTTCGGCTTCGCGCTGATATTGCCGCTTGGGTTCGTTTTCGCATGGCTGGCGACGCGGTTCGACAGTTCGGGCGGACCGGTGCTCTATGGCAAGTCAGCGTTCGGCAGTTTTGCGGGCTTCCAGGCCGGATGGGGACGCTATGCATCGGGTCTGGTCGCGCTTGCCGCCAACACCCATGTCATGGTCAGCTATTTTGCGGCGCTCTTCCCGGTGCTCGAAGAAGGGACGATCGGGGCCATCACGGTCTTTGCGACGATCGTGGGGCTGACGGTCATCAACGCGCTCGGCATGCGAAAATCGGTCAATGCGCTGGGACTGATGACAGTCCTCAAGCTCGCGCCATTGGGCATTCTCGTGCTTGCCGCGATATTCGGCAGCTACGATGCTCCGGCGATCGTACTGCCGCAATTCAGCGAGACGGAAACGGTGATCCTGCTGATGTTTTACGCCTTCATCGGGTTTGAGGGCGTAACCGTTCCGGCAGGCGAGATGAAAAACCCCAAACGCGATTTGCCGCGGGTTCTGATCGCAACGCTGGCTGGCGTGACCGTGATCTACGTCGCGGTCATCTGGGCCTATATGACGATCGCCACCGAACCGACGGGGAACACCAACGCACTTGCGGGGGCCGCCGAGATCGCCTTGGGCCAGTTTGGCGCGGTGATGATCGTGCTGGCGGCCGGTTTCTCGATCATGGCCAACAATTTCGCGAGCGTGATTGTCGTCCCCCGGATGGCGTTTGGCATGGCAGAGCAGCAAATGCTCCCTGAATGGTTCGCACGGATCAATCCGCGCTTTCTTACGCCCGCGAACTCGATACTGTTCTATGGCCTGTTTGCAGCCGTGCTGAGCCTGACAGGCGGCTTTGCGGCTTTGGCGGCAGCAAGCACGCTGACGCGCCTGCTCACCTATGTGATCAGTGCCGCTGCGCTGCCGATGCTTGAACACCGCGAAGGCCGGATCAATCCGCTGCATCTGGTCATGGTGCTGCTGGCGCTGGCTTCATCGATCTGGATCGGCACGCATGCGGATAGCGAGGCGTGGACCACATTTGGGGGGTTGCTGCTGGTGGGAACTGCGCTGTATTTCGCCGCGCGGCGCGGGATCGAGAGAACGCCGGAAATGCCCTAACCTGTGACTGAACCTTACGACGCGATAATCCTAGGCGCAGGCGCCGCCGGCCTGATGGGCGCGGCGCGCGCCGGGCAGCGCGGCAAACGTGTGCTGGTGCTCGAGAAAAGCGAGAAGCCCGGCAAGAAAATCCTGATTTCGGGCGGCGGGCGCTGCAACTTCACCAATATCCACGCCGGTCCGGCAAACTACATCTCGGCCAATCCGCATTTCGCCAAGAGCGCGCTGGCACGCTACACCCCGCGCGATTTCCTCGAACTGGTCGAAGGCTACGGCATCGCCTGGCACGAAAAGACGCTCGGCCAATTGTTCTGCGATGGCTCCGCCCAGCAAATCACGGACATGCTGCTGGCCGAATGCGCCCAAGGCGCTGTGGAAGTGCGCTGCAATGCCGATGTGACCGCCGTCGAACATGATGCGGGCCGCTTTGCAGTCATGGCAAGCGGCCAGCCCATTATCGCCACCAGTCTCGTGATCGCCACCGGCGGGCCTTCCATCCCGAAGATGGGCGCGACCGGATACGCCTATGAGCTGGCGCGCCAGTTCGGCCTTAAGGTGGTCGAGCCGCGCCCCGCTCTCGTCCCGCTGACGCTGGGCGGCGAGGAAGTGCTGTTCCGCGAGATCTCGGGCGTTTCCGCACCCGTCATCGCGACCGCGAACAAGACCAGTTTCGCCGAGGCGGCGCTGTTCACCCATCGCGGGCTGTCCGGCCCGGCGATCCTGCAGGTCAGCAGCTACTGGCGCCCCGGCGACCCGGTCGAGATCGATTTCCTGCCCGATGGCGGTGAGGGCTGGCTGCTCGAAAAGAAGCGCGAAAATCCGCGCGCGACGCTCAAATCGCTGCTGCGCGAGGCTCTGCCGGACCGCTTGGCGGACATTCTTGTCGAAAAGATCGGCCTCGAAACCGAACTGGGCAACGCGCCCGACAAGGCCCTGCGTGCCGCCGAACAGCGCCTGTCGCGCTGGAGCTTCCACCCCAATGGCAGCGAGGGCTTCGCCAAGGCCGAGGTGACGATGGGCGGCATCTCGACCGCCGAACTCAGTTCCAAGACCATGGAATCGAAGCGAATTCCCGGCCTCTACGCGATCGGTGAGGCGGTCGACGTAACCGGCTGGCTGGGCGGCTATAACTTCCAGTGGGCATGGGCGAGCGGTGTGGCTGCAGGCGACGCGCTCTAGCCGCCATCGGCCCAGCCCGCCACGCACCCTGCCCTAGGGTCACTCCTTGCCGCTCGCGGTAAGTTGTGCAGTGCAACGAAATTCTGCTAGCCCTTCGCAATCGCACCCGAAAACGGGGCGATCGGAGGATGTTTGCAGGAGAGTACTGCCTCGCTCGCTTAGCGGGACGGCCGTGCGGAAAGGAACACATGCGCCAACTGCAGGGCATGGACGCCAGCTTCGTTGCGATGGAAACGCGCAACTCGCCGATGCACATCGGCTCGATCCTGATCTACAATCCCGAGACCGCGCCCGGCAGTTTCGTCCGCTTCAAGGACATCCTCAATTTCTTCGAGAGCCGCATGCAGCTCTCCAAGACGATCCGACAGCGGCTGGTGCGCGTCCCCTTCGATCTCGATTATCCCTACTGGATCGAAGACCCCGATTTCGACCTGGAATATCACATCCGGCATATCTCGCTGCCCAAGCCCGGCGACTGGCGGCAGCTCTGCATCCAGGCCGCGCGCATCTTTGCCCGTCCGCTCGATCTCAACCGCCCGCCGTGGGAATTCACCGTCGTCGAAGGGCTCGACAATATTCCCGGTGTGGCCAAGGGCAGCTTTGCCATGGTCACCAAGGTGCACCACGCGGCAATCGACGGGATGAGCGGGATCGACCTGATGGAGGCGACGCATACGCTCAAGCCCGACGATCCGCCCCCGCCCGGCCCCGACAAGTGGAAGCCGGAAAGGATCCCCAATCCGGTCGAATTGCTGGGCAAGAGCTATTTCAACGCGGTCACCAACCCACTCAAGCAGCTCGAAGTCGCGGCCAAGGCGGCGCCCGGGCTCGCCAAGACGATCAAGGGGCTGATCTCGAAGGAGTTCAACCTCTCCGGCGAAATGGTCGCCCCCAAGACGCGCTTCAACAAGGTGGTTTCCCCGCATCGCGTGGTCGAGGGCCGCAGCTTCAAGCTTGACGACATCAAGGCGATCCGGGCGCTGGTTCCTGGCTGCAAGGTCAACGATGTCTTCCTCGCCATCGTCGGTGGCTCGATGCGCAAATACCTGCTGGCGAAGAAGGACCTGCCCAAGAAGACCCTCACCGCGATGGCGCCGATCTCGGTCCGTTCGGGCGAGGAGAAGGGCGACATGGGCAACCAGGTCGCGGCCATGATCGCGCCGCTCGGCACGCATATCGACGATCCGGCCGAACGGCTTGCATATGTCCATTCGCGCACAACCAATTCCAAGGCGATGACCGACGCGCTGGGCGCGCGCAACATGACCGAGATCAGCAAGGTCAGCCCCGCGCTGTTCATGGCGCTGGGTGCGCAGCTCTACACTCGCCTCGGACTTGCCAATCGCGGCGTCGGACCGGTGTTCTCGACCGTGGTCACCAACGTCCCCGGCCCGCCGATCCCGATCTATTCGACCGGCGCCCGGCTAGAGAGCATGATGGGGCTGCTGTGCCTGACCGACGGGCTCGGCCTCGGCCATGTCGTGCAGAGTTATTGCGACGAGGCGACGATCAGCTTCACCGCCTGCCGCGAACTGCTGCCAGATCCGGATTTCTACATCGAGTGCATCGAGGAAAGCTTCGCGGAACTGCTGGCTGCGGCGAAGGCGCTCGACGGCAAGGCTCCGGCCAAGCCGAAGGCCAAACCGGCAGCCAAGAAGAAGGCGGCCTCCAAGCCCAAGGCCAAGGCTCCAGCCAAGAAGGCTGCGACCGCGAAGGCGAAGGCGCCAGCCAAGAAGGCGGCGGCGACCAAAGCCAAGACCGCCACCAAACCTAAGACCGCAGCGAAGCCCAAGACTACCGCGAAGGCCAAGGCACCGGCAAAACCGGCACCGAAGCCCAGGGGCAAGCCGACGCCCAAGCCCAAGGCGGTAGCAAAGCCGAAATCCGCGGCGAAACCGAAGGCCGCGAAGAAACCTGCCGCCAAACCGAAGAAAATAGCCAAGAAAACAACCTAGGGGAGCACTTGTGGCCAGCATTGCCATGCCGAAAAGCGAACTCGAACTCGAACACGACCTCAGCCCCCGGCCTCCGAGCCGCTTCTGGACCCTGTGCGAGGGGCGAGCGCTGTTCGAACTCGGGTCATTCTACCTGGCGCGACCCCTGCTGTCGCAACTGCCCAAGGGTGACGGCCACACGGTCAAGGTCCTTCCGGGCTTCATGGCGACAAACAATTCGACCGTCCCGATGCGCAACCTGCTGCGCGACCTCGGCTATGACGCGCATGGCTGGGACAGCGGGCGCAATGTGCGGGTCGACAATGCCCTGCTCCATCGCCTCGAAACCCAGCTGATGCGGCTGAATGACGACAGCGGGCGGAAGGTGTCGCTGATCGGCTGGAGCCTCGGCGGCGTGCTGGCGCGCGAACTGGCCAAGCTGCACCCCGACCGCGTGCGGCTGGTGATCTCGCTCGGCAGCCCGATCTCGGATGATCGCAAGCATACCAATGCGGCGCGCCTGTTCGAATTCTTCAACGGCAAGGAGCCCGAACCGATGCGCGGCGGGCGCTTCCAGGGTCTCGACGTCGCCCCGCCGGTGCCGACCACCTCGATCCTGACCAAGACCGATGGAGTGGTTCACTGGCGCGGATCGGTCCAGAAGCCGAGCAAGTCGCCGACCGAGAACATCGAGGTCTATGCCAGCCATTGCGGGCTCGGCGTGAACCCCTCGGTGATGATCGCCATCGCCGACCGGCTGGCGCAGGCCGAGAACGTATGGATGCCGTTCGAACCGTCGATCGCGCAGAAGTGGATGTTCCCGACCACCGGCTACGCCTGAGCGTAGCCGGGCGGCGTGCGTCAGAACATCTTGCGCAGGTCGATGCCGATATAACGGCCCGTCGGGTCGATCAGCGCCGGTTGGTAGCTGAGCGGCACCTCGCCGTTCTCGTCGGTCACGCGGCGCCGCGCATCGAACACATTGTCGGCACGGAACGAAACGCGGAAGTTCTTGAGGAATCCCTCGTCCTGCTTCAGCAGGCGGCCGAGGTCGAAGAAGACGCGCAGGTCGACGGTGGCCAGGTCACCGAAAGTCAGGTCGCTCGCGCCAGGAGCATCGCCGCCATCGATGGTCTCCTTGCCTGTATAGCGCGCGGATAGTCGCATCCCCTTGCCATTGCGGAAGATGCCGGCCTCGAGCGAGGTCTTGTGCCGCGGTATTCCGCCCCCGCCTTCACCGGCGAGAACATCCAGCACCGGCAGTCCGTCGGCGATGAGGATGGTGCTGTCGAGTTCGATCGTGTGGGTCAGGTTGACGAAATATCGTCCGCGACCGTCGCGTCCGAAGCCGCCGGGACCACCGGGGCCTCCTCCGGGCCCACGCCGGCCGCGCGGGGATTCTGGCCCGCCCGCCTGCCCTTCGGCGTCTCCGCGCCGTCCCTGCCCCATTCTAGAGGGGTCGAAGCTGCAGATGCGCTCGCGGAATTGCGCGATCCGGTCGCGGTCGATCGTGCCGTCTTCGCTGCGCATCCGTTCGAGCATCCGCGCGGCACGCTCGGGATCGAAGTCGGGGAAGCTGGCCGAGAGATCCTCGCCGCGCGCCGCCGCTTCGGCGAATTGCACCAGCACCTCGAGGCCATCCTCGGCGCAGACGCGCTCGCGGAACCGCATGAAGGCGGCGCGCCGCTCGGGATTGGGCGGGCCATCGCCGCCACCGAACCGGCGGCGGCCCTCGCGCGGCGGGGTGTCCGACGGGCGGTCACCCGCCTCCGGCCGTCCGGCACCGAAATTGCCGCGGGTCGACAGGCCGAACACCAGCCGTTCCGACCGGGTCCGGGCGAAGGTCACCGGCCGTCGGTCGAGCGAGACCAGCTGCCCCGCCCCGTCCCGCACGACACGATCGGGAAATGCCGCCTCGATCTCGTCGGTCAGCGCCGGGAAGTTGCGGGTGACGTTGGAGGAGCGGTTGCGAATATATTCGGCGGAGAACCGCGTATCCTTCCAGAACGGCAGTTCCCAGTTGGCGCTGAACTTCCAGTCGCGCTGCTGCTCCGCCAGCAGGTCGGGATTGCCGCCAGATAGCACCGTCGCCAGCACCGTCTCGCCGCGCGTGAAATCGAAAATCGGCACGTTGAAGCTCTGCACCTGCGGCGCGCCCAGATTGGTCAGCGAAGGTGCCTCGTCGGCCATGATGTAGGTCGCGGTGAGCGTCAGATCGCTGGTCACGCCCCAGGTCAGCCCCGCGCTCCAGTCGTAGAGCGTGCCGAAATCGGATAGGTCTTCGAAGCCCGCGCCCAGGTTGAGGCTCAGATCGCCGAGCGCCCCCCAAGCGCCGCCGCGCTCGGCGATCGGCACGGTGATGTTGGTCCCCGCATCCAGCCGCCGCCGGGTCAGGTCGGTGTCGAGCGCGGTGCGGGTGTCGCTGCTCGTAATGTTCTTCCAGTCGAGGCCGACATCGAAGGAGGTGCTGACTTCTCCGGCCGGCAGGATGATGGGGCGCCCGACCAGCGTCGCCTTGCTTTCGCCCGTGATTGTCCTGCCGCGAGCGACATCGAAGCCCGCATCCGCGCCCCGCGGCAGCGCGCCATCGAGCGCCAGCGTCCCGGCCAGCGCGGCATCGCGCAACGCGGTCGTGTCGAACCGCCGGTCTATTTCGGTCTCGCTCTCGGTATAAATCGCATCGAAGGTTGTAGTCAGATCGAAGTCGCCCAACCGGCGATTCATCGACCCCGATGCCGAAATCTTGTCGGAAGAAGTACGGCGTTCGAGCGGATCGTCCACGCCGAAGGTCCGAAACGCCTCCGCCCCGCCAGCATCGACCAGCATCACCGAATTGAGGCCCGAGAGACTGCGCGCCTGCTCGCGCTCGTAGGAGGCATTGAGGCTGAGCGAAGTACCGCTTTCGATCAGCGCCTTGGCCCAGTTGGCGGTCAGTTCCGCGGTGAGACCATCGGCGACGAGGCTGCGATAATCCGCCGGATCGGGATCGCCCGCGACATCGGGCAGCGATCCGGGGGTCTGGATCACCCCGCGCTCGGCCTCGGTCAGCAGCGAGGTATCCTGGATCTCGGCATTGATGTTGAGCCGCGCGCCATCGTTGATCGTCAGCAGCGTCGCTTCCTGCTCGGTCACGAAATAGCCGCCGCGCGACGGCCCTTCGAATTCAAGCTCGATCTCGCGGCTGGAATAGTTCTCCTTGAGGATCATGTTGACCACGCGGCGATCGGGCGGGAAGCCGAACCGCTGCGCCACCTCCTCCGGCAGCACTTCGACCTTGGCGATCGCCTCGGGCGGATAGCTGCGCAGTTCGCGGAAGCTGCCGATCCTGATCCCGTTGACGAGAAAGACCGGCTGGCCGCCTCCACGCCCGCGCGACGACCCGGTTTGCGGCGCAATCGCCTCGAGCAGTTCGGTGACCGAGGTGGCACCGACCGCCTCGATATCGGCCGCATTCAGTTCGAGGACCGGCGCCTGTTCGACATCGAGCTGCCCGCGCAGGCGCTCACCCGTGACCACGATTGAGCCCTGGATGGCGCCCTCATCCCCGCGTTCGGCCGGCACCTGCTGCGCGCGCAACGGGAGCGAGAAAGTGGCTACGAACGCGCATCCGAGCATGAGCGATTGGCGAATGGTCATATCCGCCGCCCCTTCACGAATTCGCCGCGCACGACAAGCTCTTGGAATGTATCGGTTTGCACCAGTTTCATGATTGTCAGCTATTCGCCCGATTGGCCGTTGATGGGTGCTGAACGCTCAAGGCTTCCCTTTTCTCCTCCGCGCAGCTAAAGGGCGCGGCCAGAAATGCACTGCAACACAGGTTAAGGACGTACATGGCCAAAGAAGAACTCCTCGAAATGCGCGGCAAGGTGGTGGAATTGCTGCCCAACGCGATGTTCCGGGTGGAGCTCGAAAACGGCCACGAGGTGCTTGGCCACACCGCCGGCAAGATGCGCAAGAACCGCATCCGCGTGCTGGTCGGTGACGAGGTACTGTGCGAATTGACGCCCTACGACCTCACCAAGGCGCGTATTACCTATCGCTTCATGCCCGGCCGGGGCGGTCCCGGCCCGCAATAAGCGCGCCGCTCTACCATGAGCGCGCCCCCATCCGCCAAACGCCTGGTGCTGGCATCGGCCAGCCCTCGTCGGCGCGAGCTTCTCGCGCGGCTTGGTGTCGAGCCCGCCGCCGTCACCCCCGCCCATATTGACGAGACCCCGCTCAAGGGGGAATTGCCGCGCGACTATGCCATCCGGATGGCGCGAGAGAAGGCCGAGGCAGCCGAGAGCGAAGATCATGTGCTGGCAGGTGATACGGTCGTCGCCGCCGGCCGCCGGATCCTGCCCAAGGCCGAGGACGAGGCGACGGCGCGCAAGTGCCTCGAACTTCTTTCCGGACGCCGTCACCGCGTCTTGTCGGCCATCGCCCTGCGTGCGCCCGACGGCAAGCTGCGCGAGAAACTGAGCGAGACCACGGTCCGCTTCAAACGCCTTTCTGTCGAGGAGATCGACGCCTACATCGCCAGCGGCGAATGGCATGGCAAGGCTGGCGGCTACGCTATCCAGGGCGCTGCGGAGGGACTGATCGCCTGGATCGAGGGCAGCCATTCGGGCGTCGTGGGCCTGCCACTCTTTGAAACGCGGGCGCTGCTGAAAGCGGCAGGGTTCGACCTTGGCTGAGTCGCTGGTCGAGCGCGGGATCGGCGAAGATCGCGCGATACTGGTGGAAGGCGACAAGGTGCTCGCGACCCGGATGCGCTGGCCTGGTGAGCCCTCTGCCGGTCAGAGGGTCAAGGCTCGGCTCACCCATCGTTCCAAAGGCTCGAACCGGGCCATCGGGCTGACGGAGAGCGGGCTCGAAATCCTGCTCGACCGGGTGCCGGTTTCGGCAAGCGAGGGATCGCAGGTCGACGTCATGCTGACACGCGCTCCGATAGCCGAGCGCGGTCGATTGAAGCGCGCGCAGGGGCGCATTGCGGCTGGGGATGCCGAAACGGGCGAACGCGACGTCTTTGCCGAAGCACGCGAGGTTCGCCGATTCCCGGCAGGACTGTGGGAAGAGGTGTGGGATGCTGCATCTTCAGGTGAAGTTGCTTTTGCGGGCGGATCGCTGCTGCTGAGCGTAACACCCGCAATGACGCTGATCGATATCGACGGCGACATTGCGCCGCGCGAGTTGGCGTTGGCTGCGATTCCCGCGCTCGCCGCGTCGCTGCGGCAATTCGATCTCGGCGGCTCCATCGGGATCGATTTCCCCACCATCGAAGCCAAGGCGGAGCGCAAGGCGATCGATGCCGCGCTCGATAGCGCGCTCGCCGATTGGCCGCACGAGCGCACCGCGATGAACGGCTTCGGTTTCGTGCAGATCGTCGCGCGGCTCGAGGGGCCATCGCTGCTCCACCGCTTTGCCACCAGCCGCGTCGGCACCTGCGCGCGGATGGCATTACGGCGCGCGGAGACGGTCGCCGAACCCGGTGCCCTGCTGCTGACCGTGCATCCGGCCGTCAAGGCCAAGCTCAAGCCGGAGTGGATCGAAGAGCTCGCCCGCCGAACCGGGCGCGAGGTGCGGATAGAGGCCGATCCCGGCCTTGCACTCGAAGCCGGTTTCGCGCAGGCGGTGCCGTTATGACGACGACCAAGCCCTGCCCCATTTGCAAGAAACCGCGCAGCGCGGAACACGCGCCGTTTTGCTCGACCCGCTGCAAGGATCGCGATCTCGCGCGCTGGTTCGGCGATGGCTATGCGGTACCGGGTCGGCCAGCGTCTCCAGAAGAAATTGCAGGCAAGGTCGTGCGCGAGGAGCGCGACTGATTTACCCCCTTGCCAAGCGTCCGCTGCTTCGCCATAGGGCGCCCTCCAGCGGCTCGCCGATCCCCACGGGATCGCACGCAGAGTGTTCGCCTCGGTAGCTCAGTTGGTAGAGCATGCGACTGAAAATCGCAGTGTCGGTGGTTCGAATCCGCCCCGAGGCACCACCCTCTTCAATCTAGTCCCGCAGATGCCCTGCCAGGGCCGAGAGGTCGTAACCTGCCGCGCTCGCGCGACCCAGCCGCTCGTCCACCGACAGACCCTGCGGGTTCGACAATGTTTCCATCGTGATGCACCGCGTGCCGGTCCGGCAATAGGCGAGCAGCGGCCCGTCGGTCTCGCGGCGAACGGCGCTGAACTGTTCGAGCGCGGCCTGGGGAAACTGTCCGCCGGAAACCGGCACATGATGGAAGGCAAGCCCGGCCGCTTCCGCCGCTGCCCGCATGGTGGCGGTATCGGGCTGTCCCGGCTCCTCGCCATCGGGGCGGTTGCACATGATCGCGACATAGCCCGCATCGGCAAGTGACTGCATGTCCTCAGGCCGGATCTGCGGGGCGACTGCGAAATTGCTGTCGACTTGGCGAATATCCATGAATTTCAACTTTCTATGAGACGCACCAGGCCCATCCCGGCGAGCATGGAGAAGATAAATATCGCGGCCGCGCTGGGTTCGATCACCAGTGCCGCGATACCCGGGCCCGGACACAGGCCCGCGACGCCCCAGCCCATTCCGAACAGCGCGGCGCCGCCGATCAGCCGGGGTTCGAGGTCCACCCGTTCGGGGAGCGAGAATTTCTCGGCAAAGAAGGGGTGCGCCATGCCTTTCTGGAAGCGCCAGACGATCGCCATGACGATCACTGCCCCGCCCATCACGAATGCCAGCGTGGGATCCCAATCACCGAACAGGTCGAGGAAGCCCCGCACCCGCGCGGGATTGGTCATTCCGCCAAGCGCGAGCCCCGCTCCGAACACGGTGCCCGACAGCAGCGGCGGTGCGATGCGGCGGATCATTGCAGCACCTCGAAGCCCAGCGCGTTCATTGCGGCGACCGTCGCAATGCCGGCGGCCATGAAGGTGGCGGTGGCGACGAGCGAGCGGCGTGACAGGCGGCTCACTCCGCACACGCCATGTCCGCTGGTGCAGCCGCTCCCCATGCGCGTGCCGATGCCGACCAGCAATCCGGCAATGGCCAGCGGAACGGGAGTCGCGAAGCTGGCCTCAAGTCCGCCCGAGAGCCAGGCGACGATCAGTGCCCCCAACGGCAAGCCGATGATGAAGGCCCAGGCGCCGTCGCGCGAGATGCCGCTGTCGCTGATGCCGAAGGCGCGCGCCGCGATGCCGGAGACCCCGGCAATCCTCCCCGCACCCAGCAGCATAAGCGCCGCCGCCAAGCCGATCAGGACGCCGCCGGCAAGGCCAGCGAGCGGTTCGGCATCAGGATAGCCGGGCAGCATCAGATCGCATCCACCGGCAATTTGAGATAACGCACACCATTCTCCTCCGGTTCGGGCAAATGGCCCGCACGCATATTGACCTGGACCGATGGCAGGATCAGCTTGGGCATGTCCAGCGTGGCGTCACGCGCCTCGCGCATCGTCACGAACTCGTCCTCGCTGATCCCATCGTGGGCATGGATATTGCCCTCTCGCTCTGCCGCGACGGTGGTCTCCCACACGTAGTGGTTGCGCCCCTGCGGCAGGTAGTCGTGGCACATGAACAGCCGCGTCTCGTCCGGCAGCGTCAAGATGCGCCGGAGCGAGCGGAACAACTGCCGGGCGTCCCCGCCGGGAAAATCCGCTCGCGCCGTGCCATAATCGGGCATGAACATCGTATCGCCGACAAAGGCCGCGTCTCCGATCACGTAAGCGATGCAGGCTGGGGTATGTCCCGGCACATGGAGGACCGTGACCGGCAGCGCGCCAAGCTCGAAGGTATCGCCATCGGCAAACAGCAGGTCGAAATCCGAGCCGTCGCGCTGAAACTCGGTCCCAGCGTTGAAAACCTTGCCGAACACCTCCTGCACGGTGGTGATATGCTCACCAATCGCGATCTTTCCGCCGAGCCTTTGCTGCAGATAGGGCGCGGCCGAAAGATGATCGGCATGGGCGTGCGTTTCGAGGAGGTATTTCACCTCGAGGCCGTGCTCGGTCACATATTCGATCACCGCATCTGCCGAAGTGAACGCGGTCCGCCCTGAACTGGCATCGAAATCGAGCACCGGATCGACGACAGCGGCTTGCTTCGTGGCGGGATCATGGACGACATAGCTGACGGTGTTGGTGGCCGTATCGAAGAACGCCTCCACTTCTGGTCGCAGGCTCTCGTCGGCGAGCGCGCGTGCGGCCTGCGCCCTTGCTGCCTCGATCGCGCTGTCCGAACCGCTCATGGAAATGCTCCTTTGCAATCTGTATTTTAGGGCCGTCGCCAGCATTTGCTAGCCGGGGAAGCCGGAACTACGCATTGAGCAGCATCAAGGCTTCCACGCCAACCGGTCCAAGCGAGCCGCCCCACGAGACCGCCGGGATCAGTGGACGGTCAGTGCCACGACGCTGGTCAGCACACGGCGCATGAAATCGACCTGCCCCTTGGCGCCGGTCTTGGAATAGATCTTCTTCGAGTAATTGCGCGCGGTTTCGATGGTCAGGCCGTGTTTCTCCGCCGCTTCGGCGATAGACAGGCCCTGCGCGATCGACCACGCGAAGCGCGCCTCGCTCTGCGTGAGGTTGAAGACATCCACCAGTTGCTGGCAGCGGTCGGCCGAGGAGCTTTCTTCGCCGCGGAAATAGACCACCGCCACCGCCTTGCTGTCGCCCGAGAGCGCTTCGACCCGGACGGGAGAGACCAGCACGTCGATCCACGGATCCTGGCTGAGATTGATGGCGCGCGGCCGCGCCTGGGGATCGGCGGCAAACTCCTTCGTCAGTTCCATCAGTTGCCGGTCGATTGCGGGAGAGGAAGGCGTCAGGCGATCGTAGGCACCCCGACGCAACACGCCCGAGCGGCTCATAAACCTGTCGGCCTGCTCATCGTGATCGACAATCCGCGCCTGGCGGTCGATCGAGATCCAGCCGAAATCGATGTGGCTGACCGCGCCGGCGCTCATCGAGGCGCGCGCCCGCTCACGTTCGAGCCGCGCCAACACTCGCAAGGCGACACGCAGATGCGGAACAAGCGCGCTCATCAGGTTTGCCACAGACGTCGGTACGGGTTCGCCGTTCGCCAGCAGCAGCCACGCTTCGAGACCGCTGGCCTCGTGCATTCTCACCATGCGCAGGTGCCGATTTTCTGTCATCAGCAGATCCGGGGCATCCAGCCCGGCCAGTTCATCGGGCGAATAGACCCTGCCCTCGCGCATCTCGCCCAACCGGCTGTCTCGCCCGAACAGATGCTGCACCGGCGGCGGCCGCTCACCAGGCGCCACCGCCAGCATCGTGGTGGGCGGACCCTCTGGGGCACGCACAATCAATCCGGCTAGCTCGCATTCGGTAACAGCCCGCAATCGCTCAAGAAAGGTGCGCCACATCGGCTGCTCGAAGACACCATCGTGGAGCGGCACGAGCAGCTCGGTCTCACCAAGGTTGGGAACACGCATGGCATGCTACATATACCTCCCATATGGGAGGTTCAAGCCACCTCGCATCATCTATGCATCGCCGCTCTGCAAGGCGAGGCATCATGACCGTACACACTCCCCTGACCCACCTTCAGCGGCTCGAAGCCGAGGCGATCCACATCATCCGCGAAGTGGTGGCCGAGGCGGACAAGCCGGTGATGCTCTATTCGGTGGGCAAGGATAGCGCGGTGATGCTGCATCTTGCCCGCAAGGCATTCTACCCTGCTCCCCCTCCCTTCCCGCTGCTGCATGTCGACACGACGTGGAAGTTCCAGGCGATGTACGAACTCCGCGATCGCATGGCGCAGGAAAGCGGCATGGAACTGCTGGTCTATCAGAACCCCGAAGCGGAGGAGCGCGGCATCAACCCGTTCGATCACGGCCCGCTTCACACCGACATGTGGAAGACGGAGGGGCTCAAGCAGGCGCTCGACAAATGGGGCTTTGACGCGGCCTTCGGCGGTGCACGGCGCGATGAGGAAAAGAGCCGCGCCAAGGAACGGATCTTCTCGTTCCGCACCGCCAGCCATGGCTGGGACCCGAAGAACCAGCGCCCCGAGCTGTGGAACCTCTACAACGCGCGCAAGAATCGGGGCGAGAGCATCCGCGTCTTCCCGATCAGCAACTGGACCGAGCTCGACGTGTGGCAATACATCCAGCTCGAGGACATTCCGATCGTCCCGCTCTACTTCGCCGAAAAGCGCCCGACCTTCGAATATGAGGGCGGTCTGTTCATGGCCGACGACATCGAGCGACTGGAGAAGGTCATGGGCCATCGCCCCGAGATCACCGAGCGATCGATCCGCTTCCGCACGCTCGGCTGCTTCCCGCTGACGGGCGCGGTCGAGAGCGAGGCCTCCACCTTGAGCGAGGTGATCCAGGAAACGCTGCTCACCACCACTTCCGAACGGCAGGGGCGCGTGATCGACAAGGATGCCGGCGGTGCGGGAATGGAGAAGAAGAAGCAGGAGGGCTATTTCTGATGGCTCAGGAAAGCACCACCGACGCAATTTACCGGACCGAAGCCCTCATTGCCGAGGACATCGACGCTTATCTCGACCAGCACCAGCACAAGACGATGCTGCGGTTCATCACTTGCGGCAGCGTCGATGACGGCAAGTCGACGCTGATCGGTCGCCTGCTCTATGACAGCAAGATGATCTTCGAAGACCAGCTTGCCGCGCTCGAGAGAGACAGCAAGCGGGTCGGCACGCAGGGGCAGGAAATCGATTTCGCCCTGCTGGTTGATGGCCTCGCCGCCGAGCGCGAACAGGGCATCACCATCGACGTCGCCTATCGCTTCTTCAATACCGAGAAACGCAAGTTCATCGTCGCCGACTGCCCCGGCCACGAACAATATACCCGCAACATGGTGACCGGCGCCTCGACCGCCGATCTCGCGGTGATTCTGGTCGATGCGCGCAAGGGCGTACTCGTCCAGACCCGGCGGCACAGCTACATCTGCCACCTCCTCGGCATCAGGAATATCGTGCTGGCGGTGAACAAGATGGACCTGGTCGATTACGACAAGGCGACCTTCGACAAGATCGTCAGCGATTATCGCGAGTTCGCCAGCGAGATCGGGATAGAGAGCTTTACCGCCATCCCGATCTCGGGCTTTCGTGGCGACAATATCACCGCCTCACCATCTGCCAACACTCCGTGGTATTCAGGGCCCAGCCTCGTCGACCATCTCGAAAGCGTCGAGGTGCGCTCGGCTGTCGATCGCGACAAGCCGTTCCGAATGCCGGTGCAGTGGGTCAATCGCCCCGACCTCGACTTCCGCGGCTTTGCCGGGCTGATCGCGGGTGGCGAAGTGCGTCCGGGCGACCCGATCCGGGTCCTTCCCTCGGGCAAGACCAGCACGATCGAGAGGATCGTAACCTTCGACGGCGACCTCGATGAAGCCGGAGCGGGTCAATCGGTCACATTGACGCTGGCAGACGAAATCGACTGTTCGCGCGGCAATGTGATCGCCGCCGCCGACGCCCCGCCGCAGGTAGCCGACCAGTTCGAGGCGACCATCGTGTGGATGTCCGACGATGCGCTGCATGTCGGGCGCAGCTACTGGCTCAAGCTGGCGACCCAGACTGTCTCTGCCACGGTGCGCGAGCCGAAATACGAGATCGACATCAACAGCCTCGAACGACTTGCCGCCAAGACGCTCGAGCTGAACGAAATCGGCGTGGCGGAGGTCCACACTGACAAGCCGCTAGTGTTCGAACCCTATGTCGACAGCCGCACGCTCGGCGGTTTTATCCTGGTCGACAAGATCACCAATGCGACCGTTGCGGCGGGCATGCTCAATTTCTCGCTGCGCCGCTCGCAGAACATCCATTGGCAGCCGACCGATATCACCCGCGAGCATCATGCCTCGATGAAGAACCAAACCCCGCGCGTGCTGTGGTTCACCGGCCTTTCGGGATCGGGCAAGTCGACCATCGCCAACGAGGTGGAGAAGAAGCTGGCGCTGATGAACCGGCACACCTTCCTGCTCGACGGCGACAACGTGCGCCACGGGCTCAACAAGGATCTCGGCTTCACCGAAGCCGACCGGATCGAGAACATCCGCCGCATCGGCGAAGTCGCCAAGCTGATGACTGACGCCGGCCTGATCGTGCTGACAGCCTTCATCAGCCCGTTCCGCGCCGAGCGGCAGATGGTTCGCGACATGCTGGCCGAGCATGAGTTCATCGAGATTTTCGTCGACACGCCGCTCGAAGTCGCGGAAGAACGCGACGTGAAGGGCCTCTACAAGAAGGCGCGCGAAGGAAAGCTCAAGAATTTCACCGGGATCGACAGCCCCTATGAAGCTCCGGAAAACCCCGACATCGTGGTCAACACCGTCGCGATGACACCAGAAGAAGCCGCCGACTATATCATCCGACAAATCCTGCCGCTGAAGTGAGCGAACGAGTATGACCGACGCCGAACTTGCCGCTCATCTTGCCGAAACGGCCGGTCGCATCCTGCTCGATGTGAGAGGCTCGGCCATGTTCGAAGGCAAGGCGCTGGGCAATGCGGGCGACCAGACTGCCAACCAGTTTCTGGTCCATGCCTTGCGCGCGCAAAGGCCCGATGACGGGCTGCTGTCGGAAGAGAGCAAGGACACGAGGGAGCGCCTTGCCAAGGAGCGCGTGTGGATCATCGACCCGGTCGACGGCACCCGCGAATATGGCGAGGCGCGGACCGACTGGGCCGTCCACGTCGGCTTGGCGATCGGCGGCGAGGCTGCCGTCGGTGCGGTCGCGCTGCCCGGCTGCAATGCCATCCTGCGTACCGACCGCCCCCAAGCGATGCCGCCCGCTCCGGATCGGCTCCGGATGGTCGTCAGCCGCACGCGACCAGCGGCAGAAGCGGTTGCCGTGTCGCAGGCCTTGGGGGCCGAACTCGTCGAGATGGGCAGCGCCGGGGCCAAGGCCATGGCGGTGATCCGCGGCGAGGCGGATATCTACCTCCATTCCGGTGGGCAGCATGAATGGGACAGCTGTGCGCCGGTGGCCGTGGCCAGGGCACATGGCCTGCACTGTTCCAGGATCGACGGGTCGTCGCTGGTCTACAACCAGAGCGACACTTTCGTCCCCGACCTGCTGATCTGTCGCCGCGAGCACGCCGAGCGGGTGTTGGCGGAAGTAGCCAAGCTGACCCCATAGCAGCTCCCGCGCGGTAATGGCAGGCAAATGGCGGTGATGGATTGCCGATGGATTGCCGATGATCGTTGAAATTCATTGAGAATGAGGGCCATAGCAGGGTAATTCTTAGGTATGGGCAAGGACCATGCCGCAACGATCCTGACGGGGCTTCTGGCCGCTTGCGGCGCAAGCGCGGCGCTCGCCCAGGAAGACACCTCTCCATCCTCGGAACCGATCATCGTCACCGGGGAACGGTGGCAGCGAACGCTCGCCGAAACCGCATCCAGTGTATCGGTCACATCGGCCGAAGACCTCGCGCGCCAGCCCGATACCGACCGGCTCGACCAACTGCTCGACGCAACGCCCAACATCACGATCGGTTCGGGAGGTCTCGGGCCCGCGATCCGAGGTCTCGACACGACCGGGGTGTTGAACAACCTCCCTGCATTTCTCGGCGGCAACCGCCCACGGACCACGGTGACGGTGGACGGCCGCGCGATCACCTATGGGGAATTCGTGTTCGGAACCCAGCCGCTGTGGGACGTTGAGCGCGTCGAAGTGTTCCGCAGCCCGCAGACGACGACCCAGGGGCGCAATTCGATTGCCGGGGCGATCTTCCTCGAAACC
The DNA here is from genome assembly GCF_029623755.1 of Altererythrobacter sp. CAU 1644. NCBI lineage: Bacteria > Pseudomonadati > Pseudomonadota > Alphaproteobacteria > Sphingomonadales > Erythrobacteraceae > Altererythrobacter > Altererythrobacter arenosus. Next base: position 169,036 of record NZ_CP121106.1, read on the forward strand.
CGCTCGCCCGAGTTCGACTGGGGCGGTGCCGCTCGGCTGATCGGCGGGAATTACGACACCCGCCAGGCGTCCGCCATGGCAACAGGCCCGCTGATCTCGGAACAGCTGGCCTTGCGTGTCGTTGCCGACCACCGTCGCAGCCGCCCGTCCAGCGAACTCACCACGCCCGATGTCGACATCGATCCCAATCGCGACAAATACGACCAGTTGCGCCTCAAGCTGCTGGCCCTGCCCGATGCCCTCCCCGGGTTGCGGCTCGAGACCTCGTACTGGATTGCAAGATCGCAGGCCCCGCAAACCGAAGGCGTCCGCATCCCTTTTCGCGAGCGACGCGATCCGCGCGCGCGTTACGGCATATTCCGGGCCGAGTCTGAGTCGGGGACCTTGCGGGCCTCCTGGGACATTTCCGCCGAGACAACCCTGCATTCGACCCTGACGGCAGGTGGCTCGACCTTGCAGCGCTTCGCCCCGTCCGGCTTCGGTGAAACGCTCACCAAGGCGCGTGATCGATCAGGCGAGTTGATCCTCAATCACGCTGCAGAGGGTTGGAAGGCCGTCGCCGGAGTCAGCGCATCGCGCAGCCGCATGCGGCAGACCATCGACCTCTCCTCCACGCCGTTCGGTGTGGGCGATTTCCGTGACCGGCAGGACAGCTTCGGCCTGTTCGGTGAGGGCGAAGCACAAATCGGCGAGCGTCTGTCCCTGATAGTCGGCGCGCGGTATCAAAGCGATCGCCAGGTCAGAAGCGGAACCCTGGGCCGCGTCGGCTCTCTCCAGGTGCTCGATTTCGATCGGACCTTCGAGTTCTTCCTGCCCAAGTTCTCGCTGTCCTTCGCATCCTCGCCCGATCTGACGCTGGGCATTCTCGTGCAGAAGGCGGCCAATCCCGGCGGCATCACGCTCACGCCGCCAAGCGGCCTCGATGCTTTCGAGGAAGAATCCCTGTGGGATTTCGAGCTCTTTGCCCGCGGTCGATTGGCTGACGGAAGGCTGCGCTATGCGGCCAATCTGTTTCGCTACGAGATGAAGGATGCGCAGCGTTCGGTGACCTTCGGCGTTCTCACCCCCGCCGGGCCGGTTTTCCTGTCGGAGATCGGCAATGCCCCGCGCGCATGGAGCCACGGAGCGGAGCTCGAACTACAATGGCAGGCAAGCAACCGGCTGAGCGTGAATGCCGGCCTGGGCTTGCTCGACACCCGCCTGACCCGGACGCCCAGCAGCGAAGATCCCTTGCTCGACAAGCAATTCCAGCGCTCGCCTCACTTCACGGCCTCGCTGGGCGTGGATTGGCGCCCTGCCCCCTCGCTCGCCATCGACCTCGGCTACCGCCACCGGACGGGCTACTACAGCGACGACGTCAACTCCCCCGAACTGAGGGTGGGATCGGCCAGCGTGTTCGACGCCCGGGTCAGTTGGGAGCGCGGGTCAACGCGGATCTTCGGATTCGTCCGCAATATGTTCGACAATTTCTACCTGGTGGCCCGCTTCTCCGGACCCGATCCGCTCGCTACGGCGGGCGATCCCCGCGAATACGGCATCGGGATCGAGGCAAGGATATAGCGATGTCCGGCGACGTTGAATTCGGCCAGGATCCAGCTTCGCCGGCGCCAAGGCCGGGAAATGGCAAGGCCGACATCCATGAGACGCACGATCTGGCCAAGCGGCCTGACATTACGATCGGGGATACGCTGATCCGGCCATCCTTGCGGTTGATCGCAGGTCCGAACTCGAGTGTCAGCGTCGAACCGCGCGTGATGCAGGTCCTGCTCGCCCTGTACGATGCAGATGGAAAGGTCCTGAACCGCGAAGACCTGCTCGAACAATGCTGGGCCGGTGTGGTCGTGGGCGACGACGCTATCAACCGCGCGATCGCAGAGCTGCGCCGTGCCGTCCGAGAAACGAACGCCGATCTCGCGATCGAAACCATTTCTCGCGTCGGTTACCGGCTCGCCGCAAACACGATCCCCGACGCTTTGGACAGCAAATCGCGTCCTATCCGCGGTTTCGACATCGACCGACGCAATTACGTGCTCGGCGGAGCCGTCGCCGCCGTTGCGCTGGCCGGCGGCACGGTAGCGATATCGGGTTACCGGGAGAAGGCAGCTGTCGACCAATTGATCGAACGCGGCAAGATCCTCCAAGGATCGGGTGCGCCGGACGGCCGGGAGCGCGCCTTTGCCCTGTTTTCTGCTGCCGTCGAGCGCGCACCGAAACGTGCCGAGGCCTGGGGATGGCTCTCGACCGTCGCGCCGAATTACCAGCATTCGCGGTCGGCGGCGCTTCGCGCGCTCGATCTTGATCCCAAAGAACCCAATGCACGTGTCGTTCTTGCTTGGCAGAAGCTCGATCTCGAAGACTGGACCGTGTGGGAAGATTCCCTGCTCGAAGTGCTGGATGATGCCCCCGAGAATGCGCTCGCGCTCGGGTTCATCACGCTGTTCTACCAGGGGATGGGGCGGTGCAAGCTCTCGCTCCAAATGAATGAGCGCTCCCTTGCAGCCGAACCATTCAATCCCGGATTTCACATGCGGCGAGCGTTGAAGCACTGGATTTTCGGTCGGTTGGCCGAGGCCGACAAGGTCGCCGACAAGTCGATGCATTTGTGGCCGCGCAATCCCTTTACCTGGAATGCGCGCATGGTGATCTATGCCTTCACCGACCGGGCTCCGGCCGCGCTCACCCTGCTTGAGGATGAGGCCAGTCGGCCAAAGAAGCTGACACAACCGAATATCGAATCCTGGCGTGCGGCGCTTCGCGCCATTGATAGCCGAAGCCGCAGCGAAATCGACAATGCGGTCAAGGTCTGCACGGCAGCCGCCCCTCTCGCTCCGGGTCTCGCGGCGAACGCGATCATGTTCTTCTCCCATCTCGGAGAACTCGACTCGGCGTACCGCGTCGCCGAAGGGCTTTTCGAAGGCAAAGGCAATGTGGTCCAGCAAACTCGCGGAGTCGGCATCAGGGACATCTACTCGGCCACCGGCTGGGGGCGCACGCAGTTCGTCTTCATCCCTGCAACCAACGCGTTCCGCGACGACGAACGATTTCCGGGGCTCTGCCGCCGGCTGGGGCTGGAAGCCTATTGGCGCAAGCGCGGCGCATGGCCGGACGAATTCGTGCGCGGAGCGCTTGTCAGTGCCTGACCATACCGTCCGACTGCGGCGCGCAATCGTGATTGCAGGAAAAACCCTATGCTTCTAATGCCATGGCTCTCGCCGCGAGATTCTCGCCGGGAGACAAGCGACGGACGAACCTGCGTGAACGAATCACTGGATCTGGCACGACGTGCCGACATCACGATCGGCAACGCTCTCGTCCAGCCATCGCTCCGCCTGATCACGGGCCCAGAATCGGAAGCCACCGTCGAACCCCGCGTGATGCAGGTGCTCCTGGCCTTGCACGACGCCGAGGGGCGCGTGCTGAGCCGCGAGGACTTGCTCGAGATTTGCTGGCCTGGCGTGATCGTCGGTGACGATGCCATCAACCGGACCATCGCCGAAATTCGCCGGGTCGCCCGCGATACCGGTGCCGTGATCGTGATCGAGACCATCCCTCGGGTGGGTTATCGCCTCGCCTCACAGGAAGATGCGGCGGGCAAGGTCGGCAAGAGCGCCAAGGTGCGCGGACCCGCCTTGCCTCGGCGAAAGCTTGTTATCGGAGGACTGGCGACAGCAGCCGCCATCGCGGGCGGTGGATATGGGCTGCTCCACTATCGCCGCGGAACGGCAATCGACGAATTGATCGAACGGGGCCGATTGGTCCAGGCGTCCGGGCGTCCCGACAGCAGGACGCAGGCTCAAGAAATCTTTCGCCAGGCCATTGCGATGGATCCGGAACGAGCCGATGCATGGGGTTGGCTGGCACGCGTTCTTGGTGACGATGCCGCAGCGCGCGAGGCGGCGCTCCATGCCATCGAGATCGATCCGCGCGAAGCCAACGCCCGGGTAGTGCTGATCAGCCAACGCAAGGACCTTCATTCCTGGACCGAATGGGAAGACGAACTTCTCGAAGTCCTGAAAGATGCACCGGACAACACTGCCGCACAGCGATCACTGTCTTTCTTCTACCAGGGGATGGGTCGCTGCAAGGATTCCTGGAGTGTCCAGGAGCAGACCCTCAAGCTCGAGCCGTTCAATCCCGCGAGCCATAACACGAGCGCCCTGAAACACTGGATCTTCGGCAAGAACGGTGAGGCAGACAAAATTGCCGATCAGGCGCTTCGCCTGTGGCCACGCCATCCTTTGCTCTGGAACGCCCGGATGGTCATTTATGCGTTCACGAACCGGGCGCCTGCGGGGCTCGCGCTGCTCGACGACGTGCCCAATCGGCCGGCAAACCTGACTTCTGCCAGCATCGATTCCTGGCGCGCCGCCCTGGGGGCGATCGCCACGCGCTCCTCCCCCGATATCGCCCGCGCCTTGGAAGTCTGCACCGCGCAAGCCAAGCTCGCGCCAGGGCTGGCGGCTAACGCAATCATGGCCTTCGCCTATCTGGGAGAGGTGGACGCGTCCTACCAGGTCGCTGAGGGCCTGTTCGAAGGGCGCGGGGCCGTCGTCCAGAAATCGCACGGCAAGGGTATCGGCGATCTCTATTCGACCGCAGGCTGGGGGCGAACCCAAGTCATCTTCACACCCGCCGCCGTCGCCTTTCGCGAGGACGGGAGATTTTCCGATTTCTCCGAACGGCTGGGGCTGACGGCCTATTGGCGCGAGCGCGGAATCTGGCCGGATCCCTTCGTCAGGGGATCGCTCCGCACCAGCTGATGGTCGATCTAGAAGGCCCGCGTCAGGCCAATCTCACCGCGCCACCTGTCGTAGCGATAGATTTCGATCGGGCTGGTGTTTTTCTCCCAGGTTAGCCGGAGCTGCGGCGCCCACCCCTTCCATTCGAACGTGCGCAATGTCGTTCCGACGGAAAGGCGGTAGAAGTCGTCCACCCGTCGCTTGGGATAGATTGCCAGCCGCTTGTCCGCCTCGAGATGCTGGTATGATGCGGATGCAAACAGCGTCGTTCGCCCGAACTCGCGCCAACCGGTGACCGATAATTGCCCGCTGGCAGTCGAATAGGCCGGATCGCGCGCCATCTGCCGCGCCGCACCAAGCGTAAGATTGATGCCCGAGCGGCTGCTCAAGGCCCGCTCGTAGCTCGCGAACCCCGATATTCCATGCGCATCCTGAAGGTCGTTGATACGGTAATTCGTGCGCGCATAGCCCGCCCCGGCCCGCAGGTGTGAACGCCGGTCCAGCGGACGCTGCCATTGCAGGTTCGCATCCAGCGCGTCGTAGAAGCGCTCCCCGCCGAACCACCGCCTTTGCCCCCCAGCGAGGAGGCTGGCCCGCCCTCCCCCGAGCGCAAATTCGGGGCCGATCGAGGCGATAGCCAGCAGATCGTTGAAGTCGCCGCGACGGTAGAAATCACCCGATAGGCCGGCGCGAGTGATCAGCGAGGTAAGCTGCGAAAGCGGCTTGCGATAATAGACCTCCCCGCGCAGCGACAGGCCGACGCCCGAGGACTGGCGCGCCGCATCCTCTAGGTCGAAGTCACCAATCACCGTACCCAACGTGTCCGATCGCGTCGCGCGGTTGACGTTACTATCGGGAGCGATGGCGACCTGCACGCTCGCGCCGAAGGGCTTGCGTTCGCGCAGCGCAGCCGAAAACCGGTCGACGAGGCGCGCCACCTCAGGTGGCAGCCCGCCGGCCTGCGCCTCGCGCAGGGTCCGCCGCGAAGCCTCGATTTGCCCCATTTCGGCCTGCACCCGCGCAAGCTCCAGCCTGGCCCTCTGTGCACCGGGATCCTCGTCAATGATCGATCGCAGCAAGCTGCCCGCCCGGTCCCAGCGGTGATCGCGCATCGCCAGCATCGCGAGGCGGAAACGCGCCTCGTTTCGGACCGGTAAGTTGGGATCCTGGAGCAATGCCTCGAGGATCTGCACGGCAAGCGCCTCTTCCTTGTTGGCGAGCGCCCTTGCTGCAAATTCCAGCATCTGTTCCCCCGTCGCCTCGATCTCGGCCCGCGTTCCGACCGGCAAGGTTTCGCCTGCGGGCGCACGTTCGGTCGATGGCTGGGCAAGCGCCACAAGCGCGACCAGCAACACGGCTCAGTCCTTCTTGCCGATCCAGACGCCGGTCATCGTTCCCTGCGTGCCGTCCCGGGTAAACGGGGCCGAAAACCGACCGATCACTTCCTGTGCATTGGGTCCGGTCAGGCTGCCGTCGAACCACGATGCGTCGAGGAGTACGCCATCCTTGCTGAACTTGCCGGAGTAATTCGCGCTGCCAACGGAATAGACCGTCTGCGCGAAATCATAGACCCCGTAATCATAGTCGAGATCGGTGTACCAGCCGTTGGTGTAGAGAAACGGATTCATGCTGCCCGAAAGCGTGCCGGAGCCAAAATCGAAGGCCAGTTTAACCGTGCCGGAGATTTCGAATGCATCCACCGGCGTCTCACCAAAGATTTCGGCCCGGTAGGTCGCGGTCCCGCTCCTAGGAATCGCATCAGCAGCAGGTTGATAGCCGTAAACGAACCAGCCGTAGATCTTGGTATGGGTACCGTCGGCGTTGCCTTCGGATTTGTACCACCTCCCGTAGTGCGAGTAGGTGTAGGGATAGCGTTCGCGAAACGGCACCGGCATCCATACCGAACCCACGGTTTCTCCGTTTGAGGAGATGCGGTGGAAGGTAGAGCTCGCTATCTGGCCTGCCGATCCGTTCAAGCCGAGATCGGTCAGTTCTCCCGCTTCCCCGGTTGGCAGCTTGATCTTGTAGATCTGGCGGGCTTCATCGAAATCCAGCTGGATGGTCGCGCCTTGCTCGCTCGGCACCGACTTGATGAATTTCGCGAGATCCTTGCTACCTGAGACATTGCTCTCGCTCGACAGCGTGTCAGTCTCATAAACCGTGTAGGCGACCGTCTGCGCATTCGTCCCGATAGTGAGAGTCTCGGGCTTGATCACCTGGGCCGGCGTCGGCGTAGGGGTCGGAGCCGGCGCAGGACTGGGTGGCGGAGGGGGGAGCGGCGTCGAATTTGGACTCGCCCCCCCTCCTCCGCCGCATCCTGCAAGCGCGAGCAGCAGCACCAGTGTGGCGCTGGCGACGGTAATGGATTCCCTCATGCAACCCTCCGCATTGATTTGGTGATTGCGAAGCTGGCACTGCACCTCCCTCCGATCCATGATGGCTTGCCGATGTTTGCCTGATCTGAGGTAATCGATTGCTTAGGACCGAGGCGTGCAGGTCGCGCCCCCTTCGATCAACCGAAGCTGAGCTGACCGGGGCTCGCGATAGTGGAATTAAGGCTCTTGCGAGGAATCGCCGGGCACAATCTTCACCCTTCGAGCTTGGACTGAGCAGAACCGTCTGTATGATCCGTACCCGCAGCCGGCGAATGTCCCCCGACTTCCGCCGGCTTGATTGTGCGAATGGAAGGAATAGTCGAGCCAGATGTTGAAACGCGTATCGCCGATGATCGTGGCAGGGACGATGGCCAACGCCCTGCTGCCGCGACCGGCCCTGGCTCAAGATGGTGATGAGGATGGCGAACCGACGCGGGTGATCGTCGTTACCGGCGAAGGGCTTGGAGAAACCCCGGCCTCGCCCGCCTATGACACCCAGACCATCGATCGCGAGCAATTGCTATCCGCACCATCGGGCAGGATCGAAGACGCGCTCACCTCGGTCGCGGGGTTCCAGCAGTTCCGCCGTTCGGACAGCCGCTCGGCCAACCCGTCGGCGCAAGGGGCCACACTGCGCGCGCTGGGCGGTAATGCCACGAGCCGCGCGCTTGTCCTGCTCGACGGCGTACCGATGACCGATCCATTTTTCGGTTATGTTCCCTTCTCGGCGCTTGCGGCCGAACGGCTCGCGCATGTGCGCGTGACCCGCGGCGGTGGTTCCGGACCGTTTGGTGCCGGCGCCCTGGCCGGGACCATCGAGTTGACGAGCGCCGATGGCGCAACGTTGGGCAATTTCAGTGGCATGCTCGTCGCGAATGATCGCGGCGATACCGAAGCGAGCGCGACCCTTTCTTCACAACTCGGCACGGGCTTCGGTTCGGTGTCGGGCCGCTGGGATCGCGGCAAGGGATTCTGGACGACGCCGGCCTCCGATCGCGTTCCGGCCAGCGCACGGGCAAGCTTCGACGGCTACTCGGTCCAGGTGCGCGGCGTCGCCCCGCTGACCGAGATGATCGAATTGCAGGCACGCGGCCTCGTCTACCGCGAGGAACGCACTCTGCGTTTTGACGGCGCCGAAAGCAGCATGGAGGGTCAGGACGCGAGCCTGCGAGTGGTAGGCCGAGGCGAGTGGCAGTTCGACCTGCTTGGCTACGTCCAGGCGCGCAACTTCACCAATGTCGTGATTTCCTCGACCCGCTTCGTACCCGTGCTCGATCAGCGCAATACGCCCGCCACAGGCCTTGGCGGGAAATTCGAACTTCGTCCCCCGACCGGCCGGCGCAACGTGCTGCGGCTGGGGATCGACTACCGCAAGTCCGATGGCGAGCTCTTCGAAATCGCCCAGAGCGCCTTTTCCGGCGCGGTCACCGCCAGACGAAACGCGGGCGGGACGAATACGGACCTTGGCATCTTTGCCGAGAACGACCTCACCCTGGGTGCCATCACCCTGACGGCGGGCGCCCGGGTCGATCGATTCACCATTCGGGACGGATTCTTCATCGAGCGAAATGGTGCGGGCTTGCTAGTCGACAACCAGACCTATCCCGACCGGTCAGGCTGGGAAGCCTCATTCCGCGGTGGCGCGCTCTACCGAGTGAACGATGCGCTTAGCTTGCGCGCCGCAGCCTATAGCGGCCTTCGTCTTCCCACCCTGAACGAGCTCTACCGTCCCTTCGTCGTTTTCCCGATCGTCACCCAGGCGAACGCTGCGCTCGACAACGAACGTCTCGAAGGGTTCGAAGCGGGGATCGACTGGGCGCCTGCGGACGCCATCTCACTTGCGCTGACCGCCTTCGACAACCGGGTGAAGAACGCGATTGCCAATGTCACGATCGGCCCGAACCTGCGCCAGCGGCGCAATATCGACGCGATCCATTCGCGGGGTATCGAAGCAAGCGCGGCGCTGAAGTTCGGCGCGGTTAGCCTGGACGGCGCCATCGCCTTTACCGATGCCGAAGCGGAGGGTTCGGGACCTGCCGCCGCGCTCGACGCGAACCGCCCCTCGCAAACTCCGAAGTGGGTTGCGGGAACTACGCTGGCCTATCGACCGGCGGACGATTGGCTGTTCTCGACGACGCTGCGGCATGTCGGTGCGCAGTTCGAGGACGACCTGGAAACCAATGTACTGCCAGCCGCAACCACGCTTGACGCCTTTGCCCAAATCCCGGTCCTCGATGGCATCAGGTTGATTTTGCGCGGGGAAAACCTGACCGATGAAACCATTGTGACGCGCAACCAGGGCGGTTCGATCGACCTTGGCACGCCTCGAACGCTTTGGGCCGGGTTCAAGGTCGGCCTCTAGTCGAGATGGCCGCGTCGTTGGATAGTGCAATCCGGACGCCGCTCGCTGCTCAGCACCAGCATCACCTGACCAATTAGACAAGTGGACCGACCCCGACCCGCGCCGTAACAATCGCTGGCAGGCAAACGGGAACGGAAGATGGACAATCTATTTGGCCTCGAAGGCAAGGTCGCGGTGGTCACCGGCGCGGGGCGAGGTATCGGAGAAGGCATTGCCACCCTGTTGGCCGAGGCCGGCGCGGATGTTGTGTGTGCAGCGCGCAGCACCGACCAGATCGAACGTACGGCAAAGGCAATCAACGGAGCGAACTCGGGCGGAAGGGCGATATTCCAGCAAACCGACGTTTCGAGCGACACTGACATGGAAGCGCTCGCGCAGCGGGCGATCGACGAATTCGGCCGGCTTGATATCTGGGTGAACAATGCTGGGGGTTCGCTGGTATCTGCCCCCCTGACCCAACTACCCGTCGAAGAGTGGGAGAAAACCCTCGCGGTAAACCTCGGCTCGGTCTTCTACAGCGTCAGAGCGGCGGTGAAACGCATGACGAGCGGCGGTGCGATCGTGAACATCTCGTCGCTGGCCGGGCAGGATCCGTTCCCCGGCAGCGGCCATTACAGCGCGGCCAAGGCCGGAGTGATCATGCTCACCAAGACGCTCGCGCTCGAGCTGGGGGAGCAAGGCATCAGGGTGAATGCGATCTTGCCTGGCTTCGTCCCGACCGACACGGTGAAACAGGCGCTATCGATGAAGGATGAGGATTTCGGTCCCTTGCTCGAGCAGCTCAACCTGCCCGCGGGCCGGCTAGGCACGCCCCAGGACATCGCGGCCTGCGTCCTTTATCTCGTAAGCCCGGCCAGCGAGTGGATGACCGGGCAGTCCATCAGGCTTGCCGGCACGGTCTAGGCAACAATTCGCGTGCTTCCCACGGCCGCCATCTTGAAAGGAGAAACGCGATGAAGCTCCATTCCAGTCTCGGACCCAATCCGCGCCTCGTGCGCATGTTCCTGGTCGAGAAGGGTATCGAGGAAGGGACGGGTTTCGAGCGGGTCCATTACGACATCATCACGGGCGAGAACCGCCAGAGCGCGGACTACGTCGCCAAGAATCCGCTCGGGACCATGCCTGCCCTCGAACTCGACGACGGGACCGTGCTGACCGAGAGTTGGCCGATTTGCGAATATCTGGAAGAGTTGCACCCGGAGCCAAACCTGTTCGGAAAGACGCCGCTGGAGCGCGCCGAGGTCCGCAAGTGGGTCCGTCTGTTCGATCAGGAGGTCGTGGTGCCGATGACGATGGGCTTTCGCGCCGGGGCAGGACGGCCCATGTTCGAACCGCGCATGGCCGTTGTCAGCGCCGAGGCCGGTGCCGAACTATCGGCCATGTCGGACGACAAATGGCGCTATTTCGACAGCGTGCTGGGCGACAGCAATCACCTCGCCTTGGGGCGGTTCACCTTCGCTGACCTGATCATGTTCGCTTTCGCCAATTTCGGCTTCACGGTCGGGTGGAAGCTCCCCGAAGGGACCGACAATCTCGCGCGTTTCGTTGCCACTCATAACGAGCGCGACAGCGCAGCGATCTGGCAACAGGCCGAATAGTGCCGGATCTCACCGGCAAGGTGGCCATCGTCACCGGCTGCGCCAGCGGGATCGGCGCTGCCACGGTGCGGCGGCTGGTGGCCGACGGAGCGCAGGTTCTCGGGACCGATATCGACGCCCAAGGTGGTGCCGCGCTCTGCCAGGAAATCGGCACGCGGTTTGCCCAGCAGGACGTCAGCGACGAGCAGCGCTGGGACGAGGTCGTCGCGGAGGCGGTCGAAGCCTTCGGTAGGCTCGATATCCTCGTCAACAATGCGGGGAAAGTGTCGGGCCGTTCGATCGGAGACGTCGACATGGCGGCCTGGTCGCAGGTGATCGGGGTCAACCTTACCGGCACGATGATGGGTTGCCGCGCGGCGATACGCGCGATGACGAAGAACCCCGGCGGTGCCAGCGGCGCGATCGTCAATATCGCCTCGACCACGGCAATCACCCCCTTGCCGACCGATGTCGGCTATTCCGCCAGCAAGGCGGGCGTGCGCGCGCTGACCAAGTCGGTAGCCACCTGGTGCGCGCAGCAAGGTAACGCGATCCGCTGCAACACCGTGATCCCGGGCGCAACCGATACGGGCATCCTCGCCGAGGCGGAAAAGGCAACGCCGGGCCTCAAGCAGGTAGTTGCGGCGACCTCGCCTTTGAAAAGACTCGCCGATCCGGCCGAGACCGCCGCCGCGATCGCTTTCCTTGCGTCAGACGAATGCCCCTACATGACCGGGGCCGACATGCTGGTCGATGGCGGGATGATGTCGCTGCATCCCGGGTTCTAGCGCACACTGCTAGGCGCGACCCATGCGCTCCAGATAGCCGCTGCTGCGCATCTGCGCCGCGGTCCAGGCAAACACCCCCATCGCCAGCACACCTGAGACGAGACAAACGGCGAAGACCGAAATGGTCAGCGAATAGTCGCCCTGGCTCGGCTGCAGCCAGTCGCTGACCCAGCCGATCACCGCGAGGCCGAGCGCCTGCCCCACCAGATTGTTGAAGAACAAGGCGATGGCGACGGCGAAGCCCCTTTGCGATGGCTCGACGGTGTTCTGGATACCCGAAAGGATCGGCGCCTGGCTCGCAACATAGATGCCGTAGGCGAGCGCAAAGAAGCCGAGGAAGACCCAGAACTGGTCCGAGGCAAGGCTCGCCGCCAGCGGCACGCAACAAAGCAGGCTGACGAGGCCGGGTAGCCACGCCCGCCAGCGCTCGTCGCGCCGGGTCAGCCAGTCGGTCAGGAAGCCGCCCAGCACCGGGCCGGGAATGCCGCCCAGCAGGAATGCCAGCCCGAGATAGACCGCGACGTCGCCGGTCGAGACGTCGAAATTCCGCATCATCACTGCGGCCATCCAGAACGCCAGCGCATATCCGATCATGATCTGCACCGCCCAGCCGATCGCGATGCCGAAAAACACGCGGTTGGTCAGCAACGACGCGGCGGTATCGCGCAGCGGCATCTGCTCGATGCGAGAACCGACCGGCGCATAGCGTCCACGCCGCGGTTCGATCACCGTGAAGTAGAGCAAGGCACCGATGAATACGCCCGGCAGGCCCATCAGCACGAAGGCCATGCGCCACCCGTATTCCTGGGCCAGCAGGCCGCCCGCCATCAACCCGGTCACCGTGCCAAGCGTTGCGCCCCAGGTGAGGAACCCCATCGCCCTGGCAAGTTCCTCACGTTTGAAATAGTCGGCGATCAGCGATTGCGACGCCGGACCGCTGCAGCCCTCGCCCACCCCGACCCCGGTGCGTGCAAGGAAGAGCGAGAAGAAGCCCACCGCCGCGCCGCACAGCGCAGTCATCACGCTCCAGAAACTGATCGCGCCGGCGATAATGTTCTTGCGGATCGAACGATCGGCCAGCCGTGCGGCGGGAAAGCCGATCAGGACGTAGGTGGCGGTAAAGGCCAGCCCGCCCAGCAGGCCAAGCTCGAAGTCGCTGAAGGAAAACTCCGCCTTGATGTCTTCGAGCAGGATCGAGAACACCAGCCGGTCGGCGACGCTGAACAGGCTGGTAAGCGTGAGCAGGCCGAGCACGTACCAGCGATAGCGCCCGGCGGGCGCACAGTCCCGATCAGGCTGGGTCTCAGTGATGGGGTCTGGCATCGAGGCCGTTATCGACCGGGATGACGATCCCATTGATGAAACGCGAATCGTCGCTGGCGAGGTACAGCATCGCATTGGCGACATCGCGCGGCGCGCCGAGCGAATCCGCCGGTAGCGGGCCGTCGGGGATTTCCATCAGTTCCTCGCCCGCACGCCCGCTGATGTCACGCACCATCGGCGTTTCAATGCCCCCGGGCGCGATCGCATTGCAGCGGATCCCATAGCCCTGGTCCTGGCAGTGCATGGCAATCGAGCGGGTCATCGCGCGGATGCCGCCCTTGGCCGCGGTATAGGCAACGATATTGCCATAGCCCATCAGCGCCGCGGTCGAGGCCATGTTGATGATCGAGGCACCGCCGCCCCCTCGGCCCTTCATCAGCGGAATGCCGTATTTGCAGCCGAAGAAGGTGCCCATGACATGGATGTCGAGATGCAGGCGAAAATTGTCGGCCGAACATTCCTCGACGTTCTCGAAGATGACATTGCCGGCATTGTTGACGAGGATGTCTAGACCGCCGTGGCGCTCTTCGATGGCCTTGTAGACTTCCTTCCACTGGCTTTCGCTGGTGACGTCGAGCGCCATCGCATCTCCACCAACCGCGTCGGCGACCTTGTGCGCCTGCTCGACTTCGCGGTCGGTCACGATGACCCGCGCACCCTCGGCGGCAAGCAGTTCGCAGTCAGCCTTGCCCAGACCCATCGCGCCCCCTGTGACCAGCGCGATCTTGCCTTCGACCCTTCCGCCCATAGATGTCTCCCGTTCTCTCTCCACCTATCAGACTATCGGCCATCGGCGGCTTCACCACTGTCGAAAGCGATGAGAGCTTGGCGTGGCCAACCCCGCGGCGATGCACGAAAATGTCAGTCGCCAAGCACGCCTGCGGGTTTAGCTTGCGGAACAGGGAGAGGTGCAATGCTGGAACCGGCTGAGGTCGAAAGGATCAAGGCCCTGATGGAATGGGAAGCCGGGCGCGATGCACCGCCCGAGGGATTCCCCACGCTGCCCGACATGCCTGCGGCGCGCTACACCAGCCCCGAATACTACGCGCTCGAGCAGGAGCACATCTTCCGTAAGAGCTGGCTGTTCGCGGGGCATCTCGACGAAATACCCGAGCCGGGATGCTACATGCGCTGGCACAACGCGGGCGACCCGATCGTGATCGTGCATGGCATGGATGGCGTGGTGCGCGCCTTCTACAACACGTGCCGACATCGCGGTGCACCCGTCGTGACCGAAGATCGGGGCAAGTCGAGCCGACTGATGTGCGGCTATCACAACTGGACCTACAAGACCGACGGAACCCTGGTGGGGGTGCCCGAGCGACAGGATTTCCCACCCGATTTCGACATGAGCTGCCGCGGACTGCTGCCAGTCCGGTGCGATATGTTCGGCAAGGTCATTTTCGTCAATTTCGATCCCGATGCGCCGAGCCTGCTCGATTGGCTGGGGCCGATCGCGCGGGAATGGGATGAATTCGCCTTCGATCGCATCCGGCTCGCGGCGCGCCATTCGTTCGAACTCAACTGCAACTGGAAAGTCGCGATGGAGGCTAACATGGAGGTCTACCATGTGCCCTTCATCCATCCGACCACCGTTGCGCCGCTGGTAGACAGCAAGCGCAACCTCAACACCATGTATCCGGGCGGTCATGCGCGCATGATCGCGCCGCCTCCACGCCAGACGGACCGCGAACATGTTCGTGCCATCGACAGCCCGCCGGAATGGCAGCAGATCGAAACCGTCGGCGAACTGGGGCGCAGTTGCACGCAAAGCTACACGCTGTTTCCCAACTGGGTCTCGCCGCTGTCGAACTACTTCGTGCCGCCGCTGGTATTCTGGCCGACATCGCTCACCACCACCCGGCTCGAACTCGTCACCATGGCGCTCGATTGGGGCGACGGCCCCGCGCCGGACCTGTGGACCGTGCCCGAAGATAGCCAGCCGAACGGGCGGCAGATGAGCCCGATCATCCTCGAGGACACGCAATTCGGCGAGGCAATCCAGCAGTCGATGCAAAGCGCTGCCTTCCGGAGCGTCCCGCTTTCGTACCAGGAGGCGCGCATCTACAGCTTCCACCAGGCCTGCGACCGGATGATCGGAATCGACAATGTGCCCGAAGAATTGCGCATCGAGCAGGTGATCGGAGAGGACTGGGTCTGGCCCAACGATCCGCGCACCAGGCAGATGCTGGAAGAGCGGCAAGCCGCCGAATGACGTTACGGCCCGCAGCGTCTGTGGCCAATATGTCGCATGGCCGCGAACCGCCTAGCGCTTTTGCTAGATGAGTGCCGAGGGGCCTCACCATAACATTGCACGATGGCCTGGGATTGTCTTCCCCGGCCTAAGGGACGACCGGCACGGGAGAGCAACGACCGGCCGCTTTGGGAGAGAGCGACTATGACCAAGATTGACACCCGGAATCCATCTGGCGGCCTGTTCGGTCGAACACGGTCTATTCTCATGGGAGGCGGCGCGGTCGCTGCCCTTGCCCTTACTCCGGGCACGGCATTCGCCCAGGATGCAGACGAAGCCGCGGAGGAAGATGTCAACGAATTGCCGGTGATCCTGGTCACCGCCCGCAAGCAGGTCGAAACGCTGCAGGAAGTCCCGGTAACGATCACCAGCGTGGGTGGCGAGCTGCTCGACAAATACAATGTCGACCAAGTGGCGGACGTGGTCAACCGCGTGCCGACGCTCAACGTCCAGGTCGGCGGTTCAGGTTCAGGCGGCCAGCTTTCCCTTCGCGGCGTGGGCTCGTCAAATATCTCCGCAGCGTTCGATTCGGCCGTCGCTTTCGACTTCGACGGAGTCGTGGTGTCCTCGATGCGTCTCGTCCAGGCAGGCTTCTTCGATACCCAGCAGATCGACGTGCTCAAGGGCCCGCAGTCGCTGTTTTTCGGCAAGAGTGCATCGGCTGGCGTGTTTTCGATCAAGTCGGCCAATCCCACGCCGACCTGGGAAATCGGGGGCAAGGCGTCCTACGAATTCGAGGAAAAGGGATACACCATCCAGGGCTATATCTCGGGCCCCATTTCCGACACCGTCGGCATCCGGGTCGCGGCGCAGTACAACGACATCAAGGATTACGTGGAACTTCAGGACGGCACGCCGACGGCACACGGCGATTCGCGTGGCATGAAGAATTTCGTCGGTCGCGTCACGCTGGCGTGGGAGCCGGATGATCGTTTCACCGGTAATTTCAAGCTGCAGTATGTCCGCAACGAGAATGACGGCGCGATCCAGCACTCGGACCTGTTCTGCGGCGCAAACGGAATTGCTGACCCGATCGTCTTGTTTGGCAATCCCGGAGCTGGTGCTCCATCGCCCGTTGCAATTCCTGCGGGATATGACTGCAACGCCTTTGACGGCAAATACTTCCTCCCCGATGCCGCACCGGCGCTGTCCGGCGGGGTGCCAACGCCGTCGAAAGCGGCTGGGCGCAATGGGGTTCCCTTTGGGGAAACCGACGTGCTCTTTGGGCGACTGCAGTTCGACTTCGATGCAACGGATTACCTGACGCTGACCTCGGTCACCGGCTATCTCGATATGGATGCCGTCGATTTCGACATCTACTCCTATGGCGGGATAGGTCCGGCATTTTCGCCGCTGCCTGCCCCTTCGCCGCCATTCCCCGCGGGTTCGCAGCTTCCGATCACGCTCTTGCCTTTCCCGGCGCTCAACGCCACGAATGGCCCGGGCGTGCCCTTCGGTGTCGGCGGAAGCGATCCGCGCAATACTCTGCAGCAGGTAAGCCAGGAACTGCGCCTCGCGTCAGACTTCGACGGGGCGATCAACTTCATGTTCGGTGGCTTCTACGAATGGCGCAAGTTCGTGTTCGATACCGCGCAGCAGGCGGTGAACTTCTCGTTCATCATTCCCGATCCGGTCACCGGCTTTACCTATGACTGGGACAAGGTCCACACGACCAAGACGGAAGCCTACTCGCTCTTCGGTAGCGTCGTAATTGACCTGTCGGATCAGCTCGAACTTTCGGGTGGCCTGCGCTGGACGGACGAGACCAAGACCCAGACCATCTCAATTCCGTACATGCATGCGATCCCTACAGGTTCGGGCTTCGCGCCGAGCGGATTCTTTTCGGGACCGATCAATTTCAGCGACAGCAACTGGTCCCCTGAAGTGACCTTGAAATATCAGGCGACCGATGACGTGAACATCTTCGCCTCCTTCAAGACCGGGTTCAAATCCGGTGGCATCGATAACTCGGCCCTTCCATCCAACTCCCTGCTCGATTTCGGCAGTCCCGATCCGGCCGTCCGCGAGGCTGCTGCAAATGGCCTGATCTACCAATCGGAAACAGCGATCGGCGGCGAGATTGGTGTGAAGTCGCAGTTCAACGACCGCACCCTGACGCTCAACGCAACGGCGTACTACTATGTCTTCGATGACCTGCAGGTGCAGAACTTCGACGCTGTGAACATCCAGTTCATCACCCAGAATGCCGGGGAAGTGACGACCAAGGGCGTGGATCTCGGCTGGAACTGGATCACGCCGGCCGATGGCTTGAGCCTTTCGGGTAACATCGCCTGGCTCGACGCGAAATTCACGGACACGTTTCTGGTCGGCGGTACTATCGACCTCGACGGACGTGACGTCGCCAGGGCGCCAACTTGGTCCGGCAACCTTGCCTTCGATTGGGGTATTCCCGTCGGAAATACCATGGAGATGGGGCTGAGTGGCAACGCTGCCTACTCGGATAGCTATCACACGAACAATGGCCTCGTTACGTTCATCCAGGATAGCTATGTGACGTTTGACGGATCCGTTTCGATCGGCGACGCGGATGGCAAGTGGAAGCTGGCGCTGGTCGGCGTAAACCTGACCGACGAGATCTTCGTCACTTCGGCTGGTGGTCGACCGTTCCTTCCCGGACCAACCGATGTCGGCGTGATCCCTGGGGATGACATCATCATCTCGCAGAACCGCGGCCGCCAGGTCTATGTCGAGGCGAGCTTCAAGTTCTAGGCTTACAGATCTCACTGGGGGGTGAGAGGTACGGGCGGGCCGCAAGGTCCGCCCGTATCGATTTGAGCTCCGGCACTTGTTTGGCGAGCCTATCCAAAAGTGAGCATTGCCGCGGCGCGCCGCACGCAACATCATGCAGCACGCAAACAGAAACGCGCGAGGGAACAGACGATGTCACGACAGCAATTGATCGACATGACGCGGTCGCTGGTGGCGCATGGCGAAGCGGGCACGATGGAACTGGCGGACGACGTCGTTCGGATTCCAGCCTCGAGCTACACTGACGAGGCGCTGTTCGAGCGCGAGAAGAAGCAGATCTTCCGCCGCCTTCCGCTGATGGTCGCGCCCTCGTGCGAGCTACCAAACCCGGGCGATTACAAGGCG
Organism: Altererythrobacter sp. CAU 1644; assembly: GCF_029623755.1. NCBI lineage: Bacteria > Pseudomonadati > Pseudomonadota > Alphaproteobacteria > Sphingomonadales > Erythrobacteraceae > Altererythrobacter > Altererythrobacter arenosus. Next base: position 187,568 of record NZ_CP121106.1, read on the forward strand.
ATGGACATCTGCGGTGTCCCGCTGCTGCTCACCCGGCAGAAGGACGGCAGCGTCGGCGCCTTCCTCAACATGTGCAAGCATCGCGGGAACCCCGTCGCCGCGGGCACGGGCAATGCCACGCGCCTCATGTGCGGCTATCATGGCTGGACCTACAAGAACGATGGCACGCTCGTCGGGGTTGCGAGCCCGCAGGATTTCGGCGCGGTCGACAAGGCCGCCCTGTGCCTGACGCGCTTCCCGGTCTACGAGAACGCGGGGCTGATCTGGGCCACGCTGGATCCGCAATCGACGCTCGACATCGCCGATTACCTGTGCGGCTACGACGATCTGCTCAAGGCCTTTGGCTTCGAGAGCTGGCACCTGTTCAGCCAGCGCACCCTGTCAGGCCCGAACTGGAAGACGGCCTACGACGGCTATCTCGATTTTTACCATCTGCCCGTTCTGCACGCGAACACCTTCGGCGCCGATTTCTACAACCGGGCCAACTACTTCGCCTGGGGGCCGCACCAGCGGCTGTCGACGCCGACGAAGTACGCGGTCAAGGTCTCGAGCGACGACGACATGCAACTCGACCTGACCACGGTCGCCGATGACGACCTGTCATACGAGGTGCTCGTTCAAGGCGTGTGGACGATCTTCCCACATATCTCGATCGCCAGCTTCTACGGCGGCGGGCTGCGCGGGGCGATGATCAGCCAGCTGTTCCCGGGCGACACGGTGGGCGAGAGCTACACCACCCAGTTCTATGTGATGGAGCACGAACCCGACGACGAGGACAAGATCAAGGCTGCACGCGAACAGTTCGATTTTCTCGAAGTGGTGGTGCGCGACGAGGACTACACCACTGGCAAGCGGCAACACGAGGCTTTGCAGTCGGGCATGCTCAAAGAAGTGCTGTTCGGCCGCAACGAGCGCGGCGGGCAGGTCTTCCACCAATGGGTCGAGAAGCTCACCGATGCGAGCGACGAGCAGCTCAAGGAAATCTTCGCCGCGGAATGCAAGCAGGCGGCGGAGTAGGCGTTTGGGTATGACACGCCGCACATGCGTTCGGATCTGCGTAATTTTCTAGATCAACTCCCACGAGATCTTAGTCTTCAAACGCGGCGTATTGTCCACTGCAGACAGCACCCCATGGCCTTCGACCCAGGTCGTGAAGTCTTCGAGTTCGGACATGTCTGCGCACCAGCGACTCTCGCGTGCTAGCGCCAGCAGTCTCTCGTCTGGCGCGTAGTAACATGTGAGATGGAACTGGCTGTAGACGTCCTCCTCAACATCTCTCACCGACTCTATGAACTGCCGGGTCAGGTCGATTTCGAAGAATGGCCCTGAACCCCAGTCGTAGATTCCGCTTTGGAACAGCAGCATATCGCCTTCCACTTCAGCCAGTCCGGACGGCCGCTCATTCCGGTAGAAATCCCAGACTGACTGAAGCAATTTCCTGATCGGGCTCGCCTCTCTGCCAGCAGATGGGAGGTAGATGCGCTCGAAAACCTCGACTGAATCAGCTGGTTTCATAGCCATGGCCCGACTTTTGCCGCATCAAGGCAACGACAGCAATTGGATCGAACGCCGAAGGGCCGGTTCCAGGCGGCAGGTAACGGGGTGGGATTCAGGCGAACCCTAACCAAACGCCGGACGAAAATTGCTCTCGCCCCAGTCCTGCTTGCCCGCCCATTCCTCCATGTCCTCCAGCTTGCCCTCGAGTTCGGGGAAGCGTTCGTAGACATGGTCCATATCGACCGAGAAAGGCTTGGTCGGCGCCGTGTTGTTGTACTCGTAGAAGGCGGCGATCCCGGCGGCGAACTCCGTGCGCATCTCCTCGGGCATGTCGTCGCCTGCCGCGCGCACAAGATAATCGCCGAACTCCTGCGGGGTGCAGGGATCGTATTCGACCGGCTTTTCGAGCGTCTTTGAAAGCACCGCGGCCACTTCCTGCCCGCGCATCCGCTTGGGCCCACCGATATTGAGCCAGGCACCCTCCATGTCGGGCCGCTCGAGGCTCGCCAGCATGAAGCGCGCGACATCGTCGAGGCTGATCCAGTTCGCCTCGAGATGCGGGGCGTGCGGATAAACGTAACGCCCTTCGTTGACGATGAAGGGCCGCGCCCAATTGGTCAGGAGGTTGTCCATGAACAGCACCGATCCGAACACCGTGCCCGGCGCGCCCGAGCGCCACAGCGCGTTGATCCCCGCCGTGTTGCCGGCATAGGTGAAGGCATCGCCCGGCTTGTCGGGAATCCAGCTCGACGTGTTCCAGACGACCCGCTTGACCCCCAGCTCGGCGGCCGCCTTGCCTACATCGCCGACCAGCACCGCCCGGTCGGCGCGCGCCTGTAAAGGATGGGTGTAGAAAATGTAATCCGATCCTTCGAGCGCGCCGCGATAGGAGGAGGGGTCGTAGAGATCCATCGGCCGGACTTCGACCCGCTCCACTCCCTCAATCGGTGCACCCGCGAAGGGGTCTGCCTGCCTTGAGATTGCCCGCACATCGTAGCCCGCCTTGAGCGCCTGGCGAACCTGCGCCATCCCTTGGCGCCCCGAAGCCCCGATTACAGTGATGAGTGCCATGGTTAGTATCTCCCTCGATTGGCGAGAAGCCTAGGAAGTCCGCGAGGGATGCGCACCGAGCCAAAATGATAGCCGCCGCTGCCTAGCGAAATGACCCATTGCCGTAGCGTCGCCAGGTACGGAGAAACCGGGGCATGATGAACCGCTATTGGCGTATCGACGCGCGACCCGAAGGCACCAATTTCGCGGGTGCGCTCAAGCTGGTCGAAGCCCCCGTTGCAGAGCCGGGCGATGGCCAGATCGCCATCCGCAACGCGATGCTGTCCATGGATGCGGGAACGCGGATGTGGCTGACCGACCGGACCGACGGCTACCAGCCGCCGCTTGAGATCGGCGCGCCCATGACCGGGTTGGTGCTGGGCGAGGTGGCGCATTCGCGCCATCCCGATTTTGCCGAGGGCGACCTCGTCCGCGCCTTTGGCGTGTGGGGCGACTTGAGCGTGGTCGACCCGGTGATGAGCGGCGCAATCAAGCTCGATCCCACGGTCGAGGACCGCCGCGCCTGGTTCGGCCCGCTCGGCATGAACGGTTGGACCGCGCTCTGGGGCGTCGAGCAAACCGGCGCTGCGAAGGAAGGCGAAACCGTGCTGGTCTCCGCCGCGGCCGGGGCCACAGGCATCCTCGCCGTGCAGATCGCCAAGCTGCTGGGCTGCAAGTCCTGGGGCATTGCCGGAGGCGCCGACAAGTGCCGCTTCCTGACCGAGCAGATCGGGATCGACGGGGCGGTAGACTACAAGGCGGCCGATGTAGCCGCGCAACTCGACCGGATCGGCGGGGTGGACGTCTATTTCGACAATGTCGGTGGGCGGTTGCTCGATGCCGTGCTGACCCGGATGAACCACTACGGCCGCATTGCCGTATGCGGGCTGGTGTCGGACTATTCCTCGGGCAGTCGCACTGCGCCCCAGGAGTTCGACCAGGTGCTGATGCGTCGCCTCAGGATCGAAGGCTTTTTCTCGCCCGATTTCATGGATCAGGGCGAGCGGCTCACCGCACGACTGAGGCAATGGGTCGAGGCGGGCGCGCTGACCATGCCTTACGACGTCACCCGGGGCCTCGAAAACACGCTCGACGCCTATGCAAAGCTGTTTACCGGCGGCAATATCGGCAAAGTGATCGTGGAGCTCGAACAATGAATCTGCGCCTCGAAGACCGCGAAGCCATCCGCGATGTGATTGCTGCCTACGCCCATGCGGTCGACCGCCGGCGGTGGGACATGATGCAGAACCTGTTTCATCCCGATGCGACATTCGGCTTCGGCACCGTCGGCGGGAACTGGGAGGATTTTGTCGTCGGTGCCCGCGCGATCATCGACCCGTGCCTCGCCACCCAGCACCAGCTTGGCCAGGTCCAGTTCGGGTTCGAGGACGACGATCTCTGCCACACCGAAACATATATGACCGCGATGCACACGATACCCGCGGGCTATCCGGTGCCGGACGTCTTTCCCGACAAGGGCAAGACCTACTCGGCCGTCATTGCCGGGCGCTATGTCGACCGGTTCGAGAAGCGAAGCGGCGCATGGCGGATCAAGCACCGCGAGGGCTTTTACGACTGGCGCGAGTTCCGCGAGGTTGAGGGTGTCGATCTGGCTGGCCTGCCCGAGGGGTCTTGCGGCTATCACGACGATCGCGACCCTTCGACGCCGGTCGTGCTGCGCTGGCGCGGCTAGCCGTTTCGGCTGAAGGCAAACACGCCGGACATCGTCGCGATGGCTTCGCCATTCCGGAAGATGGTTCCGCTGCAATAGGCAGTGCGGCCACCCAGGCGGTCGATCTGCACCTCTGCCTCCAGCCAGTCGCCCAGTTTCGCTGCGGCCAGGAAGTTGGTCGTCAGCGTGATCGTCGAAGGGGTTAGTCGCGGTCGCTCGGCATCGTAGACGGCATAGCTCAGCGCGACGTCGGCAAAGGTCGTCAGCACCCCGCCATGCGCGGAATCCTGGTAGTTGATGTGATGCGGCTCGATCCTGAGGGCCACCGTGGCCGGACGTCCCTCATTGGCTCTGAGGTAATAGGGTCCACCATGATCGAGAAACCCGGGCGAAAAGGGCGCTCGGTTGAAACCTTCGGGATGCTGTGTCTCGGCCATTCTCCTTCCCTAGCCCGGTATCGCCGCGACGCCGCTATGAAATGTGCCAATGGCAGCGCGCGCGATCTGACCTAGACCAAGGGCCGCCAGCTGAGAGGATATGCATGTCGAGCATCGACGATCCACAGAACATCGGCGATATCATCCGCCATCAGGGTCGCGAGATCCCTGACGATGTCGCCTTCGAATTCGAAGGCGACTTGATGACCTTCCGCGATCTCGACCGCCGCAGCAACCGGGCGGCCAATGCGCTGGCCTCGCTGGGCGTATCGAAGGGCGACCGGATCGCTTATCTCGGCAAGAACTCACATCTCTATTTCGAAATTATGGCCGGCGCGGCCAAGCTCGGCGCGGTTATGACACCCGTGAACTGGCGCCTCGCCCGACCCGAGGTCGCTTATGTCCTCAACGATTGCCAGGCCAAGGTCCTGTTCGTCGGCCCCGGTTTCGCTGAACTCGTCGGCGATATCGAAGGCCAGCTTGAGCACGTCGCCAAGATTTTCGGCGCGCAGGGGCCGGAGGAGAACTTCGCTTCCTATCCCGACTGGCGTGACGGTTTCGAGGATAGCGACCCGCTGGCGGAGTGCGCAGTGGAGGATGACGCCATCCAGCTCTACACCTCCGGCACGACCGGCCATCCCAAGGGCGCCATCCTCACCCACGGCTCGATCTTCTCCTCACGCATGAACGACCGGAACGAGGACGAGTTGATGGAATGGCAGAAGACCGTGCCGGGCGAGGTCGCCCTGCTGGCCATGCCGTGCTTCCATATCAGCGGGACGGGATATGGGCTGGGCACCATCTTCAGCGGCTCGAAGGCGGTGGTGCTGCCCGAATATGATCCGACCCAGGCGCTCGACCTGATCGAAAACTACAATATTTCCAAGATCTTCATGGTGCCGGCCGCGATCCAGATCCTGCTCAACCACCCGCGCATTCACGAGGTGGATTTCTCCGACCTGAAATACATCACTTACGGCGCCTCGCCGATCCCGCTCGAGTTGATGAAGCGGGCGATGGAGGTGCTCGGCTGCGGCTTCGTCCAGATGTACGGGATGACCGAGACCTCAGGCACGATCGTGACGCTCGATCCGGAAGACCACGTGCCCGAAGGCAGCCCCAAGATGCGGAGCGTGGGAACGCCGCTCAAGGACGTCGAGATCAAAATCATCGACGATAGCGGCAATACGGTCCCCGCCGGTACGATCGGCGAGATCGCGACCCGCAGCCCGAAGAACATGAAGGGTTACTGGAACCGCCCCGAAGCGACCGCCGAAACCATCGATGCCGACGGCTGGCTGCGCACGGGCGATGCGGGCTATCTCGACGAGGACGGCTATCTCTATATCCAGGACCGGGTGAAGGACATGATCATCTCGGGCGGCGAGAACGTCTATCCCGCCGAGGTCGAGAACGCGATCTACGCGCACCCCAAGGTGGCCGATGTCGCCGTGATCGGGGTGCCCGACCAGAAATGGGGCGAGGCAGTAAAAGCCTGCGTCGTCGTCAAGGAAGGCGAGGAACTGAGCGAGGCCGAGGTGATCGCCCATGCGCGCGAACATATCGCGGGCTACAAATGCCCTAAGTCGGTCGATTTCATTCCCGCCCTGCCGCGCAACCCATCGGGCAAGATTCTGCGCAAGGACCTGCGCGCGCCCTATTGGGAAGGCAAGGACCGCGCAGTGAACTAGGAGACAAGCAATGCCGGGTGACGCACAGGACACGATCGAACGCTTCTGGAAGATCCAGGACAGCGGCGACTACACCCAGTTGGCCCCGCTGTTCGCAGAGGATGCCGTGGTCGAGGACCCGGTTTGGGGCACCCACCGCGGTCGCGAGGCGATCCTCGGTTTCATGACCACCATGGTCAAGGAAATGGGCGAGCGGAAAATCCACTTCACCGTCGACGAGATCTGCGGGGACGACCATTCGTGCTGGTCGCGCTGGACGATGCATTCGCCCGAGGGAACGCGCGGCGGATGCGGCATCTACAAGGTGTCGAACGGCCAGCTGACCTATTATCGCGACTATATGGACCCCGAAAACGAAGGCTGATTACATCGGCCGATAGAGCGGGTGGCCGCTCTCCGCGATCTGCGCGGTGGGCAAGGGGAAATCCGGATTGGGCGTGAAATCGGGCTGGTTCACCAGGTCGCTTTGCCAGTCGACGAGGTAGAGACGGTTAGAGATACGCCACTCATCACCTTGTTCTCCGGCGCGTTTTTCCCATTCATCGAGGTAGCGCCCGCCGTAGAGATTGCCCGCCAGCGACCCGTCCTCCTGCCGCCGGGCCCCTGCGAAAATGCCGTAGCATTCGCTGCTCGCGGTGGTTTCCGAGTGGAACTTGACGATCAGGCCGCCGAGCATGTGCCAGCGCCGGTCCGATCCGCGTTCGATGTCCATCACCACGGGCAGGAAGTCCGCCGCCTTGCCCTTGAAGAAACCGTAGTCGATCTCGGCATCGGGCCAGTAGCAGCTCGCCTGCCCGTCGTCGTCGAGCCAATCGAGCGTGCGGGCATAGCGCGCGACGACATCCTCGATCTGCCGGCGGTCGAGCAATTCCTGCAGCGCCTGGTCCATCGCACTCTCTCCCCATTTCCGCGAGTTGTGATCGGGTGACTATCGGCGCAGCCTCGGCTCAAGCCCATTCGCAATTTCGGGAGGAAAGCGTGGCGACCCAACTGCAGGTGAACCTGTTCGATCCCGAGGTGCAGCAATGCCCCTATGACGCCTACCGCACGCTGCGCGACGAGGCGCCTGCCTACAATATCCCCGGCACCGACATCTATGTCGTCACCCGGTACGATGATGTGCGCCGCGTCCTGCTCGACCCGAAGGCCTTCCCGAGCTCCGCGCCCAAGGGCCGCTTTCGCGCCTCGGCAGCCGATATGGAGCGGGGCCGCCTTGTCGCCGAACGGTTCGAGGAGAAAGGCTGGCTGCCCGCTGCGACACTCAACGGCCGCGACGATCCCGAACACAAGCAGATGCGCGCCATGTTCAACGAGGCGTTCAAGCCGAGCCGGATCAAGGAGATCGACGGCAAGGTCGAAAACCTTGCCTATGAACTGATCGACGGATTCCTGGATGATGGCCATTGCGAATGGGTCAGCCAGTTCTGCATCCCCCTGCCGCTCTACATCATCGGCGAACAGATGGGCGCGAAGCGCGAGGATATCTGGCGGATCAAAAGCTGGACCGAGGCCTTCTTCCACCGCATCTCGTTCATGCTGCCGGAAGATCGGCACATGGAGATGGTCGACAAGGAGATCGAGGCGCAGCACTATTTTCAGCCGATTTTCGAGAAGCTGCGCGAAGAGCCCGATGGCTCGCTCATCAGCGTGCTGGTAAATACGGTGATCGAGGATTGGGGGCGCACGCTCACCGACAATGAATTGCACGCGGAGATGATGGCCGACACCTTCGTCGGGGGCAGCGAGACCACCACCAATGCGCTTGCCGCGGGCATGAAGCTGCTGATCGAGAACAAGGACGTCTGGCACCAGCTCAAGAGCGATCCCGACAAATATATGAAGACCTTCGTCGAGGAGGTGGTGCGGCTCGAAAGCCCGGTGCAGAGCCTGATGCGCTTCGTTGCCGAAGACATTGCAGTCGGTGATGTCACGATCCCTGCTGGCGCAATGGTCAACGTCCGCTTCGCCGCCGCCAACCGCGACGAGCGGCAGTTCGAATGCCCCGAGAAGCTCGACCTCGAGCGGCCCAAGGCTGGCGCACATATGGGTTTCGGGTCAGGCGTGCACCATTGCCTCGGCGCGCCCCTCGCCCGGCGAGAACTGACCTGGGGCTTCACCGCAGTGATCGACCGGTTCGAGGACATGTGGTTTGCCGAAGGCAAGAACGACTTCGCCTACCACCCGCACTTCCTGCTGCGCAGCCTCAAGCAACTGCACATCGAGTTCCAACCGAAGCGGGGTTGAGATCGATCCCAATCCTCGAACGGGTTAGGCAACAAGCTCCTCTTCCTTCAGCCACGCGACCGCTTCGTCACGCTCGTCGGCGTCGAATGTCTTCATCTCCGGCTTCATGATCGCATCCATCGCATCGATGTAACCTTCAAGCCACTTCGGAGCACCGACAAAGGCGTAGCGATCCAGATGCTTGGCTGCTTCGAGCTTCATCCTGATCAACTCCCGATCGGCAAGAAGAGCAACTTCGAAGCCGGAGAAGTCCTTGACGATCGCCATTAGCTTGCGCGGTTGGCGATCATCCAGAAACCTCGTCAGGATCTCCTTCGAGACCTGCATGTCGCGCTTGCGGATCTTTCCGTCGATTTCGAAGATCGCGATGTCCGGATCGTCACTCGGCAGTTCGCGTACCGAGGGTGCATCGCGATCCTCGACTTCACCTCTGGCCCACGCCATCGCGTACTCGCGCTGCGAGGGATCGAACACATGCATGTTGAAATCGAAGAATGCGAGGATCGATTCCTCAAGTCGGGCAATCCTCTGAATCCAGCTGGGCTTGGCGACGAAGGCGATGCGATCGAATTGCCTGAAATGGCCAAACATCTCATGCACACGGGTCAGGTCGCGCCAGATGGCTTCGCCTCCGAATTCAAAATCTCCGAACGCCTCGGCAAAGACGTTGACTCGATCATGCTCTCGAAGTGCCGTGAGGCACTCGTCGTATATTGCATCGACATCCTGGGCTGTAAGTTTTCCCGAGAAGGAATAGGCCAGAACATTTGGCGGCGAATCTAGCTTCTTATACATGGGGGCTCCGGATCTTGGGGGGATCGCAACCTTCTGGTTGCGATATTCTATCAAGATAGTGCGGGGCCCAGACGATCGCATTGACTGTGGTCAATGCCAGCGAACGCGAATTTCGATTTCAACCGGTCAAGGGAATTCGGACTCAGGCGTTCGCGTTCGCCGCGCTGCGACCGGCGATATAGCCAAAGGTCAGCGCCGGTCCGAGCGTACCCCCTGCCCCGGCGTAGATCCCGCCGGTGGGGCAGGCGATGGCGTTGCCGGCACCGAATAGGCCGGGGATTGGCTTGCTGTCATGGCCGAGGATGCACGCGGCACCATCGGTGCGCGCCCCTCCGTTGGTGCCGAGCAATCCCATGTGGATCTCCACAGCGTAGAAGGGAGCGCGCTCGACCGCGCCGAGCGTGACGGCGGTCCCCTCGCGGCTGCGATCGCCATAGAAATGGTCGTAGGCGCTGGTGCCGCGCTGGAAATCGGGGTCATGCCCCTCGCGTGCGTGGGCGTTGAAGCGCGCGACGGTCGCTTCGAGGGCTTCGCCTTCGATGCCGAGCTTCCCGGCCAGCTCGCCCAACGTATCGGCGCGCGGTACCCAGTCGGGCACGGGCTCGTGCGGCATACGCGTGCCTATCGGGTAGCGCTCGACATAATCCTGATCGAACACCAGCCATGCGGGCAGGTTGGGATAATCGTAGGTCTGCGGGTCGAACTGGTGGAAGGCGCCCGCCAGCGCCGAATAGTTGGCAGCTTCGTTGCAGAAGCGCTGACCCGCGCGATTGACCAGCAGCGAATGCGGAACGGTGCGCTCGATCAGCACCGGTTCGGCGCGCTGCTCACCGCCCGACCACTTCCGCCCCGGCGGCGCCAGCGTCGGTGCCCACCACGCCTGCGTCATGTTGCCGAGCTTCGCCCCTGCCGCCATCGCCAACGCCAGCCCCATGCCCGCAGCGGTCGGCGGAGAAGCCGGCGCATCCATCGGCCCGCGCAGAAAGGCCTGGCGCATCTCGGCATCCCACTCGAATCCACCGGTGGCGATCACGACGCCCTGGACGGCGTGCAAGGCGGTGCCGTCTGCCAGTACTACGCCCGCAATCCGGCCCTCTTCCATCATGAGCCGCACGACTTCGCTGCCGGTGCGCGGTTCGATCCCGCGATCGAGGCAGGCCTTGAGCAAGCGGCCCACCATGGCCTGGCCGAAGCCGCGTTCCTGTGCGGCAATCCGCCGCTCCATCTCGGACTCTTCGACGATGCCCGTGCCGCCGCCGAGCGGAGTCTCGCGCAGCATCATCGGCTTCATGTCCTCGATCGCGTAGATCCGCCCGGCCCATTCGCCGAGTTCGGTCAGCGCGAAAAGATCATGGTCCAGCGCGCGGCCGCCCTCGGGCTTTGCGCCCGGCCGGTCGAGGTAATAATCGGGATAGCCATCAAGCAACTCCACCTTGAGTGCACCGATATCCTCAAGGAATGAAAGCGCCGCGCCGCCTTTGTCGACAAAGGCTTCGAGCGTGTCGTCGACCAGGTCGCCGTGATCGAGGCTGCGGAAATAGGCGAGCGCCTCCTCGCGGCTGTCGCTCATCCCGGCAGCGCGCTGGCGCGGATTGTCCGGCACCCAGATCACCCCGCCCGAAACGGCCGAAGTTCCGCCCACGCGCGCCTCGCGTTCGAGCAATGTTACGCTCGCGCCCGCTTCGTGCGCCGCCAGCGCCGCTGCCATTCCGGCCGCCCCGCTTCCAAGCACGATCACATCGACTGATTCCATGACCGACAGTCATGGACCCGCGGCCAAATGCGGCAACTCTCCATTTTGGCCCTTCATTTTGACGAGGTGCACAGGCGCGCGCTCGCGGTTATTGCCGAGGGGACGCAAGGAGAGGCGCATGAAACTAGAAGGCAAAGTCGCAGCAATTACGGGTGGGACTGCGGGGCTGGGGCGCGGCATCGCCGAGGCGTTCCTGAAGGAAGGCGCCAAGGTCGCGCTGTTTGCCCGCAATCCGGACAAGGGCGCGAAAGTGATCGAGGAACTGGGGGTCGGTGATCGGGCGATCTTCATCGCCGGCGATGTGATGAACCAGGCGGACGTCGAGGGCTTCATCGATCAGACCGTCGCTGCCTTCGGCACGGTCGATATTCTCGTCAACAATGCCGGCGGCGCGGGCGACCTTCAGCCGATGGTCGACCTGTCGGACGAAGCTTTCGACGAGGCGATGAAGTGGAACGTTTATTCGACCTTCTGGGCTTCGCGCCGGGCGCTCAAGACCATGATCCCAAACAAGAGCGGGCGGATCATCAACATGTCGTCGATGGAAGGGAAGCACGGCAAGCCCGTCTTCACTGCCTATACCGCCGCCAAGCACGCAGTGACCGGGATGACCAAGTCGCTCGCGCGCGAAGTCGGCGAGCTCGGCATCACCGCCAATTGCATCTGCCCCGGCCTCGTCATCACCGACATCATCAAGAACAACGGCCCCGCCACGGCCAAGGCGATGGGCATGGAGTTCGACGAGATGATCGCGATGTTCGCGTCGGAAGCGGCGATCAAGCGTCCCAACACCGTGGAGGAGATAGCCGCAGTCGCCATGCTGCTCGCCTCGCCCGAAGGCGGCGGGATTACCGGTGCCGCGATCAGCGTCGACGGCGGGACAGCGCAGTATTGATCCTTGCCCGCTTGGTCGGTCGCAGTAAGGTCACCCCATGATGGGCGAAATCGACTGGTCATTCGTTATCTGGACCGCGGCAGTGTTCCTGTCCGGCTTTTTGCTGGGCAGGAGGAAGCGCGCGGACCTCGCCCCGCCGCCGGACTTCGACATCGGATCGTTATCGCCTGCCGTGCGGGTGCAGATCGAGGATGCGCTGAAGCGCAATGCCAAGATCGAGGCGATCCGCCTGTTGCGTGAGGACAGCGGGCTCGGCCTCAAGGATTCGAAATATGTGATCGACCACTGGGATCAATCCCAGCGGGGACCGGTTCGCTAGCCGCCTTGCTGCTTTGCCATCGCCGCTCCCACCGCGGCCTCGATATCGACCGCCTGCGGATTACCGCGCAGCGTCAGCCCGCCATTGGGCTGGATGTTCTGGCCCGTCACGAAGGCTCTGTCGCTGCACAGCCAGGCGCAGGCCTCGGCCACGTCCTGCGAGGTGTTGAGCCGACCGAGGGGATATTTTGGCAGGAATGCATCGACCAGTCCGGGCACGGCGAAACTGTCCTTGGTCATGGGGCTTTCGGTGAATGCGGGTGACACCGTGTTCGCCTTGATCCCGTATTGGCCGAAGTCGTTGGCGACGCAACGGATCAGTGCCTCGGCGCCCGTCTTGGTGCCGATATAGGCCGCGTGATTGTTGATTAGCGCCTTGGTGGTTGCCGACGACAGCGAGATCAGCGAACCGCCCTGCGGATCCTGATCCTTCATCACGCTGACAAACGCCTGCAGGAAATGGTGCACGCCCTTGAACTGCAGCGCCACGATCTGATCGAGCTGTTCCTGGGTGGTGTCGAGCAAATTGGCGAGCAGCCCCCAGCCGCTGGCGTTGATCGCCGCATCGACCCGGCCCATCTTCTCGGCAGCCGTCTTGGCCAGTGCATGGACCTCGCTGTGGTTGGTGATGTCGCACAAGGCATAATGCCCGCCGAGTTCGCTGGCCAGATCGGCGAGCGGTTCCTCGTGCCGTCCAGTCACCAGGACTTCAGCGCCCTCCGCGGCAAAGAGTCGGGCGATCGTCTGGCCCATATTGTCCTTGCCCGCCGCACCCAGGATTACGGCCTTCTTCCCATCGAGTAACGCCATGGAATAGTCCTCTCATCTCCAGCTTTGCCCCACCCTAGGCGCACCGGCGAGGTCGCGCCCTTCCCAAAAGTGTTCATTGCCGCTGGGGCACCGTCTCGTCGATAGGCAGGCCGACAAGGAGAAAGTCATGTTCAGAGGACCGCACGAAGACCGGCAATCGATCGCAGAACTCAACGGGACCTATGCCGATGGCGTGGTGCGCAAGGACGCAGGGACGTGGGGAACCGTGTGGGCGGAGGACGCGACCTGGGATTTCTTCGGCAATCTGTTCGAAGGCAGGGAGGCGATCGTCAGCTTCTGGGAGCAGGCGATGAGCGGAATCGAAGCGGTCAGCTTCCACTGCGTACCCTGCATGACCGAAGTGACCGGAGATACCGCCACCGCGCGCGTCCAGACGCAGGAAATCCTCCACATGAAGGACGGCACCACCCGCGTCGTCGGCGGTCTCTATGAAGACCGGCTGGCGAAAATCGACGGGCAATGGGCCTTTACGCATCGCAAGTTCGGTATCGTTGCAGAATACAATCCCAAGGGAGACTAAGCTTGGCCAAGATCCTGATATCAGCCCAGATCGACCTCGACCCCGCACAGCGCGACGAGGCGCTGCGCAGCGCCCAGAAATGGATCGATGCTGCGCTCGCAGAGAACGGGTGCATCCACTACGACTGGAGCGCCGATCTCAACAATCCCACCCGCATCAACGTGTTCGAGGAATGGGAAAGCGAGGAAGCGCTCGCCGCGCATTTCGAGGATCCGGCCTATACCGGAATGCGCGATCACATCGGCCAGTTCGGGCTGACGGGTGCCGTCAGCAAGAAATATCGCGTAGACGCGGAAGCACCGGTCTATGACGAGACCGGGGTGGCGACGGCCGGCTTCTAACCGGCGTCAGAGCTGCAGCATCTGCTTCCCGCGATTCTTGCCGACGAACAGGCGCTTGAGGGTTTCGGGCGCGTTCTCGAAACCCTCCTGGATGTCTTCCTGATATTGTAGGCGTCCGTCCTGGACGAACCCCTCCAGTCGCTTGCGGATGGCGGGAAACTCGGCTGCCCAGTCGAGCACGATGAACCCTGCCATGCTCGCGCGGCGGAAGATCAGGTTGAAGTAGTTGCCTGGCCCGATCGGCTTGCCGCCTGACTCGTAACGGCTGATGCCGCCGCAAATCACCACGCGCGCGCCGGTGGCGATATTGGCCAGCATGTCGTCGAGGATCGCGCCGCCGACATTGTCGAAGATGACATCCACGCCGCCCGGGCAATGTTGCTTGATCTGGCCCTTTACGTCATCAGCCTTGTAATCGATCGCGGCATCATAGCCGGCTTCTTCGACCAGCCAGCGGCACTTGTCGGGTCCGCCCGCGATGCCGACCACGCGGCACCCGGCGATCTTGGCCAGCTGGCCGACGACCGAGCCGGTCGCGCCTGCCGCACCCGACACCAGCACCGTGTCGCCAGCGACAGGCTTCCCAACCTTGAACAACCCGCAGTAGGCGGTGACGCCGGTCGTGCCGAGCACGGACAGCACCGCGGTGGGCGACAGTTCGGTTTCGACCTTGGTCAATTCCTTGCCATCGGTCACCAGATGCTCGGTCCAGCCGGTTGTGCCGAAGACCCAGTCGCCTCTCTGGAAGCGGCCGCCGTTGCTCTCGAGCACTTCGCAGATCCCGCTACCGCGCATCACGTCGCCGATCTGCATCGGCGCGACATAGTCGGCGATGTTCTCCATCCAGCCCTTCTGCGCCGGGTCGAACCCGAGATAGCGCGTCGCGAGCAGCATCTCGCCCTCGCCCGGATCGGCCAGTTCGGTCTCGACCAGCTTGAAATCGCCATCTTCGATCCCGCGGCCGCGCGGGTGTCCGTTCAAGAGCCATTGGCGGGTGGTGGTCGGCATGGAATTCTCCTTGGGAGCAGGTCGAGGGTCAAGCGCTGCCCATCGCCTGGCGATAGAGCGCGCTGTCGGCGGCGTAGAAGTTGCAATGGAAGCCCGATGGCACGCGGAAAGGGATCTCGACCGTAGCGATCGGACCGCTGGCGATATCCATGGCCGCGAACACCGCCAGTTCGCTCGTGGCGGCATTGGCGCGGTGCACGAGGGTCAGTGCATAGCCGTCACCCTCTTCCGTCCCGCCGAGACGCGGCGCGAAAATCAGTTCGCCGCAGGAGGCGCCATCCCCGAAGTGATAGATATCCTCTTCTCCGGTCTGGGTGTCGTAACGCAGCACCGCGTCCATCCCCTCAACCCGTCCGTCGCGCGAATGGAGATTGATGTTGCCGTAGGCCTGGCGCGAGGCGCGGCTCATCAACCGGTCGTCGGGCCGCGGGAACTGGATGTCGCGCCCGTTAAGCACTTCCTCCTTCATCCAGCCGGTGTTGCCGTTCGGATCGATCGTCCAGCGGCGCAGGTTCTGCATGGTTTCGGCATGAGTGCGTTTCTCGCCCCGATCGTTCGGGAACAGAGCCGTACGATCCGCAGCCGCCACATCGGCAATGATCTTGCCGTCGGCATCTTCCCACACGTTGAGCTCGTGGAACATGTGCCGCGGTTCGTATTCGAACCAGCGGATGTCGTCTGCGCTGCCGTAGCGCGGCATCAGGGCGATCTTGGTCGGTCGACCTTCGACCCATGCGGTCATCGGCCCGCCCTTCTGCGCGCGTTCGATATCGGTGTCGATCGGAATGACCGGGATGATCGCCCAGTTCTCGGTCAGGAAGAACGTATGCAGCAACGCCATGTGGGGTACGTCTAGCACTTCGCTTTTCTGCAGCGACCCGTCGGCATTGATGATGTCATAGCGCATCTGCTTGGCACCCATCGGCCCGTTGATCATCGAACTGACGTTGAACATCTCGCCCGTGGTCTGGTCGATCGTCGGATGCGCGCCGAAAGTGGTCGTGACCACTTCGCCGTAGTGCTCCTCCCCGCGGGTCGCGAGGCTGCGCGGGTCCATCTCGACCGGTGGCGCGCCTTCCATCAGCGCCAGCAGCTTGCCGCCATGGACGATGATATTGGTGTTGCCGGTGTTGTAACGCTTGCCCGCAACGGCGGGATCGCTGGTCATCGGATTTCCGAAAATTCCGAACAGGCGCCGACCTGCCTCCTTCTCGAGCTCGAACTTCTCGGTCCGAACCCAGCGATTGCGCATCGACACGCGGCCGTCGGCGATCTCGAAGGCGTAGATCATCCCGTCACCGTCGAACCAGTGATAGTCGCCCTCGATCGGCGGATAGAGCGATTCCGGCCCGTTACGGTAGAAAATGCCGGCCAGGTCGTCCGGCAGTTCGCCATGCACGAACAGATCCGGTGCGTCGGCCTCGATCCGCATCGGGGCGTGGTGCCCGCTCAGATAGGGGTGGTCGAAGAAGGGTTGGGTCATCGCAATGCTCCTTGCATCGACTAGTGCAGGAAGCGGGGTGACCTATCAGCTAGCAAAAGTAACCGTCGAACCGGTGGTGCCTGCGGGGGCATAAGGGCAGGATCAAATCGAGGAACGCCCCATGCCCGTCGAGACACACCGCACATTCTGCCGCTTTTGCCACGCCAATTGCGCAATGATTGCCGAGGTAGAGGACGGCAAGGTCATCAGGGTCAAGGGCGACCCCGACGATCCGGCCTATGGCGGATATACCTGCCTGAAGGGCCGCGAGCTGCCGGATTCGCACAATGCCGAGCACCGGCTGCGGCATTCGCTGGTGCGCAACGAGGCAGGTGAATTCGATGAAACCCCGATGATGGAGGCGCTGGGACATGTCTCCGGCGAGCTGCGCCGGATCATCGATACTTACGGCCCGCACTCGGTCGCCATCTTCATGGGTTCGGGCGGCTACCAGAACAGCTCCGCCATGGCGGCCTCGCTCAGCCTGGCGCAGGCGATCGGCACGCGCAATTTCTACACTTCGGTCACGCTCGACCAGCCCGCCAAGGTCTTCACCACCACGCGCTACGGCAAGTGGATGGGCGGGACCAATACCTTCTCGGAGGCCGATGTCGCGCTGCTTGTCGGCAACAATCCCCTGGTTTCGCACTACTCGCCGCCGGGAGGAGTGCCGCCGTTCAGCCCCTCGCGCCGCATCCGCGACCGTCAGGCCGAGGGCATGAAGCTGATCGTAGCTGACCCGCGCGAAAGCGATGTCGCGGCGCTCGCCGACATCTACCTGCCGGTAAAGCCTGGCGAGGATCCCGCACTGCTCGCAGGCATGCTCAACGTCATCTTCGAAGAAGAGCTCTACGACCGCAATTTCGTCTCCGCGCATGTCGACGGCGTCGAGGAATTGCAGGCGGCGGTGGCACCCTTCACCCCCCAGGTCGCCGCAGATCGCGCCGGAGTGGACAAGGACCAGCTGGTCGCCGCAGCGCGCATGTTCGCTAACGGATCGAAAGGCTGCGCCGTGACCGGGACCGGGCCGGAAATGGCGGGCAACGGCACGCTCACCGAATATCTCGTCACTTGCCTCAACACGCTGTGCGCGCGTTTCAAGCAGGAAGGCGAGAAATGCGCCATTCCCGGGGTCTTCACCACACCGCAGGCGCCCAAGCGCGCGCAGGTCGGTCCGCCCATGCAGATGTTCGGCGCGCCGGGCATGGCCAAATCGCGCTTCCGCGGGCTCGGCCAATTGTTGTTCGAAATGCCCTGCAATGTCCTGGCCGACGAAATCCTCACGCCGGGCGAAGGGCAGATCCGCGCGTTGATCTCGGTCGGAGGCAATCCCGAAGTCGGCTTTCCCAACCAGCTCAAGATGCGCCGCGCGCTCGACGATCTCGAACTATTCGTCCAGATCGATCCGTGGATGAGCGCCAGCGCGAAACGCGCCGATGTGGTGCTCGCACCCAAACAGTGCCTCGAGCGCGAGGACATCACCAACCTGTCCGAATGGTGGCACGAGCAGCCCTATGCCCGCTACACCGAGGCGGTCGTCGAGGCCCCCGGCGACGTGATCGACGAATACGAGATGATGTGGCACATCGCCAAGCGCCTCGGCGTGCAGCTTAAGCTGATGGGCGGGCCGGTTCCGATGGACGGCCACAGCCCGCCGCCCAAGGAATTGTTCCTCGACCTGATGACCGCCGGCTGCCTGGTCAAGCCGAGCGAGGTGCGCAAGGATGCCCGCGCGCGGGACGGCGCTGCCGTGGTCTATGACGATATCCACCCGGTGGTCGAGGCGGCCGATCCTGCCGAGCAATACCGGTTCGACCTCAACGCCGGTGCCATGCCGGCGCAGCTCGAGAAATACGGGCGCGACGAGGCCCGTGCCGCCGGATACGATTTCCGCCTGATCTCGCGCCGGTCCAAGCATCGCTTCAACTCGATCGGCCAGCCGCTGGCGAAGCTCGGGCGCAAGGTCACCACCAATCCCGCCTATATCCACCCTGAAGACATGGCGGCCAAGGGCATCAAGGAAGGCGACGTGATCGAGATCTCGAGCGCGCACGCCTCGATCCACGGGGTTGCCAAGCCCAGCGACCGGGTTCGGCGCGGGCTGATCTCGATGGCGCATGCCTTCGGCGACAGCGAGGCCGGCAAACACAATGTCCGCGAGGTGGGTGGCTCGACCAACCGTCTGACCAGCGACGAGGTCGATTACGATCCGATCACCGGGCAGGCGCTGCAGAGCGCCATTCCCGTGCGGATCGCCGCGGCCTAGCCACTTCATACAAGGGAACAGACATGCCCCAGAACAGGCGCTTTCTCCTCCAGCGTCGCCCCGACGGCGAGCCGGTACCCGAAGACTTCGAACTGGTCACCGAAGCCACGCCCGAACTGGCGGACGGTCAGTTCCTGATCCGCAATCATTATGCCTCGCTCGATCCGGCGATCCGCGGATGGATGGATGCGGAGGGGAACTACATGCCCCCGATCCCGCTGGGCGACCCGGTGCGGGCCAGTACGATCGGTGTGGTCGAGGAAAGCCGCGCCGAGGGTTTCGAGAAGGGCCAATGGGTCATGGGCCTCCACGCGCTGGAGGACTTCTCGCTCAGCCAGGCGGGCGGCTTTACCCAGCCGATCGATCCGTCGCTGGTCCCTAGCGTCACCAACTACCTCTCGATTTTCGGTGCAGTCGGCATGACCGCCTATTTCGGCTTCCTCGAAGTGTGCGAGCCGAAGGAAGGCGATACCGTGCTGGTGACAGGTGCCGCCGGGGCGGTCGGGTCGCTCGTCGGGCAACTCGCCAAGATCAAGGGCTGCCGCGCCATCGGCATCGCCGGCGGGCCGGAGAAATGCGCCAAGCTGACCGAGAAATACGGGTTCGATACTGCGATCGACTACAAGGGAAAGAGCGAGGCGGACCTCACCAGGGAGATCGCCGCGGCCGCGCCCGACGGGGTCGATGTGATTTTCGAGAATGTCGGCGGCATCATCCTCGATGCCGGTCTCATGAACCTCAACCTGCATGCCCGCGTCGGCCTGTGCGGAATGATCAGCGAATACAACACCGAGCCGCGCGGTGTTCGCAACCTGTGGCAACTGATCGTCAAGCGCGCGCAGATCCGCGGGCTGCTGGTTGCCGACTACGTCGAACGCTTTGGCGAAGGCGCGGCGCAGATGGGCCAGTGGGCGGCGGAGGGCCGGCTGGTCATCGAAGAGCAGGTCGATGAAGGGCTGGAGAATACCTACGCCAGTTTCATGCGGCTATTTGCCGGAACCAATCAGGGCAAGATGATCCTGAAGATCGCCTGATGAGCACACTGCTCGTCCTCTCCGGCGGGCATCCCTACGAGGAAGCTCCGTTCGACGAGCTGATCCATTCGCTGGGTTTCGAGCGGGTCGAGCACCTGGTCCATCCGGAGGCGGAGGCTGCGGTGGCGGCGGGAGCGGCCGACCACGCCGATGCACTGCTGTTCTACGACATGGGAGGGTACACCTTTGCCGATGGTGCGGTGGCCACTCGCCCGCCCTCACCCGAATTCCGCCAGGCGATCGAGCGCCGGTTCGCTTCGGGCAAGGGGGCGGTCGCCATGCATCACGCGCTTGCCGGCTGGGCCGAATGGCCGGAATGGCACGCTATGCTGGGCGGGCGTTTTCTCTACCAGCCAGACGAATGGCAAGGTCGGCCGGCACCTGATTCCGGGTACCGCCACGACGTCGCCTATCAGGCCGAAGCGCTGTGCCACCACCCGATCTTCGACGGCGTCCCTTCGACCTTCGCGGTCATCGACGAACTCTACCTCGCCCAAGTGGACGAATCGGCCGTCACTCCGCTGATTCGCGCGAACCATGTCTTCACCCGCGACAATTTCTATTCCGCCGCACTGGCGGTTGGTGGGACCATGTTCAGCAATGACGGATGGGATCACGCCGACGGATCGGACCTGATCGGATGGGAGCGCAGGATCGGCGCAGCCCCCCTGATTTACCTGCAATTCGGTGACGGGCCCGAGACTTATCGCAATCCGCATGTGCATCGCCTGCTGGCCAATGCCCTGCGTTACACCGCAACTGCTTCAATTCACGATGGCTGACATTCAGCGCGCGCCGGTCGGAAAATTGCTCCTTTCAGGCCGATTTCCTAACACTTTCACGGAGTGCGCCTTCCGCTGGCCCGGCGCTAGTCTGGCAAAATAGGGAATCCGCTCTTCTTTCGGAGTTGCATCGATGAATAAGCCAGTCGGCAATCTGTTTTCACCCGAGACGCTGGTCGACCCGTTCGACCATTACCGCGAGGTGCACGAGGCAGGCATCAAGCTCCAGTTCGAGACACAAGCCAATGCCTGGGTCGTCTATTCCTACGACCTGGTCTCGGAAGTGACGGCCAAGCCGGAGATCTTCTCGAACGACTTCGCGTCGCTGATGGGGGCGGACGACGAGGAGATCAACGCGATCCTGGCCGAGGGGTGGGACAATCCCCCGACCCTGCTGACAGCCGATCATCCGATCCACACGCGCAACCGCAAGCTGGTCAATCTGGCTTTTTCGGCGCCGCGCGTAAACGCGATCGAAGCCGACATGCGCACCAAGGCCATCGAATTGATCGAGAAAATGGCGCAGAAGGATGGCGGCGATTTCGTCGAAGAGTTCGCCATTCCGCTGCCGGTCGCGATGATTGCGCAGCAGATCGGGCTCGACAACGATCCCAAGCAGGTCAAGAGCTGGTCGGACGCAGCGGTCGATCGCTTCAGCCAGTTGATCAGCCGCGAACGCGAACTCGAATGCGCGCACAGCTTTGTCGATTACCAGCGTCACATGAAGCGCTTGATCGACGATCGCCGCGCCAATGGCGGCGACGACTTGCTGACCGACCTTGTCGAAGCGCGGGTCGAGGGCGAAACGCCGCTGACCGACGAAGAAATCATGTCGATCATGCAGCAGTTCATGGTCGCCGGAAACGAGACCACCACCTCGACCATTGCCGGGGGGCTGCTGCAGCTCATCCGTAATCCCGACCAAATGGAGAAGGCCCGGGCCGCGGCAGGTGGCCGCGATCCCAAGCTGATCCAGAACATGGTCGAGGAAATGCTCCGCTATGAATCGCCTAGCGCGGGAATCTGGCGGGTGGTCAAGCAGGATGTCGAGCTGGGCGGCGAGCAGATCGCGGCTGGATCGATGCTACAGGTCCGCTATGCCGCAGCGAACCGTGACCCGGCCAGATTCGAGGACCCCGACAAGTTCGACGTCGAGCGCAAGAACGCGCGCGCGCATCTCGCCTTCGGCAAGGGTCCGCATATGTGCGTCGGCAATATGCTGAGCCGCAAGGAGATGTTCGTCGCGTTCGACGAACTGCTCGAGCGTCTCGGCAATTTCCAGGTGGCCGACGAGGATGCCATCACCATTCTGCCGAACATCATGCTGCGTGGGGTGACGAAGCTGCCGATCACCTACGAGGTACGCGCATGAATTTCGACCTGTCCGAGGAGCAGGAACTCTTCCGCTCGACCGTCGAGCGGTTTGCGGCGCCAATCGATGTCGAGGCTCGGCGCAAATTGCGCGGGGCGGACGGAGGTTATCCGCGCGAGCGCTGGCGCGAGCTTGCAGAACTCGGCCTGATCGCCCTCGCAGCGCGCGAAGAGAACGGCGGCCTCGGCGGTTCCCCGGTCGATCTTGCCCTCGTCGCCGAAGCGATCGGCCGCGCGAACGCACCCGATCCCTGGCTCGAGAACGGTGTCCTGCCGGCGCTCCTGCTGGAAGCTGGGAAGGCCGAAGCGCCGCTCGCCGGAGTGCTCGGCGGGGAAAAGATCGTCGCCTTCGCGTGGGCCGAGCGCGGACAGCGTTACAATCTCGCCGCCCACAAGACGACCGTGGGCAAGGGATCGACGAGGACGCTCAGCGGCGAAAAGACCTTCGTGCTCGGTTCGGCCATCGCGGACGCGTTTCTGATTACGGCGGAGCGCGAGGGAGAGACCGGTATTTTCCTCGTTTCGGCGGACCGCGCCGGGCTCGACCTTCGCCACTATCAATTGGCGGACGGCAGCCTTGCGGGCGAATTGCGCCTCAACCAGGTAAAAGTCGACGATGGCGACGAACTGGCGCTCGATGCTTCCGACCTTGCGCGGATTGTCGCCGATTGCCGCCTCTATGCCGCAGCCGAGCTCGCCGGATTGGGGCAGAAGCTGCTCGACGACACGCTCGCCTATGTGAAGGAACGCGAGCAGTTCGGCGTACCGATCGGCAGTTTCCAGGCGCTGCAGCACCGGCTGGTCGATTGCTACGCCCGGATCGAACAGTCCCGCTCGATGCTCTATCGTGCCGCTCTCGCCGACCGCAGCGACCTAGCGCAGTGGCAGCGCAGCGCGGCTGGCGCCAAGGCCTTCATCTCCGAGAATGTTGACCATGTCGCGCGCGAGGCGGTGCAGATGCACGGCGGAATGGGCATCACCGACGAACTGGCGATCGGTCACGCGATGAAGCGCGTGCTGGTGCTGTCGCGGCTGTTCGGCGACGTCGACACCAATCTCGCCGAATACGAACTCGCGGCCTGAGGAGACAGATATGGGCGCCCTCTCCCCCATCGATCCCGAATTGTGGAGCAATGACGCGGAACCACACCTGATGGGCGGCCGTCTCCCTTCGGGCGAGATCGTGTTCCCGATGCCTCAGGGCGACGCGGCGCGCGACGTCGAGCCCTACAAGCTCTCGCGCCATGGCAAGCTGTGGAGCTGGACCAGCCAGGACTTCCTCCCCAAAGAGCCCTATGAGGGGCCGGGATCGGGCGAAGGCGAAGGCCCGCAGGATTTCCAGCCCTTCCTCCTCGGCTACGTCGAACTGCCTGGAGAGGTGATCGTCGAAAGCCGCATCGTCGATGCCAAGCTTGAAGATCTCAAGCTCGGCATGCCGCTCGAATTCTGCATCGTGCCGTTCAACGACCGGCACACCACCTTCGCATTTCGTCCGGAGAAGCCCGCATGAGCGAGAACGTCTACATTATCGGCGCCGGGATCCATCCGTTCGGCCGGACCGAAAGCCGCTCGGGCCGCGAACAGGGCGTCTACGCCGTGCGCGAAGCCATGAAGGATGCCGGCCTCGAATGGACCGACATCGAATGCGCCTATGGCGGATCGGCGGCGGCGGGCAGCGCGGACATCATGGTCAACGAACTGGGGTTGACCTCCCTGCCCTTCACCAATGTCGCCAATGGCTGCGCGACCGGAGGAAGTGCGCTCGTCTCGGCCCAGATGGCGATTGCCAGCGGCTTCTACGACCTCGCGCTGGCGACCGGCTTCGACAAGCATCCGCGCGGTGCGTTCAATGCCAAGCCCAGTCAATACGGCCTGCCCGAATGGTACGGCCAGACTGGCATGATGCTGACGACGCAATTCTTCGCGCTCAAGATCCAGCGCTACATGCAATTGCACGGCATCAGCCGCACGACGCTGGGCCGGGTGGCGGAGAAAGCCTTCCGCAACGGCACCATCACTCCGCATGCCTGGCGCCGCAGCCCGATCGATCTCGACACGATTATGAACGCGCCGATGATCAACGACCCGCTGACCAAGTACATGTTCTGCAGCCCGTCCGAGGGCGGGGTCGCGCTGATCCTCGCCAGCGAGAAGAAGATGAAGGAACTGGGCGCCGACGGGGTGAAGATCGCCAAGATCGCGGTCAAAACGCGCCCGCCCGACAGTTTCGAGGTGTTCCAGGCCGGGGTCAGCGTGAAAGACGGCGGCAAGCCGACCGTGCTCGCTTCGCAGGCCGCCTTCGAAGGCGCCGGAATCGGCCCCGAAGACATCGACGTCGCGCAGCTGCAGGACACCGAAAGCGGTGCGGAAATCATGCACATGGCCGAAAACGGCTTCTGCAAGGACGGCGATCAGGAACAATGGCTGGCCGAAGGCTGGTCCGAGATCGGCGGCAAATTGCCGATCAATACCGATGGCGGGTGCATCGCATGCGGCGAGCCCATCGGCGCTTCGGGCCTGCGGCAAGTTTATGAGAATGTTCAGCAATTGCGGGGACGCGCGGGCGAACGACAAGTTGCCGGTGCCAAGACCGGATACAGCCACGTCTACGGCGCTCCGGGATTGAGCGCGGTAGCGATCCTGCAGCGATAGAAGGAGAATCCGATGGGGAGGATGTCGGGCAAGGTTGCGCTGGTCACCGGCGGAGCGGAAGGCATCGGGGCGACGGTCGGGCGAATGATCGTGGCAGAAGGCGGCAGCGTGATGCTGTGCGATGTCCAGATCGAGAAAGCCAAGGCGCTGGCCGACGAGCTTGGCGAAAATGCCGAGGCCTATGAACTCGACGTGCGCAATCTCGACCGGTGGCAAGAAGCCGTCGATGCGACGGTTCACCGCTTCGGCAAGCTCACGGTTCTGTGCAACATCGCCGGGATTTCGGAACCGGGCAATGTTCCCGAGGGGCCGCTCGACACCTGGGAACGCACGATCGACATCAACCTCAACGGCCCCTTCTACGGCATGCGCGCCGCCATTCCCGCGATGGAGAGAAGCGGGGAACCCTGCGCCATTGTCAACATCGGCTCGATGATTGCCCTGCGTGCGGCATCCTTTGTCGCAGCCTACAGCGCCTCGAAAGCGGGGCTGCTCGGCCTAACCCGGTCGGTCGCGCTCGATTGCGCCGAGCGTGGCGTGCCGATCAGGGCCAACATGGTGCATCCCGGTGCGATCCGCACGCCGATGTACAATCGCTACAAATACTCGGGCGCCGACACCCCCGAGAACATCGAGACCAATTTCGCCGCGACCCACCCGATGAACCGCATCGGCGAACCGGAGGAGGTCGCACGCGCGGTGGTCTGGCTGGCAAGCGACGAAGCGAGCTTTACCACGGGCTGCGACATCACCGTCGACGGCGGCGGATCGATCAGGAGCTGAGGGCAGGATGAGCGAACAGCCGGCAAAGCGGATCGACGCGCATTTCGTTGCCGCGGGCAAATATCACGACATCGACTATCCGCGGCTGGAGATCCTCAAGCTGCTGGCCGAGCACCCGCATATCCGCACGACGGTGGCATGCGACTATTCGGGGCTCGAGCGGCTCGATTCGTGCCGCTTCCTCGTCACTTATACCTGCGACCTGATGCCGAGCGAGGAGGAGGCGAAGCAATTGCGCGCCTGGCTCGAAGCGGGCGGCAAATGGCTCGCGCTCCATGGCACCAACTCGATCCTGGTTTTTACCGAGAGCGGGCTGGTCGATGCGCCCAACGACCGCCCTGACGTGATGGAAATGCTCGGCACCCAGTTCAAGGCGCACCCGCCGATCGGGCCGTTCCCGGTCGAAGTGGTCAACAAGGATCACGAACTTACGCGCGGGATCGACGATTTCGAAGTGGTGGACGAGCTCTACCTGTCGGACATCACCGCCGAAATCGACACGCTGATGCAGACGACCTTCGAGGGCGAGGCGACCGGGTTCATCGCCGAGAATTGGGACAAGACCACCGTTCCGATCCTCTACACGCGCGACATCGGCAAGGGGCGGATCGTCTACAACACGCTGGGCCATTGCCGCGGCCACTACGACTTGCCGGGCATGGTCGATTTCTATCCGCACAAGGAAATGTGCGCGTGGAACTACGATGTGTATTATGACTTGCTCAGGCGCTCGATCGCCTGGGCCATGAGAGTAGAATAGCGGGAGGGGGAACGGCACCATGGACATGGATTTCTCGCCCGATGATCTCGCCTTTCGCGACGAGGTTCGCGCGTTCTTGAAGGACAAGCTGCCCGAGCGGCTCAAGGAAGGCGCACGCCGGACGCCGGGCGTCTTCGTCGAACCCGATATCGGCATGGAATGGCACCGCACATTGGCGGAACAGGGCTGGGTCGCTCCGCTGTGGCCCAAGGAATACGGTGGCACGGGCTGGACGCCGACCCAGAAATTCATTTTCGAGAAGGAATGCGCGCTGGCGGGCGCGCCGGGGATCTCGATCCTCGGCCTGCGCCTGGTCGGGCCGGTGATCTGCGAATTCGGAACGCCGGAGCAGAAGGAACGCTTCCTCCCCCGCATCCTGTCGGGCGAGGACTACTGGTGCCAGGGCTATTCGGAACCCGGATCGGGCAGCGATCTGGCCTCGCTCAAAACCTCGGCGCGGCTGGAAGGCGACAAATATGTCGTCAACGGCTCGAAGATCTGGACCACCCACGCGCATCACGCCGACTGGATTTTCGCGCTCGTCCGGACCGACAACACGGTCAAGAAGCAGCAGGGCATCACCTTCCTTCTGCTGCCGATGGACCAGCCGGGGGTCGAGGTTACGCCGATCCATTCCATGTCTGGAGATCACGAGGTCAACCAGGTGTTCTTCACCGATGCCGAGACTTCGGTCGACAACCGGATCGGCGAAGAAGGACAGGGTTGGACGATCGCCAAGTTCCTGCTCGAAAACGAACGCGGCGGATCGTGCTTCGCCCCGCGCCTGCTGCAGTCGATCGATCGGCTGGAGAACCTGGCCAAGACCCAGCCGTCCGGCGTGAACGGCGCGGTCGCCCACGATCCCCGGTTCCGCGACAAGCTGGCCCGCGCACGACTCGAGGCCGAAGCGCTGGAAGTCACCGAACTGCGCATCCTGTCCGAGTTGGCCAAGGGCCGCGCTCCGGGCCCGCAGACCTCGCTGGTGAAGATGCTGGGCTCGAACATCGGACAGCAGGTCGATACCCTCCGGCTCGAACTGCTGGGCTACGACGCGCTGCAACTGCCGCCCGAACGCCCGCTCTACGGCAATGCCGCGCCCGAGCCGATCGGCAGCGAAATCGCGCAGACCGCGATGGGCCGGTATCTCAACAATCGCGCCGCAACCATCTTTGGCGGGTCGGACGAGGTGCAGAAGAATATCATCGCCAAGACCGTTCTCGGTCTCTGACGCCCGGCCGCAATCGAAAGGTAAGCAGGATGGACACCTCGCAACTCATGTTTCGTGACGGCCTGATGGCTGGCGAGCGCATCCTCGTGACCGGCGGCGGCACCGGCCTCGGGCGCGAAATGAGCGAAGCCTTCCTGAAGCTCGGCGCGACCGTCTACATTTGCGGACGCCGTCAGGGGAAGCTTGACGATTGCGCGCAGGAATTGATGGACGCGCATGGCGGCACAGTTGTCCCGCTGGCCTGCGACATCCGCGATGCCGATGCGATCAACGAGATGATCGACCGGATCTGGACCGACGGACCGCTCACCGGCCTGGTCAACAATGCGGCGGGCAATTTCATCAGCAGGACCGAGGACCTGTCGGTCAACGGCTTCAACGCGATCGCCGACATCGTCTTTCGCGGGACCTTCTATGTCACGCACAATATCGGCAAGCGCATCATCGCCGAGGGCGGACGTTGCAACGTCCTCTCGATCCTCACCACCTGGGTCTGGAACGGTTCGGCCTTCGTGGTGCCATCGGCCATGTCGAAATCAGCGATCAACACCATGACGCAAAGCCTCGCCGTGGAATGGGGCCGCTACAACATGCGCTTCAACGCCATCGCGCCGGGACTGTTTCCGACCAAGGGCATGAGCGCGCGGCTCTCGCCCGGCGGACAAGGCGGCAACTCGCGGATGGAAGGTCATCCGATGGGGCGCCACGGCGAGATGCACGAACTGGCCAATCTCGCGGTCTTCCTGATGGCCCCGGGGGCCGAGTATGTGAACGGCCAGACCATCGCGATCGACGGGGCCGGCTACCAGGCCACCGGCGGCACGTTCTGGACCACTTTGCAGGCGCTCGGCGACGAGGAATGGGACCAGATGCGCGCCATGATCAAGGGCACCAACGCGCAGGACAAGTCGGAACGGACAGCCTGACGCGACACCTGCGCCCAAGCGACCGAATATTGCGTTCGGAATGGCCCTGAGGGTAAAAAGTTAGGCGTAAGTGCGCAGAATAGCGTAAAAAGGAAGGCGAATCGGAGAGGAGAGGCTTCGACCGATGGCCGCTAACGTAATTGAATTGCGCACCCCGCAAGGGCGCGAGCAGCTCGAACAGCTGCTCGAAGAGGTGACGATTCGCTGCATCGATGACATTCACGATGCCGCGGTCACCATGGCGCGCGTCGCGCAGGAGCGCGGCATGCAGATCGCCATGTGCGATGACATCTCGTCGAAAGAGCCGATGGTCGATGCCGAGGGGACGATCCTCAATGCCGATATCTTCCGCTGGCTCGATGACGGCGCCCGGTGGTGGGAGGATCATCGCCTCGCGCTGCATTCCCCCCTGCCCCGCGCCTGCCGCTATGAAAGCGAACCTTTCTGGGTCAACGAGAGCGGTTTCAACACGCGCTGGAGAAATTCCTATCTCGAAGAGCTCGACCTGACCGACTTCGAGAAGCGCTCGCTGTGCAAGGCGGCGATCGTCGTGCCGGTGCATCTGCCGTTCGGGCAGATCTCGGCCAACAGCTTCATCAGCATGGACCGCGATAAGACCGACCTGTCGGAAGAATTCGCGCTCTACGGCTCGCTGTTCTCGCAGCTCACCCGGCGGTTCATCGCCGGATATGTCCAGGCGATCCGTACGAAGCGGCGGATTCCGTCCGACTGCGTCTTGTCAAAGCGCGAGGTCGAATGCCTGCGCTGGGCCGCGATCGGCAAGACGGACAAGGAAATCAGCATGATCCTCGACCGGAGCCACGCGACGATCCGCTATCACATCCACCGCGCGGGCGAGAAACTGGATTCGGTCAACCGCGCGCAGACGATCTTCAAGGCAGGCCAGCTCGGCTACCTTGGCGCCAGCGACTGATCGACGAATCTAGCCCAGTTTTCGCACCGGATCGCTGCCGTCCCAGTCGATACCGGCTGCCTTGATCATGCCGAATAGATCCGGTCCGTCGGGGTCCTGCTGCAAAATTTCGACGAGGCTTCCGGGGCCTGCTCCAGGATCGACATAGATCACTTCGCTCGCGCCGAACTTACCCTCTACCATCACTTCCGCGCCCTGTTCGGCGCAGACCGCTCGCGCTTTGGCGATATCATCGACCAGGATGCAGACGTGGTGCAGCCGGTTTCCCTGCGCATATTCGCCGGAATAGATCGACGGGGCATCGTTCTCCGGCCGGATCAATTCGATCTGGATGTCGCCCCAATAGGCCAGCGCAAGGGTGAACACCGCGTCGGTAGGCTCGCCGCGATATTTCATTCCGTCGAGATGGATGTTCTCGATCATGAAAAAGGGGCCCACGCCCATCACCTCGGTCCAGTGCGTGATGGCTGCGTCGAAATCGTCCGGGACGAAGGCGAGTTGCATGACCTCGCCCAATGCAGCGATGCCGCCCGCTCTCGCCATGGTGCCCTCTCCTCTTCAATCCGCTAGGATGCCATATGTCTAGGTTGTGCGATAAAAGCTCAGACCGACACTGCGCAAAATGCGAGGAGAGGCATTGCTGCGATGAATGAGGTAAAGAAGATCGACCCCCGCGAGGATCGCTGCCCGGGGATGACTTACACTGAGATGCTGGAAGGCGACACGCGTCCGCCGCCAGACTACCTGTTCGAAGAGACAACGGTCGAGATGTCGACCGAGCCGCTCCCCGTCGAGCCATACATCAGCGAGGAATTCGCCCGGCTCGAGCGCGAGAAGATGTGGCCCAATGTCTGGCTGTTCGCGGCGCGCGAAGACGAATTGCCCGATGCGGGCGATACCGTGGTCTTCGACCTCAACGACAAGAGCTTTCTCCTCGTCCGCCAAACCGATGGCAGCGTGAAGGGATTCTACAACGCCTGCCTGCATCGGGGCCGCAAGCTGCGGTCCAAATCGGGCAAGGCCCCGAACCTGACCTGCCCCTTCCACGGCTTCGCCTGGCGCAATGACGGTTCGCTGAAGGAAATCCCCTGCGCCTGGGACTTCAAGCACCTCGACGACAAGGACATGAGCCTGCCGGAAGTGCGGGTCCAGTTGTGGCAGGGCTTCGTGATGATCACGGAAAACGAGTCGCTGCCACTGTTTGAGGAGTGGCTGGGCCCGGCGGCGTCGCATTACGAGAAATACGATTTCGAAAATCGCTACACCGGAATGTGGGTGGCCAAGCGGATCCCGGCCAACTGGAAAGCGACCGCCGAAGCGTTCATGGAAGCGTGGCATTCGGTCACCACCCATCCGCAACTGCTGCCGTTCCTGGGCGATGCCAATTCGCGCTACGACCACATTGGCGATCACTTCAATCGCGCGATTACGCCCTCGGGCGTGCTGAGCCCGCACATGAAGGGCAAGGACCAGCGCTATATCCTTGAGAAGATGAACGAATTCTCGGGCGGTGCCGATGCCGACACCAATCGGCGGTTTGCCGCCGGCGATGGCGGAGACGATTTCGACGACAACGATCCGCTGATGGCCCGCAAGGTCCTGGCGGAGGCGAGCCGGCAGGGTTTCTCCGAGCAATATGGCTACGATTATTCGGACGCCTCAGATGCCGAACTGCTCGACAATTTCACCTACAACATCTTCCCCAATTTCAGCCCCTGGATCGGCTACCTTCCGACCCTGGTCTATCGCTGGCTGCCCGGCGACACGCCCGATTGGTGCATCATGGAAATCCGCCTGCTGTTCCCGACGGCCAAGGGCGAGGAGCGCCCGCGTTCGGTGGAACGCACCTACATTCCCGATGACGAGCCCTTTGCTTGGGCTGCCGACAAGATGGGCCCGGCGCTGGCCGGCGTCTTCGACCAGGACATGGCGAACCTGCCCCACGTCCAGACGGGCATGAAGGCGATGAAGGAAGGGATGATGGAACTCGGTGCCTATCAGGACAGCCGCGTGCGGCACTTCCAGACCACGCTGAGGAAATACATCAACGGCGAACTGCCCGCCGCCAAGTGAGCGGGTTCAGCTTCGACCTTTCCGGACGCAAGGCGCTGGTCACCGGCGCATCATCCGGCCTTGGTGCGCGTTTCGGACGCATCCTTGCAAACTCGGGGGCGCAGGTCGCACTGGGTGCGCGGCGCGCCGACCGGCTGCAGGCCCTCGCTGGCGAGATAGGTGAACAGGCACGGGCGGTTCAAATGGATGTCGCGAGCGAAGCAGATATCATCGCGGGCTATGATGCTGCGGAGGCGGCGTTCGGAACGGTGGACACCGTCGTTGCCAATGCGGGCGTCGATGGCGCGGGTATGATCGCCGACATGCCCGAAGACGAGATCGAGCGGACGCTCGCCATCAATCTCAAGGGCGCGATCCTGACCGCGCGCGAAGGCGCCAGGCGCATGATGGCAGCAGGGGTGGAGAGAGGGCGCATCGTCCTCATCGCCTCGATCACCGCTTTCGAACCCTCCCCGGGGCTCGTCGCCTATTCGGCGAGCAAGGCCGGCGTGAAACAGGCCGCGCGCAGCATGGCGCGTGAATGGGCGAGAGCGGGCATCTGCGTGAACACGATCTCGCCCGGTTATATCCGCACCGCGATCAACGACGCCTGGTTCGATACCGATCTCGGCAAGAAACAGGTCGCGCGCTTTCCCAAGCGGCGACTGATGGGCGAGGAAGGGCTTGATGCGGCGCTCTTGTTCCTGTGTTCCGATGCCGCCGAGTTCGTCACCGGGAGCGACTTCGTGATGGATGACGGGCAGACCTTGTGACGGGCCGGCCCATTTCGATGGCGGCGGGGATCATGCCCGAAGCGACCCCGACCCAATTGGTCGAAGCGGCGGCAGCGGCACAATTCGACTTCGGCGGAATGTGGGTCGAGCGGGAAAGTTGGACACCCGCGACCACGCGCGCGATCCGCCAGCAACTGAGCGACGCCGGGGTGCAATTGCTCGATGTCGAGGTGGCCTGGATCATGCCCGGCCCGTCCGATCCGTGGCTCGAGCAACTGGTCGACATTGCCGCCGAGCTCGGCGCGCGAAACCTGCTTTGCGTCTCGAGCGATCCGGATGCTGCCGCGACCACCGCCAAGCTGCAGCGAATGGTCGATCGCTCGGCCGGGACCGATGTGCGGATCAATCTTGAATTCGGGCTGTTTACCGAGGTCAAGTCGATCCATGCCGCACGCGCCATTCTCGAGCAGCTCGACGGCGCTAACAAGGGTCTGCTTTGCGACACGCTGCATTGGGCACGCTCGGGCGGAACGGCGGAAGATATCGCCAACTTGCCGCGCGAGTGGCTCGGCTATGCCCAGCCCTGCGATGCGCCGGCCAAAGGACCCGATCCTTCCGATATGGACGCGATCGTCGACGACGCGATCAACAAACGCGTGGCGATGGGAGCGGGCGGGCTGGATCTTGCCAGCTTTATCGCCGCGCTTCCGTCTGCCTTGCCATTGGCGGTGGAGGAGCGATCACAAGTCTTGCGCGAACGCTTCCCCGATCTCAACGAGAGAGCCCGCGAAGTGGCGCGCACCAGCCGCGCCTGGCTCGCCGGCCACTCCGCGCAGGACTGACTAGAGCCCCGCCGACCAGTCTTTTGACTTCGCCCAGTCGAGATGCGAGGTGTGCTGCATGCCGAGCAAGTCGCGCGCGTTCTGCGGATCGACCACAAGCGGCGATTCCGGCTGGGCGTTATACCATGAGTAGAACTTGGCCATGCCGTCATAGATGCTGAGCGGCTGGACCTCGCGCGAGCCGGTGACGAGCTCGCTCATCCGCGCCGCGAATTCCTCGGGCTTGAGGCTCTGGAAGCGCACCGGCCTGCCGATGGCCTCCGACAGATTGGCGGCAACTTGATCGCCCAGCAGCGTTTCGGGGCCGCCCAGCGGGACATGCTGCCCATCCGCCGCATCGGTCTGGAGCGCCCGCCGCATCGCTTGCGCCACGTCCTCCAGGCACACCCAATTGATCTTAAGATCGGGCTTGGCGGGATAGGCGAAGATGCCTTCGCGCATGATCAGCGGCCGCGTCCAGATGCGGTACTGGTTGTCCATAAACACGGTCGGTTCGATGAAAACGCAGGGGATGCCGGTTTCCTCCAGCGCACGCTCGATATCGCGCCTGCCGTCATGCGCCGACAGGTCGAGGTCGTGATCCGCGACGAAGCAGGCAGTGTTGAAGACGATCTTCTTGAGCCCCGCGCGCTTGGCACCTTCGGCAATCTGCCTGCCGAAATTCGCCGCCTTGGCGCGGTCGAATTCGAACGGCAGGTGGAATGCGGCGGCATCCTGCCCGGCGAACGCCTGTGCCATCGCCTCGGCATCGGTAATGTCGGCAAAGACGGTCGGCACCTCGGGAAAGGGCGTGTCCTTCATCGCGTCGTCGCGGCGTACCCCGGCGGTCACGGCGTAGCCTTCGCGCAGCAGCTCCGCCACCAGCGGCTGGCCCTGGTCGGCGGGTGCGCCGAGTACGCAGACTTTCTCGATTGCCATGATTGTTATGCCTTTTCAGCCACTTCGGCGGCGTCAAAATAATGGATCCGCAAGTCCTTGAGCAGGCCGTCCTCGAACGATCCCGCTTCGCATACGGTCTGCTGGAAGGTCTCGCCGCCACCCTTGGGCGTCATCGTGAGCGTCAGAACCACGACCGCCCA
This sequence comes from Altererythrobacter sp. CAU 1644, assembly GCF_029623755.1. Taxonomy (NCBI): domain Bacteria; kingdom Pseudomonadati; phylum Pseudomonadota; class Alphaproteobacteria; order Sphingomonadales; family Erythrobacteraceae; genus Altererythrobacter; species Altererythrobacter arenosus. The sequence goes on from NZ_CP121106.1 coordinate 221,546, forward strand.
GCTATCGCCGCCGGTAATGTCGTGAATGTCCACCTTGGCCTCGGCCCAGGTGCCATACATGGCCGCGGCGCAGCGCTGCAGCGCATCCTTCCCGCGCCATTCGCCGCCGAACGGCAGGACCTCGGCTTCGTGGAGCACGAATTCGGGATGGAGCAGGCTCTCGACCTTGTCCCAGTCGCGAGCGCCGGCAGCCGCATAGACGGCCGACAGCAACTCGCGCGGAGTACTCATGCGGTGGGTCTCATTCGATCGTGCCGATCAGGTCGCCGACCTTGTATTTGACGCCCTCTTCGCCGGTCGGACGGATCGTGCCCGAAGCCTGCGCCTCGATCTCGACCGTCGTCTTGTCGGTCTCGGCGGTATAGATGATGTCGCCCTTGCTGACCTGCTCGCCGTCGCCGAACATCCATTCGGACAGGGTCACTTCGGTCGCGCTCATCCCAAGCTTGGGAATGCGGATTTCCTCGGCCAAGGCTCAGTCCTTTCCTACCGAGGCTTTGATCTGTTCGACGATTTCCGCCTTGGTCGGAATCCAGGCCTGTTCGAGATGCGACGCGAAGGGCACGGCCGAGAACGTCCCGCCGATCCGGCGAACCGGACCCTTCAGATCGCCCCAGCATTTCTCTTGGATATTGGCGGCGATTTCGGCGCCCGTGCCGAAGGGGCGGACCGCTTCGTGCAGGGTCAGCGCGCGGCCGGTCTTGCGGACCGAGCTCAGCACGGTTTCCTCGTCATAGGGCGCGATGGTGCGCAGGTCGACGACCTCGACCGAAACGCCTTCCTTCTCCATTTCGCCTGCCACCTCGAGCGCATCGAGCACGGTGCGGCCATAGGTAATGATCGAGAGGTCGCTGCCTTCCTTGGCGATCGCCGCCTTGCCCAGTGGCACGCGGTAGCCCGGGCCCGGGTCTTCGGAGGTCAGGCCGTAGCAGAGGATATTCTCGATGAAGATCACCGGATCGTTGGCATCGATGCTGGCGCGCATCAGCCCGCGCGCATCGGCAGCGTTGGACGGCGTCACCACATGCAGGCCTGCGACATGCGCGAACCACGCCTCGAGCATGTCCGAGTGCTGGCCGCCGAAGCCGACGCCCACGCCGGTGGTGGTGCGGATCACGATCGGGCACGGCGTTTGACCGCCGCTCATGAAGCGCAGCTTGGCCGCGTGGTTGACGATCTGGTCCATGCACACGCCGACGAAGTTCATCAGCATGATCTCGGCAATCGGGCGTTGACCGGCGAGCGCCGCGCCCACCGCCGCGCCGATGATCGCGGTCTCCGAAATCGGCGTCGCGCGGATGCGCTTCTCGCCATATTTCTCGGTCAGGCCGGAGGTGATCTTGAACACCCCGCCGCCCTGCTTGGCGGCGACATCTTCGCCGAGGCAGAACACGCCGTCATCTTCGGCCATGGCCTCGTCGATCGCGAGGTTGAGCGCCTGGGTCATGGTAATTTCGGCCATGTCAGTTCACCTCCTCGAGCACGTCTTTGTAGATTTCGTCGGTATCGGGCAGCGGCGCGTCGAGCGCGTGCTGCACCGCGGCATCGATCTCGGCGTCGATATCGGCCACGATCTTGTCGAGCTCCTCTTCGGTAAACTGATGTTCGAGCATGACCTTGCGCAGCTTGGGCAGCGGATCCTCGCGCTTCATTTCCTCGATATGCTCGGGCGGCATGTAGGAGAAGTCGGAGCCGAAGAAATGGCCCATCATGCGGTAGCACATGGCCTCGACCAGCGTCGGACCTTCACCGGCGCGCGCGCGATCGACCGCTTCCTTTACCGCAGGGTACACCTGGTGCACATCATTGCCATCGACGGTTACGCCACGCATACCGTAGCCTACCGCTCTATCGCTCATCCGCTTGGTATCGGTATGGTCGGCATAGGCGGTATGCTCGCCGTAACGGTTGTTCTGGCACAGGAAAACGACCGGCAGCTTGTAGAGCTGCGCCATGTTCATCGCCTCGTGAAACCCGCCGATATTGGCCGCGCCATCGCCAAAACTGACGAGCGTCACGCGCCCGTCGCCATTGTTCTGGCTGGCCATGGCAAGACCGTTGGCGATCGGCAGGCCAGAGCCAACGACACCGGTCGTCACCATGATCCCGGTCTCGGGATCGGTGATGTGCATGGTGCCGCCCTTGCCCTTGCAGGTGCCGGTCGCCTTGCCGAGGCATTCGCCCCACCATTTCTCGATCGGGATACCCTTGGCGGTCTGTTCGCCCTGCCCGCGATAGGTGCAGACGACGTAATCGTCCTTCTCCAGCGCGGCCATCGCAGCAGCAGAAACCAGCTCTTGCCCGCGCACGCAGTAATACATCACCGCGACCTTGCCCTGCATCAGCAGCTGGCGGAACTTTTCGTCGGTGCGGTTCACCTTCATCGTGCGGGTGTAGATATCGAGCAGCTTGTCGCGATCAATTTCAGCCATGTGCCGGAGTCTCTTTCCTGTTGTGCTGCTTAGAACTGGACGCGCTGCGTAAAGCCGCCGTCGATGACCACGTTCGACCCGGTCATGTAAGGTACCGCCGGGCTGGCGACGAAGACGATCGCCTTGGCGACTTCCTGGTCGTTGCCGAACCGCCCCATCGGCATCTTGGCGAGTACGCCATTGAACAGTTCAGGCATCGCGCCTTCGATCACTTCCCAATTGCCGCCGGGATAGTAGATCGCGCCGGGGCTGACGCAGTTGACGCGGATGCCCTGCGGCGCGAGCGCCTGCGAAAGCTGCGAGCCATAGGTGATCAGCGCCGCCTTGAGCGCGTTGAAGGCCTGCGGAGCGATGAAGGTCTCGAGCGCGGCGGTCGAACTCATGAACACGATAGAGCCGCTCGACGACTCCGCCAGATGCGGTGTCAGCGCCTCGACGCCATGCACGGCGCCCATAATGTCCATGTCGAGACCGTTCTGCCAGTCGCCGGTGCCGCCGGTGCCAGATGAGGACGCGGTGTGAATGAAGATGTCGCAACCGCCCAGCTCGCCCGCCGCCTTTTCGAGCCATGCCTTGTAGGCATCGCCACCTGCGGCCATGTCGAAAACCTCGGCGAAGACCTTACCCGGCCCAGCCTCGTCGATCGCCTTCTTGGCGGCCTCGATCTTGTCTTCCTTCCGGCTGAAGAAGGCTACGTCCGCGCCTTCGGCGGCAAACAGCTTGAGCGAAGCGAGGCCCAGTCCGTGCGCACCGCCGTTCATGATGACTTTCTTGCCTGCTAATCCGAGATCCATGGCTGCCTTCTCCCAAGTCGATGATGTAGCCACCGGTCTAGCCGAGGCGCTCCCCGGCGCTAATCGTCAAAAATGGGAGCGACCGGCGATCAGCAGCCCAAGCTCGCGGCCATCGTGCACGGCGATCTCAACCAGTCCGCCCGTATCGAAACGATTGGGGGCGCCCGGCAATTTCATATGGCTAAAACAGGCGACTAGGCGTTGTACAGCGCCAGAAGTTCGACATAGTACGGGATGCCGCGCCGTTCCTCGATCACGGCACATCGCGCATCCGGGACAGCACTCACCCCTCTCTTCAAGCGCCCATCCTCGAAATGGAGGCCCACACCGTCGTCCAGCGCATAGGCGGGAAAGCGCGCGCCCCCGCTTGAAAGGAAGGATGAGAGCGCCTGCCGGCGTTCCTGGCGGGCATTGTGGTGGACGCAGATCGTCCCGGGGATCAGCCCGATCCCTTCCCACGGCATGATCGCGGTTCTTATGCTGTCCGTCAGGCACCACTCGAACATCATCGAAGCGCCCGCGCTGGCCCCGACGATTACCGTTCTTGCTTCATAGGCATCCTTCAGCGCAGGCACTGCTCCCCATTCACGAAATATCGCCAGCAGGTTCCGGGTGGAGCCTCCATCGATGAAGATTATGTCCGCACCGCTGAAGAAGCTGCCCGGATTACCGTCCTGAAGCTCGAAGAAACTCAGGACTTCCGGACGGAATTTAGCCCGTTCGGCGAGATTGAAGAACGCATTGATCCTTTGCGGCTGGTCACCTTTTGCAGCACCAACATAGCGGACGATAGGGTTAGGCTGCGCCGAACTGTCGAGGATGTAGTCAAGCAGGTGGGTCGGCCGCCACGACGGGACGAATAGCGATGCAGAGTCGCTCAATGCGATAAACTGGCGTGATCGAGCCTCGGCCATCCTATCCCGTCCTCATCGAGAATTCGCTATCCCACGACCATCCGCATCAGTTCCGCGCACAGGATCGCGCCATAGGTTCCCAGCGCGTAGCCCAGCACGGCGAGAAGTACCGCAACCGGCGCGAGAGCCGGATGGAATGCGGCGGCGAGGACTGGTGCCGAGGCCGCCCCGCCCACATTCGCCTTGCTCCCAATCGCAACGAAGAAGAACGGCGCGCGGATGAGTTTGGCCACCATGATCAGCAGCAAGGCGTGGATCGTCATCCAGACGAAACCGAGCAGGAACAGCAGGGGTTGGTCCGCAATCTGCAGGACGTCCATCTTCGCCCCGATGATTGTCACCAGCAGGAAGATGAAGACGGTCCCGATCTTGGATGCCCCCGCCCCTTCGAGACCGCGCGCCCGCGTGAAGCTCAGCGACAGCCCGACCGTGGTCGAAGTCACGGCGATCCAGAAGAAGTCATTAGCCAGGATGGTGTCGCCCATCCCTTCAATCTGGGCGAATGCAGCCCCGGCGATCGAAGCCACGAGGTGCGAAAGGCCAACCCCTCCCAATGCCACGGCGAGCAGCGCCATGAGATCGGGCACGGTCGTCGGCCGTTCGATCCTGGCGCTGTAGTCGGCGATAGTGTCGCGCAACCGGTCGATGGCGGTCGTGTCGGCTTTGAGCCAGCGATCGATCGGTGCCGGATTGCCCGCACCATACAGCAAGATAGCCATCCAGACGTTGGCTACGATGATGTCGACCGCCACCATCGCGGCGTATCGTTCGGGATTGTAACCGTAGATCTCGAGCATGGCGGTCTGGTTCGCACCGCCGCCGATCCAGCTTCCCGCCAGTGTTGAGAGCCCGCGCCAGGTCGCGTCCGCACCCTCGCCCCCGACCGTCGCCGGATCGATCGTCCCGATCATCAGGACCGCGAGCGGCCCGCCAATGATGATCCCGACCGTAGCGGTAAGGAACATGATCAGCGCCTTTGGCCCGAGACCGAGGATCGCCTTGAGATCGATGCTGAGGGTCAACAGGATCAATGCGGCGGGAAGGAAGTAGTCCTTGGCCACATCCCACAACTGCGACTCTTTCGATGAGATCACCCCGGCGGTGTTGAGCAGCGACGGGAGGAGGTAGCACAGCAGGATAATGGGGACGAAAGTGAAAAACCGATCCCATCTGCCGCCCAAGCTGCGCAGATAGAACAATCCTCCCAGGATCAGGGCGAATAGCCCCAGTACGATAGCGTCATTGGTAATCAGCGGTTCGTTCATTGCGCTTCCTCGACCGTCTCGGGTGTCTCTGGAAGCGTGGTATCGGGCACCGCTGGCTCCTCGTCTACTTTCTCGTCCTTCTCCTTTTCCTCCTCATCCTCTTCGCGCAGCGCCGCCTCGGGGAACCGCAGCACATACTGGTCCCGGCCCAGATGACTTGCGAACCAAGAAAGGTCGGTCTGAATCTTGAAGAGCTGATGCGAAGGCTTGCGGAAATTGTGGGGTTCGCCCTTGGCGATGAAGAGTTCGGTCGGGACACCCGCAGCCTTGATACCGCGGTAAAGCAGGATCGATTGTGTGGGCGGGACCCGCACGTCGTCTCCGCCGACATAAAACACGGTGGGTGTCGTGACTTGCCATGCATTCTGGATGACCGACTGGTCGCGATAGGACTTGATCGGAGCCTTCCTGACCCATGGCGCATCGCCGAACCATGGCGTGCGATCGTGGCGAATGTCGCTCTCTCCATACATCGAGAGCCAGTCCGATGCGCCGGCCCCTGAGGATGCTGCCTTAAAGCGACCGGTTTCGGTAATGAGCTTGTTGGTCATGTGACCACCCGCGCTCCAGCCCATCTTGATAAGGCGATCGGGATCGGCAAGGCCTCGCTCGATCAGCGCGTCGATGCCATCCATGACATCGTGATGCGCATGGGTGAAATAGCCGCCGACCATGTCGCGCATGAAGGCATCGCCATAGCCCGTGCCGCCGCGATGGTTGGGTAGGAACACGCCATAACCTTCGCCCGCAAGCACGGCCACGAAGCGGGAATCGTTCCAAGATCCGAACTGCGAAGATGACCGCGGGCCCCCATGGGTAATGGTCACCAGCGGGAAACGCTCGCCCGCGACATGGCCGACCGGATAGACCAGCAGCCCTTCGAGTTCCTGCCGCTTGCGCCCGGTCCAGCGGAAGGCCTCCTGCCGTGGCAAGGCGAAACGTTCGGGCCAATCCCGGTAATGTCCAGTCAGGCGCGTCAACGCCAGCGCGCCGCCTTCCGATGGATCGAGACGATAGATCTCGCCCGGATTGGTCTCATTCCGGATGATTGCCAGGTGACGGTCGGTGCGATGATCGTATTCCCAATTGGTGATCACGTGATCGCCGTGGGTCAGCTTACTCAGCCTGTCGCCGTCCAGATCATAGTGGAACAGCTCGGTGCGGAGCCCGATATTGCCGAGGATGAACAGTCCGCCGCCCGACGCATCCCATGCGAAGTCGACCATCTCGAAATTCTCTGCGGGCAACAGCAGCCGCGGTTCCATTGAGCCCACCTGCTGCACGAAGAGGTTATCTTCGTGATAGCCTTCGCCCTTCTCATTGACTGTCGCGATGAAGGCGAAATGCGTGTTGTCCGGCGAAAGCTTGGCATAGCGCTCGGCATATTCGTTGCGGGTCAACTGGCGCGTCGTTCCGTCGGCCAACCGAGTCAGCCATAGTTCGCCCCGGTGAATATCGTCGCCCAGGCCGCCCGGTGCACGCAAGTCGATGACTGCGCCGCCATCGCGCGCCAGCGAGTATTCGCGCAGGAAGAACTCGCCGGCAATGACCGGCGCTGCCTTGCGCGTGGCAAGATCGAAATGCCACAGTGCTGCCGGTTCGCGCGTCTCGTATTCGCGCACGAGGAACTGCCGCTTGCGCAGTTTTCGCGTGTCCTCATCGAGCGGCCGCGCGGCTAGGAAATAAAATCCTGTTCCGTCGCCAGCCCAGACCGGATCCTCGACCTCATCTTCCAACTCGGTCAAGCGCTCGATCGATCCTGTCGACGGGATGACGAGGTAGACCTGCTTTTCCTTGTCGCCCTTGCGTTCGAGCAGGGTGAGAAACTGGCTTCCGTCAGGCGACCACACTGCACCCGAGTGCGTTTCGTCCTCCTTGACGGCGGTAATGGCGGCTGTCTTCACGCCCGTTTCGACATTGAGCAATTGCAGGCGCTCGATCACCTTGTTTTCCTTCCAATCCGTATGGGATTGCAGGAATGCCAGCGTCTTTCCGTCTGGAGAGAGGGTCGGCTCATCAAGCTGGCTGATCTCGACGAAGTCGATCGCAGTCATCGGCTCGGGCGACTGTCCGGCAGCGGTCGTGCCCATGCAGGCGAGTGCCGCGGCGAGAAGGTAGTTTTCGTATTTCATGCGCCTGAGACCCCTATTTGCGTCGGACTAAAAAGGGGGGCGGATGTTCTCCATTTATTGGATTTCACCCGCCCCTAAACCCGACCCGAGGGCTTCAGAAGCGTGCCCTTAGACCGAGGTAGAATTCCCGGCCTAGCACATCGTTGAGGGGCGTATCGAGGTTGTAGCTCGAGCCGTAATCGAGACCCGTCGGCATGAATGGACCGAAGTTGTTGAACAGGTTGTTCACGCCGCCATAGATCCGGTACTGCTCGTTGTCCCCGAAGTCATACGCCAAGTAGACGCGGTGGAAGTACTGGTTGTCGGCCTTGTAATACCGGTCGTCCCCGCGATTGCCGTGCTGTTCGATATTGTCGACGCCGCCACCCAGCATGGTCACAGTGTAGGTCGCCCGGAACGGACCGTTGCGGTAGCCGAGTTGGGCGCGGAACTCGTCTTCGCCATTGCCGATTTCACCGAGCGGCGATGCCTTGATGATCGTTCCACCGATACCTTCGAACTCTACCTCCTGCTTGAAGTAGTGCGAATAACGGAAATCGAGATCGAAACGTCCGGGTATGAAGCCCGGTTCGAAGCGATACCTCAACTGAGCGTCGATCCCTTCTACCAGCTCGGTGTCGAGGTTTTCCTGGAAGTTGATTACCTCGGTGATCCGCCCCGCGCCATTGCGCGTGATGACATCGCAGAACTTGTTGTTGGGATAATCCGCGGACGAATAACAAAGCGAAACCGTGTCCTGCGTCGAGATCGAAGTGATGGCATCGGTAATCTTGATACGATAGTAGTCCGCAACCAGCGACAGGCCGGGAATAAAGCTCGGCGTGAAGGCAAAGCCGGCCGTTATCGTATCGGCGGTCTCCTCCTTCACATTGGGGTTACCCGCGTTCGGGCCCTGCGTACCCGCCTGTCCATCATTGAACGGATCGCCGGCGTTATCCGGGTCGGCAAAGAAGGCCTGGATGCCGGGTTCGGCGAGGCAGTTCTGGGCGACCAGCGCGAGGTCGGCGTTATCCGCGCCATTGCCGACAATTGCCGTGATGCCCGTGCCGTCTGGCAACAAACCTTCGCACGGGTCGGACAGGTCGTCGGCATCGGGGCGCGGCGGCGAGAAGATCTCGGTCAGGTTCGGAGCGCGTTGGGAACGCGAATACTGCGCCCTGAACAAGATGTCCTGCGAGGCCTGCCACACCGCTCCGGCATTGTAACTGAAGATCGTCCCGATGGTGTTGTAATCGCCGACCCGGGCAGCGAGTTGCACGTTCATCCCGTCGAAGACCGGCACGTCGAGTTCGGCATATGCCTCCTTGACCGTGTAACTGGCCGAAACGCTCGGAAAGGTTGCGAGCGAGGTCAGGTCGAAGTCGGTATCGGGCAGGTAGCCCGGCGTGTCCCGCGTTGCCCCATCCTGGCGATCGCGTACGCCGTTGATGCCCGCGAAATCGTCTCCGTCCGGATCGCCGTGCGTGTCCTGGCTCTCCTTGCGCCATTCTACGCCGAGCGCGAAGCGCACATCACCTGCAGGCAGTGCAAACAGCGATCCCTTGACGAAACCGCCGGCCGTGATCTGCTCGCGAGTTTGTTCGCCATGGCCATTGTAGCGGATGTAATCCGCGGCGGCTTGGCTGATTGTACCTGCACCGAAAATGTTGAGCGGAACGCAGCCATTGGCACGGTCCGTGGCATCGCGACACCGGAAGCCGCCGGCACCGTCGGATTCGATGCTCAGCGCATTTCGCGCATGAAGGAAATTGTATTCGTTCGGATTGTCCTGGATTTGCTTGAAGTGTCCATAGGTACCGAACACTTCGTAATCGAGCTTGTCCGTCAGGCTGCCCGTTACGTCGGCGATGACGCGCCAGGTACTGCGATCATTGATGCGGGCCTGCTCGCCGAGTTCAACCAACTCGCGATCGAAATCAACGCTCGTCGGCCGTCCTGCACTGTTGAGGTAGGTTTCACGAACTTCCGGCGGGATAAACGGGTGATTGGACGCCATATTCCCGATGGTGGTTCCATCGCCCAGCGTATCACTGTCATTGAGCGTTTCGTAGCCGGTGTAGTAGATCGTATCGACATCGGAATAGGAGCCAATGATCGAGAACTTGGCTGCATCCGAAAACTCATAGGTCGCATGGATCGCGGCGTTAAACACCTGACGTTCGGGCAAGTTGGAGCGGCCAGGACGAAAATTATGGACGTCGTAGTCGGCAAAGAAATCTTCGCCAGCCGGACGGTCCGACGGAGCTAGCGATTGATCGTTAAACCAGCGACCGTTGACGAACCAGGCATCGTTGCCTTCGAACACACCGCCCGGAATAGAATTGGTGCCGCTTGGCAGGATGCAATGCCGCTCGGTGTCGATACCGAAGCACCCAGGGAAGTTAATCTCGTTGGTCCAGCCATTTGCACCGGTGGACGGCTCCGGATCGTCGAATTCGAGCGCGGCGATGGTCAGAGGACGGCTCGAGTCGGCGAATACTTCGTCTTCGTCGCGGTACTCGACAGCCAGCAGGGCGTAGCCTCGTCCATCGGCAAACTCCGTGCCGGCGAGGCCATTGAAGCGAAATTCGTCACCGCCCTTGGCCTCGGGCATGGAGAAACGAGTATCGAGCGAGATTCCGGTAAAGTCATCCTCCAGAATGAAGTTGGCCACGCCCGCAATCGCATCAGATCCGTAAACAGCCGACATGCCGCCGGTGAGGATTTCCGTCCGCTCGACGAAACCCGCCGGGAGCGTCGACAGGCTGACGCGATCGGAATTGCCCGAGTTGGAAACCGCCCGCTTGCCGTTGACAAGGACAAGGGTCCGGTCATCGCCCAGCCGGCGCAGGCTGATGGTCGAAAGCCCGCTCGTCTGGATCTGGTTGTTTGAACCCTGCGGAGACACCGATTCGGACACGCCGGGAAGCTGAAGCACGGCCTCCGCCAGATCGGTCGTGCCCGATTCCTCGATCTCTTCGGCACCCAGCACCTGGATCGGAACGGCACTTTCCTCGACTGTTCTGTCGATGCGGCTGCCGGTCACGACGATGTTTGTACCCGATGCTGTCGCAGCATCCGACTGATCCGTGATCGTTTCCTGCTGCTGGGCTGCCAGCGGTGCAGCCAAACCAACTGCCAATGCAATTCCGGAGCATCCCATAAGCCTTGCCTTGCGAACAATCATCATATTCCTCCCAGATGAGATCGGTCCCGTGAAATAATTGATCGCGCGAAGCCCGCTTGACATCCAATTCATTATAAGCAAGGCTCATTGCGAAAAACGCAAGATATTGAAAGGTTGGGTTTTCTTGGAACTTAAGTGGTTCGAGGATCTGATCGCTGTTGCTGAGAAGGGACACTTTGCCCGGGCTGCAGATGCACGACATCTGACGCAATCCGCGCTTAGCCGAAGGATCAAATCGCTCGAGACATGGATCGGAACCGAGCTACTCGACCGATCGACCCATCCCATTGCCCTCACCCCGGCCGGACTGGAGTTCATACCGACCGCGCGCGAGATAATCGCAAGCGCCTACGAGGCGAGGGGCCGCGCTGCCGAACTGGTACGAATTTCGGATCGGGCCGTGACCATTGCGTGCCTGCACACGCTAGCGCTCTACTTTGTGCCACGCAGGATTTCGCAACTGCAAGAGCAGATTGGCCGGTTCGAGGTTTCCATCATTGCCGAAACCCGCACCATAGAGGAGTACCTGGGCAGCCTGCAAAGCGGCGCGACTGATATCTTCATCAGTTTCAGCCACGAGTCCGTTCCCATCGATCTCGACGAGAGCCAGTTTCCGAAGCTTTCGCTCGGGCGCGAGCGTATCATGCCGTTCGTCAACTCAGCCCTTGTTGATGTGGACCTCGCAGAAGACGCCACGGCGCGAATTCCCTACCTCGAATACTCAGGCACGTCGTTCATGTCGCGCGTGGTCGAAAGCGTGCTGCTCAAGTCCCACTTCGCGGAGAGGTTACGCACGGTCTATCGGGCATCGCTCGCTGAGAGCCTCTGTACCGGCGTGCAGCAGGGCCTGGGTGTGGGCTGGCTTCCTGAATCCATCGCAGAGCATACGCAGAACCGCGCGCCTCTGACGTGTGTCAGCGAGCATTGGGCAAGCCAATTCGAGATTGTTGCCATTCGGGCCGCATCGAACAATCGCCCGATCGTCGATAGTATATGGAGCGAACTCCAGTCCGCCCGCTGATATCATGTGCTCGTCGAAACCGGCGTCCAAATCTTAACAGACTGGCAGGTAAGCAGGTGAACCTGCTCAGACTGCCAGCCAATGAGAAACGGCTGGTGTGAAGATTGCGGCAAACGACCTTGCGATTGATATCGATGAGATAGGTGGCGGGAGGTGCGGGAACTTGCTCCCTCAATCTTCTACTATAATTTCAGATATTTATGCCGTGGTACGAATTGGTATTGCCGCAAATCATACCATCTGACCCACGAGACGTTCTGTCGGTTGTTCGCATAGGTAATATGCTGCGAGTATCTCATGCCTTGGGTGGGAAGCGAATCTCGATCCGCATTAGAGGGGCTCCATAGGCCCCCTGAGGTAATCGGTGAGGCCGACAAGACCGCCAACGCCAAAAAGATGGGCCGCCATGCGGCGGCCCAAGGAATGGTCTCGAGAGCGGTGAGACCCGAGTTCCGAAAATCTTAGAACTCGAAGCCGAGCGTCACGCCGTACTGGCGCGGAGGAATTGCGCCTGCGAACGTGAACAAGCCTGCGACCGGAAGTGTTGAACTGATGCCGCGCTCATCAAGCAGGTTGCGGCCAAACACCCGGAGATAAGCTGATGCTTGATCGCTCAGGTCGAACCGGTATGTCGCCGCTGCCGACAGATCGGTCGTGGACGGGTGCACCCCTCGCGGATCATTCGATCCGAAATCGCCTGGAGCGGCAACGATCGTCGTCTGATACGAGCTGCTGGTCGAGAGCCGTGCGTTGAGCGCAAGTTCGCTCGAGTTGCTCACCGGAATCTTGTAGTCCGCCGCAACCGAGAAGGTGACGTCCGGCGTGCGGCGCATCTCGCGGGTCGAGGCATCTTCCCCCGGATCCTGCAAGCCGTTGAGATTGAGGTCGATGAAGAAATTGTCGTAATCGGCATCGAGCAGGCCCAACGAGCCTGTAATCGTGAAGTCGTCGAAGAGTTCGACACGCAAATCGGCCTCCAGCCCCTTGATGGTCGCACTCGCTGCGTTCCGTGTAACCGTTTCCTGCGGGTTGGGAGAACCTGGCGGCGTGGCCTGTACAACTTCTTCCTGCTTGTCGTCGTACTGCGCGTAGAATGCCGCGATATTGAAGATCCCAGCACCACCCAAGAAGGTCGTTTTCGCGCCAAGTTCGTAGGAATCGACGGTTTCAGGTTGGAACGAGGTCTGGACCGAAGTCGGCGAAATGCCGCGACCGTTGAAGCCACCGGAACGATAGCCGCGCGCATAGGAGGCGTAGACCATCACGTCATCGCTCACATCGTAGTCGAGGCTGACGCGCGGAGTGAACTCCTTCCACTCATCCTCATTGGTAAGATCGATGCCATTGAGGACGAAGCGGCGATATTCCTTCTCGTCGATCGAGTAGCGCCCACCCACGCTGAGTCGCAGTCTTTCGGTCAATGCAACGTCGAAATCGGCAAAGAATGCGTAGCTGGTGGTCTGGTGATCGGTTCCGTTGCTGCTCGAGACACCGCCGGGAAGGATCGTAGTCGAATCCAACTGGTACTCGTTCTCGAAATAGAAGAACCCCAGAACACCGCTGATCGAGTCCGTAAAGTCGCCGGCAAGCCGCAATTCCTGGCTGAACTGCCTGTAGTCTTGCGCTCGATCTGTCTGGAAGAAGGGGATCGATGTCGCATCAAAATCCTGCGTTTGCCGCTCGTCGGAATCCTTCAGCGCCGTGATCGAGGTCAGCTTCAAGTCGCCGAAGCTGTAATTGATCTGAGCCGAATAGGATTCCTCGCTGAAGTCGATATCGCCAAGGAACTGGCCGAATACAGTGTAGAGATCGTCTTTCAGATCGCGATTGCACTGCTCCGGGATCAGGTTGAACGTTGCGGGCGGCGCGGGGTTTGGATTTGCGAACAGAATGCAGATCAGGTCGGTATTCTGCGAAACCGATGCCACCGCCGGGTCACCGCCAATCTTGGAATGCTCGACCGTCAGAAGAATCTCGAGGTCCGGTGTCGGCTCGAACAGGAGCGTCCCGCCGATATTGGTGTTGCTGCTCGATCCCGCATCAATGCCCAGGGTGACGTTGTCGTAGAAGCCGTCGAAAGTCCTGTCATAGCCCCACAGTTTGAGCCCGAACATGTCGCCATCGCCGACATTGAGCACGGCATTGTATTCTTCGCGGCCGTATTTGCCCAAGGTCGCTTCTGCCTTGATCCCAAACTCCTTGGTCGGGCGCGAGCGACGGATGTTGATGACGCCGCCGATGGTGTTGCGCCCGAACAGCGTGCCTTGCGGCCCGCGCAGGACTTCCACCTGCTCAAAGTCGAATGCATTTGTAAGCTGGCCGGTATTGGTGCCGAGAAAAACACCATCGATGACCACGCCGACCGTCGGTTCAAAACTTTTCTCGATATCTTCGAAGCTCACGCCGCGCATCGAAATGGCACCACCGCCCGGACCGGCGCCGACGGGGTCAATGATGACATTGGGAGCCAATGTCTCGATGTCTTCAATGTTGAGCGCGCCCTGCGTGCCAAGTTGCTCGACACTGACCACAGTCACCGCAAGTGGGACGTCTTGAACGGATTCGTCGCCCCTCAATCGTCCGGTGACAATAATGACATCACCGTCGTCGGCTGAAGTGCCATCGGCGGTATCTTGCGCCAAGGCTGGCATGGCGGAAGATGCAAATGCCGCCCCAATCGTCAGTAGCGAAATTCCAGATTTCAGGTTGCTCGCTGCGCGCATGTTCCCCTCCCAAGGATGCGACCGAAACCGATCGCGTTTGCATTTTATTGAATGACGATTAATTTAATGCGCGGCATGCGCCATTCGCAAAAGTGTGAGGGCAACGGGCCAGGACAGCCGCAGTCATGGGTCAGGCGCGCTGAAATGGAGGGATTGGATGGCAGAGCATCGTGGGACTCCCCGCAAAGTTTCGGTAGAAAAGCTTCGGCCACCCAGCTCGAAGAATTGTGTCTTGGCTTCCTTTGCGCTGGCGTTTGCATTGGCGAGTTGCAATGCCGAGAGCACAGGCGATGAGCAGTATGCTTCAGCCGCAGATGTACCGATCGCCGAGTTTCCGGAACGCGTTTATTGGGGCGATCTGCACCTTCACACGTTCTACTCCTTCGACAGCTACAGCTTCGGCAACAAGTCGCTCGGTCCCGACGAGGCCTACCGGTTCGCCAAGGGCGAGCCGATCGAGGCGCATACGGGCGATGTCGCGCAACTTTCCGTTCCGCTCGACTTCCTGATGATCTCTGACCACGCCGAATACACTGGTGTTTTTGTGGGTATGGAGAACGGCAACCCGGACATCGTAGATACGGCATTGGGGCGCGCCTGGGCCGCCATGGATGCTGCCGGCGACACCGTCGGTCCGATGGATGAGGTCGTCGCGTCGCTGCGAGAGGGAAGAGCCGAACGCGATCCTCCGGAAGCCTTCAAGCGCACCATCTGGTCCGAACTCGTCGAGGCTGCCGAGCGCCACTACCAGCCGGGGAAATTCACGACTTTTGCCGGATACGAATGGACCTCCATGCCCGGCGGCGGCAACCAGCACAGGGTGGTCGTCTACAAAGATGGCAAGGACAAGACCTTGCAAACGATCCCATTCTCGGCCGCCGATGGCAACAATCCCGCAGAATTGTGGAATTATCTGCAAAGTTACGAGGAGAAGACTGGCGGAGAAGCCATCGCCATTGCGCACAATGGCAATGTGTCGAACGGCAATATGTTCGGTGATGTCCAGGTTGACGGCAAACCGTTCGACCGGGAATATGTGACTTCCCGCGCGCGCTGGGAGCCGCTCTATGAGATGACGCAGGTCAAGGGCGACAGCGAAGCGCACCCACTGCTTTCGCCGACCGACGAGTTCGCTGATTTCGAGACATGGGATCAGACCAATATCTCGATGGTAGAGCGGCCCGAAGATGCCGCGGAACGCCGCAAGATCTTTGCCAACGAATATGCCCGTGAGGCGTTGAAACAAGGGCTCGACTTGCAAGCGCGCTTTGGCACCAACCCTTATCAGTTCGGCCTGATCGGCAGCACGGATTCGCACACCGGCTTGGCGACGTCGGACGACGACAATTTCTGGGGCAAGTTCGTGGAGTCCGAACCGAGGCCTGAGCGTATCAGCTCGAAGATGGGCGGCCGCTTGTGGGACAATTGGCGGCTCACCGCCTCCGGCTATATCGGCGCCTGGGCACGGGCCAATACGCGCGAGGAGCTGTTCGCGGCATTCAAGCGACGCGAGGTCTATGCGACGACGGGGCCGCGGATCAGCCTTCGGTTTTTCGGCGGCTGGGATTTTTCAGCCTCTGACGCAGCGGCCGAGAGATTACCGCGGGCCGGATACCAGCGCGGAGTGCCAATGGGATCGGTGCTGACCGGCGATGGCGATGCGCCAAGCTTTCTGATCCACGCTCTGAAAGACCCGAATGGCGCGCATCTCGACCGTGTTCAGGTGATCAAGGGCTGGCGCGACGCGTCAGGCGAACTGAAAGAGAAAATCTATGAAGTTGCATTCGCGGGTGATCGAAAGGTTGACCCTGCGACCGGAAAGCTTCCTGCCATCGGCTCAACGGTGAACCTTGGCGCGGCAACTTACACCAACGACATCGGGGAGCCTCAGCTGGCGACGCTCTGGCGCGACCCTGATTTCGATGCCTCCGTTCCGGCGTTCTACTATGTCAGGGTCATCGAGATACCGACGCCCAGATGGACTCTCTACGACGCGGTGCGGTTTGGAGTAAAACCACCGAGCGAAGTCCCGCTCGTCACGCAAGAGCGCGCCTACAGCTCGCCAATCTGGTACCAGCCTGGCGACTGAATTCTCGCTACGAACCTAGTGAAGGGATGCGATGCCTAAGCGTCCAAGGGACAATCCAGCCAAGCCAAAACGGGGGCGTCCGGCGGGTGGCGATGCGCAGAAAACTCGTGCGCGGATCATTGCCGCGGCCGCGCAATGTTTCAACTCGCGCGAGTATTCGGAAACCAGCCTGGAGCAGATTGCCAAAGTTGCAGAGCTCACCGGGCCAGCGATTTATGCCCACTTCGAATCCAAGGAAGATCTTTTCATCCAGACCGCGCTGGCGTTCATCCAGCGCGGCCATAAGATCCTGGCGGAGGCCGCTGCTGAGCCCGGCAGCTGGGACAAGCGGTTAAGCCGCGTGATCGACGCACAGCGCGGTGTGCAAGAGGAAGTGCGGACGTTCCCGCTCATCTACAGCGTGGTTCAGGCCCGAATGATCCGCTTCCCAGAGCGTTATCAGCCGGTGATTGAAATGCGTCACAAGTACTCGGAGATTTTTTCCTGCATCGCGCGGCAAGCGATCGAGGAAGGAGGCCTGCCGAATTCAATCGACGCGCAAATTGCCGGCGAATTGCTGATGGCGTTGACATCGAACGCTATCGGAACGGTGCGGCTCTATCATGACGGGCATGGCGATCTCGATCGCATCGTTCGCGCGGCAAAAGCGCTGCTTTCGATAGGGAATGATTGATTTAGGAAAATGGGGTGCGAGCCGACAGACGGCTTCTGGCTGGGATCTCGCCTACATTAGGTAGTCCGATTGCGGACCCAAGTCCGAACCCACCCGCGACCCAGCGAATGCCTGGGTCTGATGATGTAAGTCGGACGCTAACTGCTCTCCACTTGGCAGAGCAATCGGTAGCCGCTCCTTGTTTCAGGCCACCAGACCATTGCAGATAGGTTGGTAATCCCCCGCCTAAACCAACAGATCAATGAACTCTCCGCTCCCGATTCTGACCGCTTCACCACTGATTGTAGCTCGATCACCGGTTACCCGTAGCGCCATATGGCTCTGCCGCCCCATATCTTCCCCCTGGGAGATATCGTAGAATCCGTCGGGAAGCAGCGCCGCCATAGCGGCCGCAGCACCGCCGGTCGCCGGATCTTCCTGTATTCCCATCGCCGGAGCGAACATGCGTGCGTCAATTTGCGAAGCCGAACGTCGGTAGAACGAATAAACGTGCGGCGTCGAGCTATCCGCCCATTCATCGCGCCAATGCCCTAGCGAAAGGCTGCATTTCCGGAGTGCCATTCGCGAACCGAGCTCAACAAACGCAAACGGAACTCCAGCACTGGCTCCCGTAACACCGATGACTTCACTTTGCTCGATGCCGAGCAACTCGGCGCAATCAACTGTGCTCTTGGTCGTACCTACTTTCGACGCTTGGATCGGAGCTGCTAAGCTGGCTCGACGCTCGTCGACAGTGACATGAACCGCACCCAACTCCAGTTCGAAATCAACCTTGTTCGTGGCCAGCCCGGCATCACGCAGCGCGATAGCCGCACCGATTGTCGGATGACCGGCAAAGGGCAACTCGGCTTGCGGAGTATAGATACGCAAACGCCAAGATGAGCCTCCATCCAGGCGCTCCAGAAATACGGTTTCCGACAGATTGAGTTCGTTGGCGATCCTGGCCTTCAACTCCGATGACAGACCATGAGCATCAAGAAATACCGCCAGCGGATTTCCGCTGAAAGGCATGCGGGTGAAAACATCGTACAACTGGTACTTGAGGGATGACATCAGAGTTCCGAGGCAATGAACTTGGAGCCAAGTACGACAGCGCGCGATTTCAATGCGCGAGCCCTCGCTCCTTCAGTTCGTGGCCAACTTCCACAATGGCTTCGATCGCAGGGATTAGCCGCGAACCAAGCGGCGTCAGCGCGTACTCGACCGATGGCGGTGATGTCGGCATGATCGTACGGGTCAGGACGCCCCGCTCTTCCAATTCGCGCAGGCGAGTGCTGAGGACCTTTGGCGAAACGGGAGGAATATCGACCCGAAGTTCGCTGAAACGACGTGGTCCTCCACGAAGCGACCATATGACATTGGGCGTCCAGGCGCCGCCGATAATCTTCATGCATTCGGTGAGCGGGCAGCTTTCAGGAGGTTTCGGGCTGACATTCTTTCGCATCTTGAGCGCCATGACACAATCCATGGGTTACCAATTGGAAACTCGATTCTGCAGGTTACCATAGGATACCTGATTTACATTAGATACCTTCGTTTCTAACTCCTGACCACCCCCAATACCAGGAGTATGAAAGTGAAACTCTACTATCTTCAGGGCGCTTGTTCCTTTGCAGTCCACACTGCTCTCAATGAAATCGGCGCCGAGTTTGAAATCGAGAAAGTCGACAAGGACAGCAAGAAAACCGAAGCCGGAGCGGACTTCCGCGAGATCAATCCGCTCGGCTATGTTCCAGCGCTCGAACTCGACGATGGCAATATCCTGATCGAAGCGCCTGCCATCCTCCAGTATCTGGCAGATGCGAATCCTGAAGCGGGGCTCGCGCCTGCAAATGCCACGCTGGAACGCACAAGGCTGCAGCAGTATCTCAATTTCACGGCGTCCGAGTTCCACAAGGCTTTCGCCCCGTTTTTCTCTGGCAAGGAGATGTCGGTTGAGGAACGCGAAGCTGCAGTGGCGAAGGTAGCGGTTCGGTTGGATTACATCGAATCCCTGCTGGCAGATGGGCGCGAGTATCTGTTGGGCAGCAATTTCACCGTGGCCGACACATATACCTACACCGTCGCGACCTGGACTGGCCCAACACGTATCGGCCTCGACCGATGGCCTGCGGTAAAGGCTTACGTCGCGCGTATTTCGAGCCGTCCGTCGGTTCGAAACGCTATGGTCGCCGAAGGACTTACCTCCTCCTGAGGCGATCTGTCGTCTCGGTCGCATTCCCTCAAATTACGAATCCTCGGAGCACAAGATGTCGCAAGCACCTGCGTCGCAACCTGCAGTCCTTACAGTACTGCAGAGCTACTTCGACGGTCGCCATCATGGCGACCTCGATGCCCTTCGGGAGGTGTTTCACCCAGGCGCCATCTACGTGTGTGCAACAGAGGATCATCTCACTTACCTGACGATGCAGGAGTATTTCCCGATCGTCGCAAGCCGTACCCCGCCCGCGGCCAATAGTGAGCAACGCAGGGATGCGATCGAGACGATTTCCTTTGCTGGCCAGAAGACCGCATTCGCCCGCGTACGGTGTTCGATCGGCAAGCGACATTTTACCGACTTTCTGACCCTGATCCACAGCGAAGGTCGCTGGCAGATCATCTCTAAAGTCTTTCATTTCGATCTGCTCGAGAACGAAGGGATTTGACCCATGCCTTATGTGAACATCAAGATTACGCCAGAGGGCGCCACACCCGAGAAGAAGGCCGAGCTGATCGCGGGGGTGACTGACCTGTTACAGCGGTCGCTGAACAAGAACCCGGCGACTACACATGTGGTGATCGAGGTCGTCGAATTGGAGGACTGGGGGCTTGGCGGCCTGCCGGTCGAACAATTCAGACAGCAGGCTGCGGCAAGAGAATAGGTTCCAGACGTCCATGCCAATTTCGACCCGCCTTACCAAGGAATTGAATATTCGCGCACCTATTGTGGTTGCGCCGATGGCAGGTATTTCCGGTGGCGCGCTTGCCTACGCCGTCGGGCGTGCAGGAGGTTTCGGCTTCGTCGCCGCCGGCTACCTGACGCCCGAGAAAGTCCTGAGGGAACTCGCATTGGCCAGCGGAGCGCGCCACGGCGTAGGCTTCATCACCTGGAGGGTGCTGCAAGATCCAGCAGCATTCGAAGCAGTGCTGGAACGCAAACCCGAGGCTGTTTTTCTTTCCTTTGGCGATGCCGGCCCGCTTGTTTCAAAGGTCAGAAAAGCCGGCGCACTCCTGTTCATGCAAGTCCAATCTCTTGCTGCTGCCCGCGAGGCCGCATCATTGGGTGCAGACGTAATTGTCGCGCAGGGTAGCGAGGCTGGCGGACACGGGGCAAGCCGTGCACTTGGTCCATTGGTCGATGAAGTCGTCAATGCGAATCTCGGGCCGATTATCATTGCGGCCGGGGGAATCAGCAACGGGCGCGGACTCGCGGCAAATCTGGTGCGCGGCGCCAGTGGAGCCCTGATTGGCACCGCATTCTATCCAGCAAGGGAATCTCTGGCACATTCTGCTGCGAAGCAACGAGCGCTTGCCGTGTGTGGTGACGAAACCGAACGAACCAATCTGTTCGATGCGGCGCGCGGGCTCAACTGGCCAGACGGTTGGACGCTCAGGGTCGCCAGCAATGTATTCTCCAAGCGTTGGCGCGATGCGGAAGGGTTTGCCTCGGCCAACTCCTCAGAAAGAGCCAACTTTGCTGATGCGGCGTCGGTCGGAGACTTCGACATAGCACCCGTCATTGTTGGCGAAGGTGTGGGGTTGGTCGAACGTATCGAGACTGCCGCAGACATAATCTCGAGAATTGAGCGTGAGGCGGAAGATGCTCTGCGCGACGCGCCCCAGCTTCTTCGCTAGTTCAGAGGCAAATTCATGATTGAACTCTACACCTGGAACACCTCCAACGGGCGCAAGATATCGATCGCGCTTGAGGAGATGCGAATTCCATACACCGTCCATGCGATCGATATCTATGCGGGTGACCAGTTCTCCGACGCTTTCAATGCGATAACGCCGAACAACAAGATTCCGGCAATCAGGGATACGGAGACAGGCCAGACCCTTTTCGAGTCCGGCGCGATCTTGCTCTACCTGGCGGAAATCTCCGGCCAATTCCTTGCATCCGATCCAGCGAAGCGCTGGGAAACGATCCAGTGGGTCATGTGGCAGATGGGGGGCTTTGGCCCGATCCTGGGGCAGGCGGCGCATTTCCTGCATTACAATGCGGGCGCATCGGACTATTCCGCGAACCGTTTTCTGACCGAAACCCGGAGGCTCTACGCAGTCCTAGACGGACAGCTTGCAGGCCGCGAGTTCATCGTCGGGGAGTATTCGATCGCCGATATAGCCGTCTGGCCATGGGTGTCGCGTTTCGAGCACCAAAAGATCGACCTGGAAGAGTTTCCGTGTGTGTTGGACTGGTACGTCCGTGTGGCGGGACGTTCGGCGGTGCAGAAAGGCTATGGCGTTCCCGACGTGACCGAGCGTCCGGCAATGCCTCATCCCAATCCTTGAACCGGCGGGATAGTGCCAAGCCGTTACCTGTCAAAGATCAGCCGTTCGATCTGGGCGCGTAACGTCCATCGGTCGAAGTGTTCGCCATTGGCAAGCATGACAATGCCAGCTCTGCTTTCCGGATAGATTGTTATAAGAGATCGAAAGCCTTTGTCCGAACCGCCGTGCTGTAGCACTCTCTGGCCCGCTCGTGTCGCGACCTGCCAGACAAGCGATTGCGAGATGCCTTCCCACTGTGTCGTCATCTTGATCGCTTCTGCCCTGTCATAGCTCGTTCGGGCCATCAACCGCTCATCTCGATCCAGATAGGCCTGCATGAACAAGACCAAGTCGTGGGCCGTAGTCTGCAAGCCGGAAGAAGGAGCGAAGGCGATATCGTGGGGGTGCGAGGACGCTGGTGTGTTGCCCAATCCCACATGCGGCCAGGCGGTGACTGCCTCACCGGGTGCATCAAGTGCAAAGCTGCTGTCCATCATCCCAAGCGGACCAAATATTCGCGCGTGGGCAAAATGCTGGAGACTGCCGCCGCTGCGGTGCTCGATGGCAAAGCCGAGCAGATTGTAGTCGACATCGGTGTAGCGAAATCGATGCGCGCCAGTGGCGCGGCCTGCCTGCCTGAGTGCCCGTTCAAAGTACTCCGCCTTCTCCTTCTGAGAGGTGCGTGCCCTTGCACGCTGACGATCGCGCAACCCGGCAGTGTGGGTCATCAGATCGGTCAGCAGCAAATGGGCGTTCGATCCCGCCACAAGGTCCGCCAGCGTCTGCGTCTCTGACATCTCACCGCGTTCGAACGCGGTCATCAGCGCGGATGCGACAACCGGCTTTGAAAGAGACGCGGCATGAAAGCGTGTCCGGCAATCGACCGCCGCTGTCGGCATGTCGCGGTGAACGATTCCGTGTCCCTTCACATAGATTATCTGGCCGTCCACGATCACGCCCACTGCAACGCCGGGAGTACCGCTTTCAGTCATGGCCGCTTCGATCAATCGGTCGAGTTCGCGCGCGCTTGCGTGGGACGAGCTACATTCAGAGGCCTTCGCTGAGGCTGCATTGAATGCAACCAGCAGCGCGACCGCGACGGCGACAAGGGGAGCGATCCAACCCCGACCTTTGGCCGATCGCGATTGGAGTTGCCGCCCGCGTCTATTCGGCCGCAAGATCAGTTTTCCTCGCGGCAAACATACCAGCCAGGATCGCCAGCGACAGGCATGCCAGTATTGCGGAAGCAGGATTTATCCCTGCAACCAGCAGTTCCGACCCGTCGCTGTGTGCCATACTGCCACCATAGGATCCTGCTCCGGCAAGTGCCGCGAGAAAGCCAACATTGATTGCCAATGCGGTTGCTCCGCTGACCAATGCGTGGCGCGCATTGCGCACAAGGAGCACTGTCAGAATCGAAAGCAGGCCATTAGTTACAAGTTGCCAGACTTCATGGAGCTTCGCATGGGCAGGCCAATCCGGATTGAAAACGTGAGTCGGGCTGATCTCAAGGTACGGAATTAGCACAAGAAACACCAAAGCATTCAGATAGATCGGAATACGTAACAGCATGGCCCACCTTTATATTGACAGTGTCAATTTAAGTCGCATGCAATGCCATGTCAATTTCCAAGTCAGCGGCTAAGCTTGAGTAGGAGATCGTCTTGCAGGCGAAGAAACGTTTTCATCATGGCAATCTGAAGTCAGCTCTATTGGATGCGGCGTTGAGCATTCTCGACGCGTCCGGCCCAGACGCGATCACAATCCGCGAAGTAGCCCGAAGAGCCGGCGTTTCGCATGCCGCCCCTGCCAATCACTTCGCCGATAGACGTGCCTTGTTGACGGAGGTTAGCTTGCTCTTGTTTGGACAACTTGCGTCCGACATCGAGAACAAGATCGAGGCGGAGAGGCAGTCGGGCATGGCGCGGATACGATCCTTTGCGGATTGCCTGATCGAATACGGTTTGGAGCATCCCGAAAGGTACCGAATGCTCTGGCGGCGCGATCTGGTGAGCAATGAAGATCAGCGGTTAATTCGGGCAATGGACGGCATTTATGACCGGCTGATCGCGGAAATATCGTCGATCGGCCAGCCAGATAATTCCGATCCCCATACGCTAGCGATAGCCCTATGGTCCCTTGCCCACGGTTACGTCTCGATGAGGCTCGATGGAAACTTCGATCCGGCTACCGACGATGTGACCGGCGAGCCACGCGCGAACGCGATTCTCGACATCTTCCTGGCACCGTATGCAACTTGAAAGCGGATAGGCTCGCAGCCGCCCCACCGTGAGATTCCGAATATTGCCGCCATGTACGCAAGGAACTCGGTGTCACGGCCAATATGCGTCAAGTTAGCCTGGCATGCAGCGCCGCAATGATTTCGTCTCTTGCCGCGACAGTGGGCTCACCTGCAGCATCAATCAAATGTTGTGTCAGGACGCTGTGCGGATAATTCACATGCTCTGCGAAGAATGGCGAGACGTCGGAATTGGCGGCGACATCGGGGAGAGTCTTGCCGATAAATCGAGGGCCAAGCGCGGCGCGATAAGCCTCGAATCTCGCCGCCTGACAAATCCGGTCTCCCTCGAAGCGATAAGCGAGCACAGAGAGGTCTTCGCGCTCTATACGTTCGCGGATCTGTGCCAGTTCATCGGCATCGCTCTCCAACGCAGCGGGGTTGTCGAGCGGCAATGACGGTTGCGACAGGACGGGGACGAGCACTGACTCGTCCAGCATCATCGTAAGCGCGAAATTGCCGGTAAAGCACATTCCCACTGCACCAACGCCTCTGCCGCCACATTCCATATGTGCGAAGCGCGCCAGAGCACGCAGCCAGACAGTCACCGGGCTCGCGCCTTTGCCTGCCAGGACATTGAATTCCCGCGCCACACACATGCGGCGAAAAACCTCTCCGCCTTCCTTGGCTTCCGGAACGGCACCATCACGGCCAAACAGGGACGGCATCCATACGGTGAAGCCGGCATCCCTGGTCCAACGGGCAAATCGCGCGACATGGGGGCTGAGTCCGGGCATCTCATGCATGACGACCACAGCGGGACCCTCGCCCGAACGATACACTCGGCGAGTTGCCGGGTTTCCCTCGTGGTCCGGAAATGTGAGTTCCAAAGGCTCGAAATCGGTGAGCGGGTCATCGGTCTTAAGCGATTCCTGAGAATTGGCCAATCATGGTCTCCTTTTCAGAAAGGGGCCCGGAGGCGAAGCCGACAATTGCCGTTACGCCGCCTCCGGATGCGACCGAAGGGCAAGCTACGCAATCGCGCGCTCCTTCGACAGAAATCCGCCGGCGAGAATGGCGATTGCCAACCCGGCATGCAGCCAGCGATCAGCCTCATTGATGTGGATCATCCCGAGGAGAAGATGGCTGTCGGTCATGAAACCAAGAACGGCAACTGCCACGTAGCCGATCCCGATGCCGATTATCGTTGCGCGGGATTTCCCCATGCTAGCGCCGATCAGGAATCCTGCCCCGGTGACGATGTGGACGAGATTGTGCATCGTGTTTACGGCGAAGATGCCGTCCGGCGCGACGAGCGGATTAGGGACAAAGCCGAGCAACCCCACGCCTATGAATGTCGCGCCTAGCACGCGAGCAAGTATCTTTGCTTCGATCATAACTTGTTTCCCATGATGTTTGACGACCATGTGGCCGGTGACATGGAATTCTAGATACAGTCACAACTCGTGGGCTAGGGGTCGGGCCGTCATACGGACGGCCAGCAAATTGTTCCGGATGAGCCGCATCATCCCGGCAGGTTGGCAGCGGGGTCAACCTTGTCCCGCCAGATTGAGCGTTGATTGAATCAGCTCCGCTTGTTTGCCGATTCGATCCATCCCTGCCGCCAAAGTATCCCGTATTCCTCTGCTTTCATTGCCAACCGTCCGAACTGCGTTGCGGGCAGTCCGTGATGTGCCGGCCGGTATTTTCCAACAAGATTTGCAGTGCCAACTGCGGTTGCGTTCGCAGGAACGAACACTGCTTCAACCGCTAAAGGAAGTTCGAAATGACCTTGACTATCTCCCGTCTGGCAGCAGCAGCGCTGCTCGCTTCGACAGTCTTCGCCACTCCAGCTGTGGCCAAAGATGGGCCATCAGACATGCAGATCGCCCACATCGCCTATACGGCCGGAAATCTCGATATTCGCTACGCGCACCTGGCGCTGGCGAAGTCGAACAATCCGGAAGTTCGCAAGTTTGCTGAACTCATGATCCAGGATCACACAGCCGTTAACGAGCTTGCGGTCGCGCTTCTCACCAAGCTGGGTGCCACACCGGAAGACAATCCGACCAGCCAGCAGCTTACCGCAGATGCGCACGCAAAGCTGGATCAGCTCGCTCAGATGCACGGAGCGGAGTTTGATCGTGCCTATGCGGCCAACGAGCTTGGCTACCATCAGTTCGTCAACAAGACGGTGGAAACAGCCTTCATCCCGGCCGTCGACAATCGGGAGTTCAAGGATCTCCTCGGTCAGGCTCTCGAAGTCTTCAAGGTGCACGAGCAGCACGCTGCACACATGGTTCGGGTGCTCAAGTGAAGGCGTCCGTATTCAGCCGCAAATCAGGGGGGCGCGTAGGCGCCTCCCTGGCGACGCCGACTCTGCTGATTGCAACGTTGGCTGTTCTAGCCGTTGGTGCCGTGTTCGCGTCTGCGGATTCTGCATCAGCCAAGGGTAACGAAGGATCACGAACCCATGTGGTCGAGATCCGGCAATTCAAGTTCTTTCCCGCCACGCTTGAGGTGAAGACAGGCGACACCATCACCTGGAAGAACCTCGATGCCGCTCCGCATACTGCGACAGCAAGAGGCAAGCCTGGAAGTGTTGCTGCCTGGAAAAACCTCGCCGCTGCGCCGCTCGCTGCAATAGGCCAGGCTTGGGATTCGGGAAAGCTGAACCGCAATCAGAGTTGGAGCCTGAAGATAACGGGCAAGGGAACCGTCGAGTATATCTGCGCCTACCACCCCGGGATGAAAGGCAAGATCGTCGTCAAATGAGGGGGTAACGGGTCGCAGCCCCCCCCGACGTCCGCTACATCAATTGCCGACAGAGAGTCGAAATCAACATGAAAATCTCATCGAGTACGGCCGCATTTGCCGCGGCGATTGCTCTGTGGTGTGCCAGTAGTGGCGCGGCCATGGCACACCATGTGGTCGCGTCCGGACCGTCGAATACGGCGGGGCCGATCAACACGATCAGCCCCGATACGCTTGCAAAGGGCGAGCTTGCACTCAGCGCTGATATCTATGCCGAAAACTATGACGCCTTTCGCGATAATGAGCTGGGCGAATTCGCCGAAGACGGGCTGGAGGGAGTGCACAATACCGATGCGGCCTACCTCACAACGCTCAGCCTGGAATATGGCGTAACGGACCGGCTGAGCCTCAGCCTTTCGCTGCCGTTCGTTCTTCGCTCAGGCATACGCGAAACCGAACACCATGAAGGTGGGCACGGGCACGCGGCCCACCCCGAGATCGAGCAACTTGGCAGCTCTGAAGGCATTGGCGACCTTCAACTTGGTGTGAGGTATGCCCTGCTCGATCGCACATCCGACGGATTCGGTTTGGCGCTTATGGCAGGACTGAGCGTCCCAACCGGAGAAACGCGCGAGCGGACTAACGAAGGGGGCCGGTTCGAAACAGAATTCCAGCCCGGATCAGGATCGTGGGATCCGCGCGGTGGCTTTGCCTTGGGGAAGAGCTTCGGCCCGCTTTCGGCGGACGCAAGCCTGCTCTACACCCTTCGAACCAAGGGATCGCAGGACACCAATCGCGGGGATCATCTGGCTTTCAATGCCGGCCTCAGTTGGCGGATCGGGCAAGGCGCGCATACGCACGACGATGGCACTTTCGAGCGGCATGAGGCGCTCGATCTTATCGTCGAAATCAACGGTGAATGGGAAGAGCGTGAACGCGTCGGCACCTTGCGCGACCCGCATAGCGGCGGCACGCAGATCTTCCTGTCGCCCGGTTTTCGCTATAGCTCGGCCAATGGCTGGGCAATCTACAGCTCCGTTGGAATCCCGGTCCATGAAGACCTGCGAGGCATACAGAATGAAACCGATATTCGCTTCAAGCTCGGGGTTGGGCTAGTCCTCTGACCATGCTTGACGACAATCAACACGTCTCGAACGGAGCGCCCAATGAACGTCCTTGACGATATACTGAGCACGCTCAACCTCAAGGGGGCGCTCTATTTCCGGACCGACCTGTCAGCGCCATGGGCGGTAACAGTTCCCGACCTTGAGCAGGCAGCGCGCTTTCACTTGTGCGTGCAGGGAACGTGCCTGGTTGGATTTGAAGATGGGAGAAGTGCCGAGCTCAAGCCGGGAGACTTGATCCTCATCCCACGCGGTCGCTCGCACACGCTTTCCTGCACACCTGTCGAGGAGGCCCCGCCGCTCGAAACGGTTCTGGCCGATGCCGGTTATGACGGAGAAGGCGTGCTGGTTGTCGGGGAAGGCGATCCCAATGCCTCGACCCAGTTGATCTGTGGCCATTTCACATTTCGCGATGGCGCCGACCATCCCCTGCTCCGCGCATTGCCGGACTATCTGATGACCTGTTCGGCGGTTCGCGCCCGCGAGGTCTGGCTCGACGAGGTGCTGCGTCTGCTGACGCAAAAGATGTTCCACGAGGGTGCCGTGGGCAACGCGACGGTGACCCGCCTGTCAGAAGTGTTCTTCATCGAGCTGCTGCGGCTCGGCGTGGGCCGGACACCAGAGATGGAATCGATCCTTACCGCACTCACTGATCGCCAGATCGGCAGAGCCTTGCAACTGATGCACCGCCACGCGGACCAGCATTGGACCGTCGGAAGTCTTGCGAGTGAAGTGGGCATGTCGCGTAGTAGCTTTGCCGACCGATTCAGCGAGTTGATGGGCATGGGCCCGATGAGTTATCTGTCCGAATGGCGGTTGCAAAAGGCGCTTTCCCTGCTTGAGGACACCGGCTGCTCGGTGCAGCAGGCAGCGGCGGGGACCGGCTACCAATCGCCGGCCGCTTTTACCCGCGCCTTCACTTCGAGGTTTGGATACTCGCCACGTGAGCTCAAGCGAAAAGCGGGTTAGAACTCCCGCGACGTCTTATCCAGATGTCTGGTCGGCCAGATTTTTCCGAACGGAGGGGGCCAAGAAACCTGCTCACGTTTCAAGTTTTCTCACCCATCTTTCTCAGGAGGACTTCCACCGCTGCAATGTCCTGGACGCCCAATCCGCTTAGCGTCGCGACTGTAATCTCGCTTTCTGATTGGCGTCCCATTTTCCGCCCTGCGAGGACCTCACCCAATTCGCCTGCAAGCAGGTCCGCTCGATACTGCCCTCGAGCGATCGCGGCATGGACATCGCCCGTTTCCGTAGCAAGCTTGATTTCGTCGACCAACACCCTTGAGCGCTGCAATGTAGTAGCATCAAGCTCACACTTGGTCGCATCGTCTGCCCCGATAGCTGTGATATGCTGACCCTCATGTAGCCAATCGCCTCTCACGATCGGTTCCCGCGCCCCGGTCGCAGTGATTATCACGTCTGATTGCCTAACAGCCGTTTCCGCTCCGACATATTGGATCGTCAGGTGCGGTAGGCGCTGGCTAATCCGTCCGCCTAGCCGACGAGCTTTTCGCTCATCACGAGCCCAGATGTAAAGGCGGTCGAATGGCCGCTCGCGATGCAAGGCCATTGTTTGCCAATAGGCCTGGGTCCCCGAGCCAAGAACTGCTGCGCTTTCAACTGTTGCTGGCGCCAGCACCCGCGCAGCCAGTGCTCCAGCGGCCGCGGTTCGCAAGTCCGATATCCTGTGCTGATCATCGATTAGCGCGATGGTATGACCGGTGAGCGCGTTGAAGGCGGCAACCAATCCGCCTTGTGGCTTACCATCGGCCACATTCGCGGCGAACCAAGGCGCGACCTTCACAACGAATACCGTGCTTCCCTCAAGCGTCGCAGCCTTGACAAGTACATCGCCCGCCGTTCGGTCTCTGAGGGGATGCAGGCTAATCATCTCGTTGTGCGCGCGTCCGCAACTGTAGGCTTGGAACGCTCGGGAGACTGGTTCAATTAGATCCTCCAAGCCAAGCGCCGCTTCGACTTCGCTTGGCGTGACGAATCTCGGGGAAGTCGAATTCCGCGCCGCTCGATTCGAATTGTCACGCACCTCCAGCATCGCCCTCATGGGATGACCTCGAGTTCTCCAGAGCCAACAAAGGCCACATGCCCCTCGATCTCGACCTTCTCGACCGCGCCAGCGCTACCTGTCGGTCTCAGGTTTAGCGTGCTGGGGCGGCCGACAAATCGCCCCTGGCTCAGCCTGAAGAACTTGCCCGCCTCAACCAAGCCATGATGCAAGGCATATGCCGCGATCGTGCCCGCGGCGCTCCCTGTGGCAGAATCTTCAAGACTGCCGTCATTGGTCCAATGGCGGATCTCGTCCAAATTTTCGCTCAAAATGACCGCGTATTCGGCACCGCACTTCGCGACTAGTGGAGAAATGTCTCGCGCTATCGATGCACGAGCAAGCGCCTCCTGCCTAACCGGAACGACCAGGTAGCGGAGGCCAGTGCTAATCACCTGGATCGGAAGTGCTTCGGCGAGGTCTTGAGGCTCAAGACGAAATGATGCTGCGATCTCATGCCTGTCATCGACCAGCGAACCGATCACGGGGCGCCCCTGATCCATCAGGCCTGAATAGCTATTGGGTCCGAAGCACCGCGTGCTTACCTCCACTTCCCTTCTTCCCAGAAGAAATTTCCACCTGGCTTCTGGAATTGAACCGACCTGCCGATGCAGTGTTGCGGCAGCACCCACCAATGGATGTCCGGCGAATGGGAGTTCTTCCACAAGATCGAAAACCCGCGTTCTGAAGCAATACGGATCGTCGGTTGGCTCGAGAAAGATGCTTTCAA
This sequence comes from Altererythrobacter sp. CAU 1644, assembly GCF_029623755.1. NCBI lineage: Bacteria > Pseudomonadati > Pseudomonadota > Alphaproteobacteria > Sphingomonadales > Erythrobacteraceae > Altererythrobacter > Altererythrobacter arenosus. The sequence goes on from NZ_CP121106.1 coordinate 252,137, forward strand.
AATGCCTCATCTCTTGCGTAATCTGGAGCATCTGCATGCCATTTAGCCCGACGGCATTCGGAAAGACGGCTAGGCTGTTTCCGCCGTATGGACGGTCAGAGAATACGTCGAGATGGACATACCGGATTGCAGTAGTGGTCAAAGCGCTACCGCCAGTGCTCGAACGAATTCCGCGATTGCCTGCTCATCCCTGCGATAGAAGGTCCAACCCTTCCTACGCGTTGCGACCAAGAGCCCCGCGTCCGTCAGAATCGTAAGATGACGCGATACCGTTGCAGCGGCCAGCCCGGTCCTTTCACGGATGAAGTCCGCGCAGATCCCGTCTTGCTCTCGATCGCCGTCGAGCTGCGGAGGAAATTCGAGAGGCCTCTTCAACGCGTCCATTACGGCAAGACGCACGGAGCTGGAAACGGCCTTCAGGCCCAATGTCAGCCGTTCTGATTCGTCATTTCGCATATTTGCTAAATAGCGAATTTGCGGCCTCTGGCAAGTCTAGAATGGGTGCTGTTAGTCTGACGCCAGCTCGCCTCCGCAGTGCAAGGTGATCCTTACCCGACCCGCGCTTCAAGCCATGAGTAATTGCCACTCTTCCAGGTTTGCAGATGGGCGGGTCTTGTAGGTCTTCGGCCGATGGGATGGCGTTCGGCGTTGAGTAGGTTGGAGTTAAAGGCGTGCAATGAAGCAAATTTCTGCGACGATTGTTTTGGCCTTACCTTTTCGCTTCAGCTCCTTCTACATGAACGCCAAAGCCGCGGATTTTTCCCGCTTTCTCGAAGTGAGATTCGAGAGAACTTCTCCCTCGTGATCTACGGCACGTAAGAGATGGGCAGTCTCGCCAAGCAACTGGACGCCAATCTCATCGAGGTGCCGGCGCCAAAGGCGAACGCTTCGCATCCGACTTCCTCTATGACTGCGAACGTCGGCAGCGAACATAGGACCAAATTCATCCTACCAGTGCCGAACGGCCTCGTGGCAAATCCGGATACCGCGCCCTACCCCCAGAACCCTATCCGCTAATCAGGAGCAAGTAATCTGACAGTGCCGTCACGATCCTCGAGCGGTCCTAGTTGATGAAAGGGGCGGAGGGGTGACTTCGGGGATAGTCCTTCACGAACTTTAGATAGCGACTCAACGTCGTGTCGCCTCGTGTCAGAGCGCCAGGACGATAGTGAATGGTATTTAGGATTTCTGAGTCCTCGCCGAGTGTGCGTTCCATCAACATTTGCGCAATATCAAATCGTTCGGAATTGATTGCCTGATCGCCGGAATCTTCCAGTGCCATCACCGCGAACGGCTGATGCTTACCGACTTCCGGCAACCCGAAGCCTACCATGCCCCCCATCCAAAAGTCCCCATAGGGTCCCTCTTGCCAGAACAGGCTGGTACCAAGGATACCTAACGTCCACTCGATCGGAACATTGTTCTGGTGGCCAGCGATCAATTTGTAACGGAAACCCCAATCACTCCAATCAACATCTGCATGCGGGTCTTCGCTTGAAAACTGTATTTGATGGACTGCCTTGAAGTGCTGCATGTCCGGCGTATTCGCCGCAAACACCCACGGGTCGCAGGCGAAGTGGCTGGGCATCCGGTATGTTCGATAGACAATCTTGTCGTCCGGAACCTGGAACGTCGGGATATCCCAATGGGGCGTGTTGCCATTGAATACCCAAACTACACCGTAGGCTTCCTGAGTCGGGAATTTGAACAGGCGTGCGCGTTTCGGCGCAGGATCGCCAATGAAAGTCTTTGCACACCCGCCATCCGTGTCAAATTGCCAGCGATGGAATGCACACTCAATGTGATTGCCTTCTACCGTGCCAATGGAAAGATCAGCGCCAAGGTGCGGGCAGTAAGCGCTCATCGCCCGCACGATTCCGTCCTCGCCACGGAAGATAACGATCTTGCCGTCCAGAAAATTCTCGCCGCGAATCTCACCAGGGCCAACTTCCGATGAAAGGCACACAGGAAACCAGCTTTCCGAGAAAAGACCCTTTTCACCCTCAGCTGGCATCAGCTCACCGAGCCGTTCGACTGGATTGTTTTCTGGCAATTCGACCCTTGAGCGAGCGGGCGTGTGTAATGTCTTTTCCATGAGCGGTCCTGTCTAAGATTTAAGGCTCGGGGCAATGCTACTCAGCTCACCACCCAGTTGCGTGGCGATAGTGAGTGGTCTGCTGCGTCCATTCGACGGCGTGGACAGCAGGTGTTGATCTCAGCTTCATCAGAAGCGCGCATCGATTGCGACGCCCCACTCACGTGGACGCCCATAAGATACGTCTGTTGTTCCCAGCGTGTCGCGCTGGGTCAGTCCATTGGCTATGTACAGCTTGTCAGTGAGATTGGTGCCGAACACCGACAGCTCCCAATCGCTTCCTGTTGGAGCTACGGCAAGCCTGAGATTGAGCAGGCCATATCCCGGCTGTTCAAGCAACGGGTCATTCGAGGAAACGTGTTGGACCGTCGAACGGTAGGCATAATCGGCGCGAAACTTGGCCTCCCAATTGCTTGAGATTTCGGTCCCAAACTCCGCCCCGACAGAAAAGCTCCACTTGGGCGTCTTGACCAACTTATCGGTCAAAGTGATCGTTGTAATGCCCGGATCCAGCTCGCGATATTCAGCGTCAAGATATCCAACAGCCGCATCGAACTGCACCCTATCAATTGGCTTGGCGAGGAGTTCGAGCTCGAAGCCACGAATTCTGGCTTTACCGGCGTTCTCAATGATTGCCACAATACCGCCTTGCGGATCTGATGTGACGTTGAGAAGCTGGAGATTCGTGTAGTCACTATGGAATGCAGCGCCATTCAGCCTCAGTCGCCTGTCGGCTGTGCGCGCATGAAAGCCGAATTCATAGGTCCACACATACTCCGGTGCAAAGGGGGTTTGGGCAACGAAAGCGTTTGTCGGCCGGCCGTTGAAACCACCCGACTTGAAGCCTCGCGCCGCAGAGGCATATGTCATCAAGTCGTCGCTCCAATCGAACTCGACACTGGCCTTGGGTGTCCACGCAGTCCACTTGTCCGAAACAGCAAGATCATGCGTTGTGACGCCCGCCGCGAGGCGATCGATCCGAGAACCGAAGTCCTTCTTGTCCGAAGTGTATCGTAGTCCGCCCGAAACACTCAACCGGTCGGTCAAATCGACGCTGACATGGCCGTAACCCGAGTAGCTATCATTGTTGATTTGCGCTGATACCAGCGCCTCGAAATCGAGCGCGGGATGAATGGGGTTCCCTGCACCTCCCAGCCCTGGAATGATTCCGGGCGGGAACGCCTCGAGCGCGTCAAACAGACCGGGCGCGAAGGCAATATCGTATAGATCGAAGCCCTTTTCATGAAAGTACATAGTCCCGAAGACCCAGTTCAAACGACCGCCAAGGCTCTCGCCGGAGATCTGAAACTCCTGGGAGAACTGCTCCTGCTCATCAGTGACTGATTGCTCGAAATATCTGATCGGTGAATGATCAGAGTCTGCTCCAAAAACGGCGTCCTGTTCGCGAAAGGCCGTGATCGATTTAATCGTTGCAGCACCCAGGTGAATCGTGGCGGTTCCCGATATCCCCCAAAGGTCGAGATCACTTCGATTGAACCCCGTCCCGAAACTCTTGAATGGATCGTCAGAGATATAACGATCATCGTAGAAGTCGCCCGTCGCTGGAGCTACGAGGGCATTGTAAAGGCCAATGAGGCTGCCAGACGGATCAACTTCGATCAACGTATTGGCAATGCTGTTCTCGCGCTTACGCGTATAGTCGGCCGCTACCAGGAGATCGAAGTTTGGCGAAGCATTCCAAAGCAGCTGACCACGTACGCCACTTGAATTGATGTCTCCGAGCGTCGAGCCGTCGTTAATGCGTTTGACGTATCCGTCTGCATCTTTTGTCGAAGCAGCGATACTGGCGAGCAGCACCCCATCGTGAATCGGGATATCTACCGCGCCCGTCACTTCGAGCCGATTGAAGCTGCCATAACTTGCTCTCACACGTCCGGAGAATTCGTCACCAGGTCGGCGCGTCGTGATGTTGATTGCCCCACCAACGCTATTCTTTCCGAACAACGTGCCCTGTGGTCCTCGAAGAATCTCCACTCTCTCAAGATCGATCAGATCCATCACAGAGCCGATCGACCTCGGATAGTAGATTCCGTCTACATAGATACCGACGCCGGGCTCAGTCGTGAAAAGGAAGTCGGCCTGCCCGATTCCTCGGATGAATACTTGGGACGTCGTGCTGCCACCGGTATTTCCCGTCCCCTGATCGAAAACGAGATTTGGTGTGAAATCGCCTACACCAGACAGGTCGGTTACTCCGCGCGCCAGCAGGGCGTCTGCGTCAAACGCCGTGATAGATAACGGTGTTTCCTGTAAAGTTTCCGTCCGCCTCCGAGCGGTAACGAGGATCTCGCCAGCCTCCGCCTGGCTTTCCATTGCGGCAGGCTGGCTGTCACTCGATTGAGCCGACACTGGCATTGAATAGGATGCGCCACAGGCGGCGAGCGCCGTGAGGCATGCTGTCCGACTTAGGCGTGACTTATGTTGATCCCAGCGCATCGAGAAACCCTCCCGTTTTCTTGAATACTGGAACCCATATTATAATTTTAGAATGTCCTGTCAATTTTTATATTTTTCTTACCGGAAGACGCAAGGGTTTGCGCCCTGGAGAGGCGAGAGGAAGGCGGGCTGTTCTCGAAAGCTATCGGCTGTTGGTAACTGGCTGCCCCATGAGAAAGAGCGTCCTCAATCTCCGGTGAAGGTCCACAATCATCCTTTCGTATGGCATCTTGCCATTTGACCGGATGAATTCGTTGAAATGCGCGAGCAGGAAATGAAACAAGATGAACTTTGCATCATCAATGTTCACCGATTCCCTGATCCTGCGCGATGCAACCAGTTTGTTGAGCAGTTCTTCAAACTGCGAGTAGATGAATACCTCAAACTCATTGCGAATGGCGTCGATCGCCGGATCCCCTTCTACCGATGAAGGGCCCAGATTCCCTGAACGAAATGCATCCCATAGTTTCAATTCTCGCCATTCGTCGGAGAAGCGGCAAGCTTCGTACATCGCGGCGATGGCATCGACGGGATCTTCGGGGGGGTCAGCTGCGATACGGGACGTCTTGACCTGCATTTCGCTGATCATCGATTGAACCAGCGCAAGGAATATTCCGCCCTTGGAGCCGAAGTAGCTGTAGATCGTCCCTATGCTGACCTCTGCCTCTGCAGCAATGTCGTCGATCGTGGTCTTCGTGTAACCACGCTCCCGGAAGAGGCTCCGCGAGCTAGTCAGAATTGTCTCACGCCGCCGTTTCTTCGACTTTTCACGCAGCCCTGCCAATCCTGCCCCCACTCAGCTTCCAGCCTATATTTGATGCCCTGAGAACCTAAAGCCCTTTCGGCCCCGGCACAAGAATCTTACATTATTAGAATCTGATTGCGTTTCTTTTATTTTTGACATACCCGGCTCGATGTTATGTCGGGAGAAAAGCTATGAATCGAATTTTTCGCTCAGAAGACACCGAGAAGGCGATGGGATTCGCTTCCGCGGTACAAACGGGTCAGTTCCTTTGGGTGTCAGGCGTCGTCTCTTGGGACGCAACAATGTCCCCCATCCATGTTGGCGATACTCGCGCGCAGCTGGGCGAGGTCTATTCGCAGCTTGCTGAACTGCTGGCAGCCAACGGGTCTAACATGGCCCACATCGTGAAAGAGACGATCTACACAACCGACGTTGATGGCGTCACAGCGGCACTCGAGGAGCGCCGAAGGTTCTTTGGCGAAGGCGCGGTCCCTGCCTCAACATTGATTGGTGTCTCGCGTCTCATTCATCCTGATCTGCGCATTGAAGTAGAGGTTGTCGCAATGATTGCGGATGGCGCGCAATGAACATCTCACCTGAAGTTTTCAGCGAGACGGGTTCCTTCGATACCAGGCTGGATAGTGAGACGGCAATCGGCATCTATCAAATTATGCGAAGAATTGCAGAGACCGATCAGTCGATACAGCGGCAGCTCGCCGCGGGTGAATTACAATTCCAATACTATCCCTGTGGCGGGCAGGAGGCGATCCCGGCGGCGATTGCCCCACTGCTTTCGCCAGATGATCGGGCAGTTATCACATATCGATGCATCCATGACATTGTAGCCAAGGGCACCCCCATCAAATCGATCGTGGCTGAAATGTTCGGCAAGGCGACGGGGACTTGCGGCGGCAAAGGCGGCCCGATGCACCTATCCGATCCTGCAAATGGCCTGATGGCCACGACCGGTATCGTTGGTGCCGGCGCTCCGATAGCCAACGGCATTGCCCTAGCCAAGCAACTGGCCGGCAGCGGTCAGATTGTGATCTGCTCTTTTGGAGATGGAGCCGCCAATATTGGCGCTGTCCACGAAGCGCTCAATCTTGCCGGGTTGTGGAACCTGCCAGTTGTGTTTGTGTGTCAGAATAACCTCTATGCCGAATACACCTCGTTCGAAGAATCGACTGCGGCCAGGACGATCGCAGAGCGAGGCCCATCTTATGGTATTGTCGGCCACAGAGTGGACGGTACGTCGCCTGAAGAAATCTACGAGGCAGCGCAGACGGCGATCACGCGTGCCCGCGCCGGTGAAGGGCCGACATTGCTCGAATGCGTCGCTCCACGTTTGCAGGGCCACGCTTTTGGATCCGATGAAGCGCATATGGATGCCGAGATGTTGGCCGCTGGCCGTGCCGATCCGCCGATAGCAAAGTACCGTCGACAACTGATCGATTCATTCGGTGTTGATCCAACGTTGCTTGACGCAATTGATGCAGAGGCCAAGACCGAGGTGCAGGACGCGCTCGAATTTGCAAAAGCCGCTCCTTTCCCGACCGAAGAGCAGCTGATCCGCGATGTTTTCGCCCCTGGAGAAAAGCCGGTCATCGAATCTTTGCCGAGCAGGCCAATTGAAGTCGGCTGCGACGCGGCATTTACATCGATGCCCTATGCCGGTGCAATCAACGCCGCTCTCGATCATGCTCTGACGCATGACGACAAGGTCGTCGTTCTTGGGGAAGATATCGCCGATCCCGCAGGCGGAGTAGCGAAGGCCACGATCGGCCTTTCCACCAAGCATGGTGCGGAACGTGTGCGCAACACGCCGATCTCAGAACAAGCAATTGTGGGGGCAGCGATCGGTGCCGCAATGGAGGGATTGAGGCCCGTTGCCGAGATCATGCTGGCCGATTTCGCGATGGTTTGCATGGATCAGATCGCCAACCATGCGGCAAAACTGCGCTACATGTCAGGGGGGAAGACCACAGTTCCGCTGACAATCAGGATGTTAACAGCCGGCAATATCGGCAGTTTTGGCGCTCAGCACAGTCAGAGCCTTGAGGCTTGGTTTGCACACATTCCCGGTCTGAAAATTGCACTTCCCGCTACGCCTGCAGATGCAAAAGGTCTGTTGCTATCGGCAATTAACGATCCGGATCCCTGCATCGTGATAGAATCCATGCGATGCTATTTCACGCCCGGCGATGTTCCGGACGGCGATTATCGTGTGCCGCTAGGGGTAGCGAAAGTTGTGCGTGAAGGTACAGATGCCACCGTTATCTCATACGGTTGGGCCCTTCACGAAGTTCTTGCTGCGGCAGGCGAATTGGCAGACGCAGGGATAGAGATTGAGGTGGTCGACCTGAGATCGATTGTTCCACTCGACATGGCTACTGTTTCAGCTTCCGTCGCAAAAACCGGTCGTGCGATGATAGTTCACGGGGCGGTCGAGTTTGGCGGAATAGGAGCCGAGATCGCTGCACGCCTCGCTGAGAACCACGGGGCGGAACTGAAAGCTCCTGTCGCCAGACTGGGGTCCGCATATACACCGGTACCCTTTGCCCAAAACCTCGAGGCGGCTCATTTTCCCGATCCATCTTCAATTGTCGAACGGCTCAAATCGCTGATCGGAGGTGCAGATGGCGAAAGTTAAGTTGAAGCTGCCTAAGCTCGCCGTCTCGATGCAGAGCGGGACTATTGCCGCATGGCATGTGAACGACGGCGAGAGCGTCTCTGAAGGACAGAAACTCTACGACGTAGAGGGAGACAAGACCACCTTTGAAGTTGAGAGCCCAATAGCCGGGGTCGTGACTCGGCTGCGTATGGTGGGAGACGAGATCCCGGTCGGAACAGAGGTTATCGAAATCGACATGCTCCCAACGAGCGCATGATCGATAGCCGCCGGCTATCTGGGTCTAAGACTAGCTCGCTTCCACGCCTTACTTTGTCCGTCAATCAAGTGGGTTTGCTCTGACAGGCCACTTGCGGAAAGTTCACACCCACGCATCCAATCGGATGTTGAAAGCATGGGGCAGTCTCATGGCATTCCGTCCAAGAGAAGTGCCGGCGTATCCATCTGAACTCTTCTGATGGCTTGCCAGGGAGTAGAGCCGACATAACCACGGCCTGCTGAGAAGCTTTGAAACACGCGAAATATCAATAAGATAGGTGGCGGAGCAGGAGGGATTCGAACCCTCGATACGGGGTTACCGTATACACACTTTCCAGGCGTGCGCCTTCGACCACTCGGCCACTGCTCCGCACTATGTCCGCGCTATTGCTTCGCTGCTTGAGCGCGTTCCCGTCTGCCCTATCGCTTCTCCACATGAGTGCAAGGGATCGGTGATCACCCCTTGGACTTCAAGTAGCGGGAGGCGCGGTTGGCCAGCAAGAAGGCGCGCCTTTAACGACAGCATGCAGCAAGCGCAAGGCGAAGCGCCTTTCTCCCATGCCACCTTCTCACATTCTGTGATATACCGACTCGGGTAAGCGGTGCTGCGCGGTTAGGCATACCCTGGCGAACACCGCTTTCGAGGCCCCTTTCCGCCCTCAAAAACGCGTGGAAAGGGGCTTTTGATTGGCGCGCGCCGATGGCACACCGCTGCCATGAAGAATCTCCTCATGGCCGCCGCAGCGACGATCTCCCTCGCCTCTCCCATCCACGCGCAAGACGAAGCCGCTGAGGCATTCCTTTCACCCGGCGAGATCGTCGAACAGGCTGCGCCCGAGGAATGGGTCGCAATCCCGGCCGAAGAACTGCTGGTGATGGATCTGACGCCCGATCGCGAGGGCAATGCGCGCCGCGTGATCATCCAACTGATGCCCGCCCCGTTCTCGCAAGGCTGGGTCGAGAACATCAAAACACTCACCCGTAGCGGATGGTTCGACGGGACAGCGGTGATCCGGGTGCAGGACAATTACGTTGTCCAATGGGGCGATCCTGCTGCTGACGAGGAAGGCGCCAAGCCCTTGCCCGAAGGGCTAAAGGTGATGGAGGAGAGCGAATACTCGGCCTCGACACATATTCGCACGATCGGGTCGCCTGCGCCTGTAACCTACGAATCGCTTCGCAAGCGAGACGAACTTCGGTTAGAGCAGTGGCTTCCCTCCGACCCCTATTCACGGGCTCCATTCCAAGGCGTGAAGTTCCATGCCGGGTGGCCAGTTGCAATTGATGAGACGCAGGCCTGGCCCGTCCATTGCTACGGCATGGTCGGGGTCGGGCGCGGCATGTCGCCCAACACGGGTGACGGTAGCTCACTCTATACCGTGATCGGACACGCACCGCGGCATCTCGACCGCAATATCGCGCTGGTCGGGCGGATCGTCGAGGGAATGGAGCACCTCTCCTCGCTGCCGCGCGGCCACGGTCCGCTCGGCTTCTATGCCGATGACGAACTCGACAAGCGCACCGAGATCGTTGCGGTGCGAATGGGCAACGAACTGGAGGAATTCCCGCAGCCGCAATTCGAATATCTTTCGACCGAAAGCGAGAGCTTCGCCAAATATGCCGAGGCGCGCGCCAACCGGCGCGACCCGTTCTTCATCATCCCGGCGGGCGGCGCGGATATCTGCAATATTCCTGTGCCCATTCGCGCCGTGCCGACCGAATGACGCTCGAGCGCGTCATTCACACCACGCCCCTCCAGCGGTGGGAGGGTGATCGCGGCACATATTACCATGTCGTGATCGGTAACCAGGCGGCAGAAGCCATCACCATGCATGAGCGCATCCGGCGGCTCGAACTCGGCTCGCGACGCGGCTTCGGCTCGGTCAAGGTCATGGCGCGCATCGGCGATACGCAGTGGAAGACGTCGGTCTTTCCGAGCAAGACGGGCGAGTGGTGGTTGTTGGTCAGCCGAAAGGTGATCCGCGCAGAGGATCTGGCGCTCGGCGAGATGCTGTCGGTGGAACTGGAACTGCTCTAGCGCTCCGTCTGCTCGGCTTCCTCGGCGCTCTCGGAAACGAGCTCGACCTTCTGCATCAATTCGATCCTGTTGCCGAAGGGATCAGCGACATCGCCGCGCTTGTAGCCATCGAGCGGCTTGCCCGGCGTGAAGGGAATACCGTTTTCTTCCAGCCTGGTGACAAGGGAAGGAAGGTCGTCGACGAGCAGCGCCGGATGCGCGCGCTGCGCCGGCAGGAAGTCCTGCTCGACCCCGCAGTGGATATGCGCGCTGCCTGCCGTGAACCAGCAGCCGCCGCTGATCGCAAGATGCGCCGGCTTGGGCACTTCCGTCATGCCGAGGATGTCGACGAAGAACTCACGCGCCTCGTATTCGCCGCCATGAGGGATGGCGAGTTGGATATGGTCAATGCCGAGAACTGCCATCAGATACGCTCCGCCTGGGCGACCGCATCGCAGGCACGCAGCGCGCTGAGGATGCGGGTGAGGTGGGCGAGATCCTGCACTTCAGCGTCGATCTCGTAAGTGGTGAACGGATGGTCGAGCTCGACCTGGTCGAGCGTTTTCACATTCGCGACATTCTGCGCGAAAATACCCGCCATCTCGGCCAGCGTACCCGGGCGATCGTAGAGCGTGACCCGCAAGCGGCCGACAGCACCTTGCGAGCGCTTGCCCCATGACAGGTCGAGCCAGTCGGCATCGATCCCGCTGGCAAGCTCGAGGCAGTCGATCGCATGGACCTCCACACCCTCGTCCTTCTTGCGCAAGCCGACGATGCGGTCGCCCGGCACTGGGTGGCAGCAGGTGGCGAGTTTGAAACCGACGCCCGGGGTCAAGCCGCGGATCGAAATCGCGTGATCGCGCTTCGACCAGTCATAGTCGTCGCTGATATCAGCGGTGCAACCGGGGACGAGCGCCTCCATCACCTCGCGGTCGGTGAGCTTTGCTGCACCGATCGAGAACATGAAGTCTTCCTCGTCATCGAGTTCGAGCCGCTTGACCGCCTCGCGCACCGCCTTCTTGCCGATCCGGGCCGGGACCCTGCTTGCAATCTCGTCGAACAGCTTGCGTCCGATCTCGGCAACCTCGGCATGCTCCTTGAGCCGCACCGCCCGGCGGATCGCGGCCTTGGCCTTGCCGGTGATAACGAAGCCGAGCCAGCTCAGCTGCGGTTCCGCGTTCTTGCTCTTGATGATCTCAACCACGTCACCGTTGTTGATCGGCGTGCGCAGCGGCATGTGCCGCCCGTTGATCTTGGCTCCCACCGTTTGCGCACCGAGATCGGTATGCACCGCGAAGGCAAAATCGACGGGCGTCGACCCCTTCGGGAGCTGGAACAGCCCGCCCTTGGGTGAAAAGGCGAAGATGCGATCCTGGTAGATCGCCATGCGGGTATGCTCGAGCAGTTCCTCGGCATCGTGGCTGGCATCGACAATCTCGATCAAGTCGCGGAGCCAGCCGACCTGACCGTCGGGACGATCGCCCTGCTTGTAGGCCCAATGTGCGGCGAGGCCGAATTCGTTGCGCTGGTGCATCTCGCGCGTGCGGATCTGCACTTCGACGCGCATCGAGTTCTCGTACATCAGCGAGGTGTGGAGCGAACGATAGCCGTTCGACTTGGGCGTCGAGATATAGTCCTTGAAGCGGCCCGGCAGGAACTGCCAGGTGGTGTGCAATATGCCCATCGCGGCGTAGCAATCGGCCTCGCTCTCGCAGATGACGCGGAAGGCCATGATGTCGGTAACCTGCTCGAAACTGACGTGCCGCTCAGCCATCTTGCGCCAGATCGAATAGGGGTGTTTCTCGCGCCCCGAGACTTCGACCTTCAGCCCTGCCTCGGCCAGTGCCTGCTTGATCTTAAGCGCAATCGCATCGACCTGCCCACCGTCCTGGTTGCGCAGTTCTTCCAGCCGCTTGGTGATGGTGTGAAAGGCTTCGGGCTCGAGCTGCTCGAAGGCCAGCAACTGCATTTCACGCATGTACTCGTACATGCCCACACGCTCTGCCAAGGGCGCATAGATATCCATAGTTTCGCGCGCGATGCGGCGGCGCTTGTCGGGTGACTTGATGAAGTGGAGCGTGCGCATGTTGTGCAGCCGGTCGGCCAGCTTCACCAGCAACACGCGAATGTCCTCGGACATGGCGAGCAGGAACTTGCGCAGGTTTTCGGCCGCGCGCTCATTCTCCGGCATCTGCTCGATCTTGGACAGCTTGGTCACGCCATCGACAAGGCGCGCGATATCCGTCCCGAAATTCGCCTCGATATCCTCGATCGTCGCCAAAGTGTCTTCGACCGTGTCGTGCAGCAGCGCGGTGATGATCGTGTCCTGGTCGAGCTGAAGGTCGGTCATCAAGCCGGCAACTTCTACCGGATGCGAGAAATAGGGGTCGCCGCTAGCACGCTTCTGCGTCCCGTGCTTCTGCACCGTATAGACATAGGCACGGTTGAGCACCGCCTCATCGGCGTCGGGATCGTAATCGAGGACCCGCTCAACTAGTTCGTACTGGCGCAGCATGCTGAGCCAAATGTGCGGTGCGGCACGTTTTATTGCAACGCAAAAAGCGGGATTTCCGGTTTCTAGCCGCCCTTGGCGAAAAGCTTGTCGACCTCGCCCTGGGTAAATGAGTGATAGCGGCCACGGGTCTTGGCATAGAGGGGCTGCGCGATCGCCATACCCCAGGCGCCTTCGTCAACAAGCGTCTGGAACAACGGCCTGATGAATTTGGCGCGGCCAATTCGGCCCATGAATTCCTCCGCCAATGGGACTGCAGGCTGGTAGCGGTTGTCGAGCGCCAGCTTGAGCCAGAGGAAGCGCAATTCGTTGTTGCCAGTCTTCGACAAGCCGAGTTCACGGTCGAGCTTCGCCAGCGCCTCGCCGGTTTGCTCGGCTGGGAGGTTGCGCAGGAACCGCTGCTGTTCGGCCGCAGTCCAGCCCTTCCATGCTGCAGCCGGGATCGCTGCGTCTGAGGAATAGGCTGCAACTGCCGCATCGACTTCGGCGAAGGCCTTGGGGTCGGGGCGCGCGACGTTGCTCGGCAGACCGGGTTCGTAGATCCATTCGCGCAGCATCAGCGCCTCGGCTTCGGCCTCGTCCTTGGCGAGATTGGTCTTGAGGTCCTCGTAGATCATCGCCGAAGTCGCGGGTTGGAAAGCATGCTTGTCGAACCACTGGCGCAGCCACGCATCGAAGCGCTCGCGCCCGACTTGGCGCTCGAGCGTCCGCAGGAAGAACGAGCCCTTGTCATAAGCGATACCGCTGCCGAGTTCGTAATCGCCGACCTTCTGGTGCAGTGCTGTCCCGGGGTCAGTAGCGCCTTTCTCTTCCAGCGCGTCTTCGATTTCCTGGAAGCTCAATGCCGCTTCCTGTTCGGCGCGTTCCTTGCCGTAAATCTCTTCTACGATGCGGTTCTCGAAATAGGAGGTGACCCCTTCATTGAGCCAGCTGTCGCCCCACACTGCATTGGTGACGAGATTGCCCGACCAGCTATGCGCCAGTTCATGCGCGATGAGGCCGGTCAGGCTCCGGTCGCCGGCAATGAAGGTCGGTGTGAGGAAGGTCATCACCGGGTTTTCCATCCCGCCGTATGGGAAGGCCGGCGGCAGGACGATCATGTCGTAGCGGCCCCAACGGTAGGGGCCGTAGAGCTTCTCGGCCGCATCGATCATCTTCTCGGTGTCCTGGAGCTCGGCAACCGCCGCTTCGATGATCGACGGTTCCGCCCAGACACCGCTGCGTTCGCCCAGATCGCGATGGACGATGTCACCCGCGGCGATAGCGATCAGGTAAGGTGCGACCGGCTTGTCCATTTCGAACGCGAAGCTCCGCCGCCCATCTCCTGCGTCTTCAGGCTCGCCCTGCGACAGTCCGGACATCACCACGGTAAGTTCCACGGGCGCGGTGATTCTGGCGCTCCAGGTCTGGCGGATGCCGGGGCTGTCCTGCGTCGGGATCCAGGTCCGATTGAGGATTTCCTGCCCCTGGCTGAACACGAAGGGGTGCTTGCCGCCCGCAGTCTGTTCGGGCGTCAGCCACTGGAGCGAATCCGCATCCTTGGCCGAATAGGCAATCGTGAGCTCGCGTGTTTCGCCAATCTGCACCGTTAACGGCGCGCCCTTCTCACCATCCTCTTCACCGAGTTCCCATTCGAGCGGGCGTCCTTCGCCGTCGGTGATCGATTCAATCTCGAGCCCCTTGCTGTCGAGCACGACCTCTTGCGCATCTTCCTGCGCGATAAGATCGAGCATTACCGTCCCCGCAACCAACTGCTGGTCGAAATCGAGATCGAGCTCCAGATCGACATGCACCACGCGCGCTTCTTGCGGACGAGCATAGGTCTTGCCGTCGACCGCGTCCGCTCCGGTCAGGATCGGAGCCACTTTCGGCGCGCTGGTGTCGCCGCCCGACGGGCTGCAGGCAGCGAGAAAAAGGGCGGTGGCGGCAACAACAAGGCGCATTCGAGAAACTCCGCAGATCGGGTGCCGGCACTGGGTCCGGAGGATTGAACTTGGCCCTATATCGTACCCTGCGGCTTGCGCCAGCCTGAAGCGATGCATTCGTTTGCCGTCTGGCGCAGTAAGTGCGGCATTGATATGTGAACGTTATCAATAAAAGGAGATGGTCATGAACTGGCTTGCAAATGCACTGGCACTCGCAGTCGCGCTTACAGTGACAGCTCCGCTCAGCGCGTCCGATGATGTCCGCGAGGCTGCGGATGCAAGTTCGCCCGAGCGCGAGTTGATATTCGCGGAAGAGTTCAATGCAATGGCCCTCGATCGGGACAACTGGGTCGTCATCGGTGCCGATTTCTGGGTCAACAACGAGCAACAGGCCTATATCGATGATCCCGCCGTGATCGGATTCATCGACGATGTCGAAGGGGCCGACGGCGGCGTCCTGATGCTGAGGCCACTCTACAAGCCGGGCGTCGATCCTCACCCTGAACGCAAGGCCGATTTCGTTTCTGGGCGTATCGAGAGCAAGGGCAAGTTCGACTTCACCTATGGTCGCGCCGAAGCCCGCATCCGCATGCCCGACGCAGTTGGCGTCTGGCCCGCCTGGTGGCTGCTCGGCAACGGCAAGTGGCCTGACACCGGCGAAATCGACATCATGGAGTATGTCGGCGAGAAGGATTGGATCGGCGTTGCACTGCACGGCCCGGGCTATTCGGGCGAGACCCCGCTGGTGAACAAGTTTTTCTTCCCGCAGGGCTCCGATGTGACTCAGTGGCACACCTATGCGGTCGAATGGACCGAGGACCAGCTGCTGTTCGAGGTCGACGGCCACCTGATCTATCGCGTGACCCGCCCGATGGTCGAGAATTACGGGAAATGGCGCTTCGACAACCCGAAGCACCTGATCCTCAACTTCGCGCTGGGCGGGGCCTACCCGTTCAAGACCAATGGCATCAAACAGCCTTACAACGGCGTCCCGGCCGCAACGGTCGAGAAGATCAAGACCGGCAAGGTTGCCATGCTGGTCGACTGGGTTCGCATCTACGCGCCGGCAGAAACGAGCGAGTAGTCAGCTCCAGGTCGCTTCGGGCGGCAGGCTCATCAGGATCGCGTCGACATTGCCGCCAGTCTTGAGCCCAAACAGCGTGCCCCTGTCGTAAACCAGGTTGAACTCGGCATAGCGCCCGCGCCATTCGAGCTGCTGGCGCTTGTCAGCCTCGCTCCATTCGGTGTCCATGCGGCGGCGCACCAGCTTGGGGAAGATGCCCAGAAACGCTTCGCCCACGTCGCGGGTGAACTGGAAGTTCCGCCCGAACGCTTGCGGGTCGGCGCACTCCATGTGATCGTAGAAAATCCCGCCAACCCCGCGGTGCACGCCGCGATGAGGGATGTAGAAATAGTCGTCGGCCCACTTCTTGAAGCGGTCGTAATAGGTCGGATTGTGGAGCGCACAGGCAGCGCGAAAGGCTGCGTGGAAGTCTGCCGTGTCCTCGTCATAGGGAAGCGGCGGGTTGAGGTCTGCCCCGCCCCCGAACCATGCCGCCTGCGTCGTGAGGAAGCGGGTGTTCATATGGACCGCCGGGACATGCGGGTTCGCCATATGCGCGACCAGGCTGATGCCGGTGGCGGTGAAGCCGGGACTCTCAGCCGAGGCACCGTTGATGGTCGCGGCGAACTCGGGTGCGAAGCTGCCCTTCACGGTCGAAACATTGACGCCGACCTTCTCGAATACCTTGCCCTTCATCAGGCCCTGGACGCCGCCGCCAGGATCGGTGTTGCCCTCTTCCTCGCGCTGCCATGGCCGGAACTCGAAGGCGGCATCCGATCCCGCCTCGCGCTCGATTGCCTCGAACTCGTTGCAGATGCGGGTACGCAGGCTTTCGAACCATTCTTTCGCGCGGGCGGTCTGGGATGTCCAATCAGTCATGTGCGCCCCTTGCCAAAGCCAATGAGTCGCGGCAAGGGAGGGTAATGGTTCCCCTTTCGTTCGCTGGCGAAGAATTGGTCCTGACAGAGGGCCGCGCGCTTTATTGGCCGCGCGAGCGTGCCTTGCTGCTTGCCGACCTGCACCTTGAAAAGGCGAGCTTTTTTGCTCAGCACGGGCAGATGCTGCCGCCCTATGACAGCCGCGAAACGCTTGAGCGGGTCGCCGATGCGGTAAAGCAGACCGGCGCACAGCGAGTCATCACTCTGGGTGACAACTTCCACGACGAGGGCGGCACCAACCGGCTCGAACCCTATGCGGCAGGCATGCTCGAGGCGCTGACGCGTTCGCTCGACTGGGTCTGGATTACCGGCAATCACGACGAAGTGATGCATCGTTCTTTCGGCGGCACCGTAGTCGCGGAACTTGAACTGGGCGGTATCGTCCTGCGGCACATCGCTAAACGCGGTGAGTCCCGCGCGGAGCTGTCGGGGCATTTCCATCCCAAGGTTCGCGTCAAGATCCGCGACCGCCATATCTCGCGGCCCTGCGGCGTGGTGAGCCGGGGTGCAGATGGCGCGGATCGCATGATCCTCCCGGCCTTCGGTGCACTAACCGGCGGGATGGACGCGAAGGCACCCGAAATCCTGCGCGCGCTCCAGCCTGCGAGCCGGATTGACGCTGTGCTTCCGGCCAAGGGGATGCTGGTCCAGTTGCCGCTTTGGCGCGAGGCGGCGTAACCCCTAGCCTTCCCCTGCATTACCCCCTACATAGCGCCCTTCAGAATCACGGCTACACAGGAGACTACACATAGCCCGTCCACCCCGGCGTTCGATGGCCCCGCCAGTCAAAAGCGGCCCTCGCTATGACGAATTCATTCAATCCGACAAGGTTCGCGTAATCGATCACGAAGGCGAAAACCTTGGCGTGATGTACACCCGCGAAGCGATGGAACAGGCCAACGAACTCGGCCTCAACCTGGTCGAAGTCTCTCCCAATGCCGATCCGCCGGTGGCCAAGTTTCTCGACGTGGGCAAGTACCGCTACGAGGCGCAGAAGAAGGCCAACGCCGCACGCAAGACCCAGAAGACGCAGGAGATCAAGGAGATCAAGATGCGTCCCAACATCGACACGCATGATTACGACGTGAAGATGCGCAATGTCTTCAAGTTCATCGAGCATGGCGACAAGGTCAAGATCACGCTGCGCTTCCGCGGCCGCGAAATGGCGCACCAGGACCTGGGCATGAACCTGCTCAAGCGGGTGCAGGACGATGTCGAGGAAGTGGCGAAGGTGGAAGCTTTCCCGCGGCTTGAAGGTCGCCAGATGCTGATGGTGCTGGCACCGAAGTAAGCGCGACCGACCAAGGTCCGGCTGCGATTTGGGCGTCCCTCACCGGACGCCCTTTTCGTTTCACGCCTCAGTCGATCCGGAAATCGAGCACTGTGAATCGAGCGGGGCCGGTGGCGTAGACGCCATGTCCGCGTCCGCCCTGCGATCCGAACACGAAACCAACCCGCTGCGCGTCAGCCAACGCCGCTTCGAACTCGCGCGGATAGGCGCGGTTGTCACCGCCCATCATCGCGATCCACGGTTCGTCGAATGAAATGCTCACCGTGTGCGTACCCCGCTTGAGCGGCATGGTCCGTGCGGTCGGCGCATACCAGCGATGGCGCGGCTGCTTGGCCGTCCAGCGATCGCCCGCACGCTGGAAATAGAGCGACATGGTCGCCTGGAGCTGCGGGCTCTCCTGCGCAATGAAGCGCACGTCCCGGTCGGCATCGATGCGATAGGTCATGGTAATGCCGCGCGCACCCTCGAGCGAGCGGACCGGAACGGTCACGTAATGAACGTGGCCATCGGCCTTGGAGGAATGCGGAAATTCGAAGGCCGGGCCTTCGCGCGTCTCGTAGAGGGTACGCGGCATGTTGACCGAATAGTTGCGGCCCTTGATCACGGGGCCGATGTCCCACTGCGCCGCCGCAGGGCCGTCACCCGCGATCAGGGGAACGGCAGTAAGGCTGCCAGCCAATGCTGCGATTGCCAAAGCGATTCTGTTCATGCCAATCGGGTACAAGATGAACGATTTCTCCCGAGTGAACCGCTTGTCGTCGTAATTGCGGGCAAATCGTCTTTCGTCCCAGTTGCTACCGCACGCACTCGCGCTAGTCTGCGCATCCCGGGGGAGAGGCGATGACTGCTAAGCAAACAGGTTTGATCGTCGGAGCCCTGGGCCTTGCGATCACGGCATTGACCGCACCCCCTGCCGGGATGTCGGCGCAGGCCTGGATCGTCGCCGGACTCGTGGTGATCATGGCCGCCTGGTGGATTACCGAGGCGGTGCCGCTCGCCGTCACGGCTCTCCTCCCCTTTCTCGTGCTGCCGCTTGCGGGAGTGATGGACGCCAAGAAGACGGCCAGCGCCTACTACTCCGACATTATCTTCCTGCTGCTCGGCGGCGCTTTCCTGGCGCTCGCGATCGAGCGGACCGGACTGCACCGGCGGTTGGCGATCTTCCTGCTGAGCACGCTAGCGCGCGGAGGCGGCCAGTTCCGGCTCCTGCTTGCATTCATGGCGGCGGCGGCGATCCTGTCGATGGCGATTTCCAATACCTCGACCGCGCTCATCATGATGCCGGTGGCGCTGGCCGTACTTGCCGGGGGCGAACATCCCGCTCCCGATGATCCCGACTGGATGAAGCGAGGTATGCTGGGCGCTCTCCCAATGGGGATTGCCTTTGCCGCCAGCATTGGCGGGCTCGGCACGCTGGTCGGGTCGCCCACCAACGCCATTGCCGTCGGCCTGATCGACGAGATCCTGGGCGTGCGGATCAGCTTCGCCGAATGGACCGCCTTCGGGCTGCCGATCGTTCTGGTGGGCGTTCCGCTCGCCGCATGGCTGATCGCCCGCGTCCAGCGCATCGCCGACCACCCCTTCGACGTCGCAGCCGCCCGTGCGGCAGTAGAGTCGCATGACGTCTGGACCACGCCAGAGCGGCGGCTGGTCCCGATCATCGCGATCACCTTTCTCCTATGGATGACGCAGGCCTTGCTCGAACCGTTCCTGCCCGACGGAGCGCTGACCGAAGGCACTGTGGCGGTAGCCGCAGCCCTCGCCCTGTTCCTAATTCCGGACGGGACCGGGCGACCCTTGCTGCAATGGGACGAGGCCGATCGCGCGCCCTGGGGCGTCCTCCTGATGTTTGGCGGCGGCTTGGCGCTCGCTGCCGGGATGAGCGCTTCGGGCTTCGCGGACTGGGTGGGCCAGCAATTGCTCCCGCTCGAGGTACTGCCGCTGATCGTCATCGCCGCGGTGGCCGTCGCGCTG
Organism: Altererythrobacter sp. CAU 1644; assembly: GCF_029623755.1. Classification (NCBI taxonomy): domain Bacteria; kingdom Pseudomonadati; phylum Pseudomonadota; class Alphaproteobacteria; order Sphingomonadales; family Erythrobacteraceae; genus Altererythrobacter; species Altererythrobacter arenosus. The sequence goes on from NZ_CP121106.1 coordinate 272,041, forward strand.
GTGATCGTCGTTACCGAGTTCGCCAGCAACGTCGCCACTGCCTCGGGTATCATGCCGGTGATCGCCGCGCTGACGGTGGGCCTCGGGGCCGATCCCCTGCTCCTCGCCATGCCCGCGGCACTGGCAGCAAGCTGGGGCTTTATCCTGCCGGCAGGAACAGGACCCAATGCCATTGCATGGTCGACCGGGCGGCTGCGGATCGAAAAGCTGGTCAGCGCGGGCCTCGCGCTCGACATTGTCGGCATATTCCTGATCGTCGGCGCGGTGTGGGCGGTCGCTGGCATCTCCGGGTAATTTCACTTGCAACCGGTTGCAGTCGGCTCGCCGCGCGAGTAATCGGCTGGGGTCAATTCGGGCTGTCGGCGGAGAGGCGTTCCTGCGGAGGTTAGGAACGGGTGCCCCGGAGGCCCCATCGGCTCCTGCCTTCCTGGGAGCGTGCTTTAGGAAGGATCGCCCGCATGACGGACGCCCCAGCTACACCCGATTCCGCACCCGACACCCCGACCCCGCGCCGCAACCCCAAGCCGGAAAAGACCACCATCAACGGGCGCGAGCTTACTCCCACCACACTAATGATGGGCCACGGCTATGACCCGGTCCTGTCGGAAGGCTCGCTCAAGCCCCCGATCTTCCTCACCTCGACCTTCGCCTTCCCCAGCGCGGCCGACGGCAAGCGCCATTTCGAAGGGATCACCGGCAAGCGCGCGGGCGGTGCCGAGGGCCTCGTCTATTCACGCTTCAACGGTCCCAACCAGGAAATCCTCGAAGACCGCCTCAGCATCTGGGACGGTGCCGAGGATGCGCTGACCTTCTCCAGCGGCATGACCGCCATCTGCATTCTGATGATGGCCTTCGTCAGCCAAGGCGACGTAATCGTCCACTCGGGCCCGCTCTATGCCGCATCCGAAGGCTTCGTTGCCAAGGTGCTGTCGAAATTCGGCGTCACCTATCTCGACTTCCCCGCCGGCGCCACGCGCGAGGAAATGGAAGCCGTGCTCGAGAAGGCGAAAGACCAGGCGGCGAACAACGGCGGCAAGGTCGCGATGGTCTATCTCGAAAGCCCAGCCAACCCGACCAACGCGCTGGTCGATATCGAGGCGATGAAGGCGGCGCGTGACGCGGTCCTGACACCCGACTGCCCGATCGCGATCGACAACACTTTCCTCGGTCCGCTGTGGCAGCGCCCGCTGAAGCACGGCGCGGACATCGTGGTCTATTCGCTGACAAAATATGTCGGTGGCCATTCGGACCTCGTCGCGGGAGGCATCTCTGGCGCAAAGCGGTGGATGGACCCGGTCCGTGCGCTGCGCAACACGATGGGCGGGATCGTCGATCCCAACACCGCGTGGATGCTGCTGCGCTCGCTCGAGACGGTCGAACTGCGCATGCAGCGCGCGGGCGAGAACGCCGCCAAGGTCTGCGCTTTCCTGCGCAACCATCCCAAGGTCGACGGGCTCGGCTACCTCGGCTTCATCAAGGACCCGCGCCAGCAGGACATCTTTGACCGCCATTGCAGCGGCGCGGGCAGCACTTTTTCGCTGTTCGTGAAGGGCGGCGAAGCGGAAAGCTTCCGTTTCCTCGACAATCTCACCATCGCCAAGCTGGCAGTGAGCCTCGGCGGGACCGAAACGCTTGCCAGCCACCCGGCAGCGATGACGCATCTGTCGGTCCCCGATGAGCGCAAGGCTGCGCTCGGCATCACCGACAACCTCGTCCGTATCTCGATCGGTATCGAGGATCCGGACGATCTGATCGCCGACTTCGACCAGGCTCTGGCCAAGGTCTGACCCCGCGCCTAGTCTGCGCTCTTACGCTACTGGGAGAGCGCAGCATGGCACAGGACAAACCCGTATTCCTGGTGATCGGAGCGGGCGCGGGAATCGGCGGCCACGCCGCCGCCCGCTTTGCCGCGGGTGGCTATCACGCCGTGCTCGCCCGGCGTAGCGACCAGGACGGGCTGGAGCGGCTCGTCAGGCAGATCGAGGACGCGGGCGGTTCGGCGAGCGGCACGCTGCTCGATGCGGCGGCTGACCGCTCGATGGAGGAACTGGTCGAACGGATCGAGCGCGACATCGGCCCGATCGGATGCGCACTCTACAATCTCGGCGCACAGATCGGCAACCGCGCGCTCGAGAACACGCCGCACAAGACCTTCGAACTGGGCTGGCGCCTCGGCTGTTTTGGCGTCTTCCGCCTCGCCTATGCGATGTTTCCGGCGATGGTCGAACGCGGCAAGGGTACGCTGCTGGTGACTTCGGCCACCGCCGCGATGCGCGGCAACGCCGGGCAACACAGCCACGCTGCGGCGATGGGCGGGCGGCGCATGCTGTGCCAGACGCTCAATGCCGAATTTGCTCCCAAGGGCGTGCATGTCGCGCATGTGGTGGTCGATGGCTCGGTCAATGCTCCCGATACTTTGGGCAAGCTGCTGGGTGACAAGTGGGAGGACTACAAGGCCATGAAGGGGCCGGACGGGATGATCGACCCGGCCGCGCTGGCTGAGACCTATTGGCACCTCGCGCAGCAGCCGCGCAATTGCTGGAGCCACGAGGTCGATGTGCGACCGCATGACGACGTGCCGTGGTGGAACGACAACCCGAACCCGCAAATCGATTCCACCGGCAAGGGGTTTGCCGGGCCAAAGACCTGACCGCTCAGGGGCGCCGAGGTGCCCAATTCCAACAGGATGGAACACATGGAACACGGTCCAGGGGCGAAAAGCGTCATTGTGTGAACTTACGACGCAAAAGCGTGACTGTAGGGCCTGACGTGTGACTTTCACCGAGCCAAGTGTGACCCTTGAGCGCCGAAGTGTGACGCGCGCAGGCGCAAGGTGTCACTCTATGGATCACAAGTGTCATGGGGCACGCGGAACTTCGCGAGACAAGCGAAAGAGACCAGACGGCGAGAAAGAGCGATGCATCTTATGTCTCCGCCGCGTCGAGTAGGAAACACGGCCGAAGAAGATCGCGACCTCACTCCACTCGTCATCCCCGTGAAAACGGGGATCCAGATTGGCCTTGGTGCTACGCCACCCTCGGTTCCCGCGTTGACCTTCGGTCTGCTTCGCGTCCGAGGGAATGACGAATTGGAAATAACCGATAATGGGTGGAAAGCAGTCAAAGCGAGACTGCTCTCAGAGAGTTTACGCTTTGTTGGAGCGGGGTGACTAAATAGTCTCGTTATGCATCGGAAGTTTCACGATATTCTGCGCAATTCGGACCAACCGCCGTTGTGGTGGCATCAAGGGATTCCCCGTTTTGAGTCGTTCGACCCAGGATTGGTGGCATCTTCGGAGGTCGCACTGGTCCACACCGAATGTCAGGATTGCGGGACGATATATATTGTCGCTGTTAGCTCACAAGGGCCGCTCTTCCATAGCTTGCGCGATATCATCGCGTACACAAATTCCCTTGAAGTTGGGGACCCACCATTTGCTTGTGAGGCGCTAGGGGCAAAGAGGTGTTCGGCTGGGTATTGCATGTCGTCCTTGGAAATTGAAATCTTGCAGTTCTGGCAGCGTAGGGACGTTCGATCTCCTTGGCAGCGAGAAACCAACCTAGAGAAGCCGCTAGTTGACTGCAGCGGCGACGCTCCTCGCGAGCAACCGGTCCACCTGCGGATACACCAGTCCGACAAACGCAATCAATGGATGGGGGCGAGAGAAAAAGGGGAGCTTTTCGTAATGAAGGGCTTGCTCACAGAATTTGGATGCGAGAGGCCCGCGGAGGTTGCAAGGATGCTCGAAATCGACCGACGCTACCACCTCTTTAGGAACGAAATCGAAGAAATCCGCCGAAGACCATTGGACTAAATTCCCCAGAGGCAGATTGTCACTTGAGAAGCCGAAATTCCATCGCCTGCAATCGGGTCGCTAGCAAGCCCTACCCCCGCCACTCGCGCCGCACCTTGGCGACCGTGAGCCCTTAATGGGTGAGCTGGAGCCTCTGGCACGCGCCGTGCGCGGCGAGCGATGCCTTACTTCCTGGGCAAGCGATAGACGAAGACCTCCCTATCGCATGTCGGATCGAGGCTGCGTCGATCGAATTCAAGGCCGATCTTCTTCATGATGCTGGTGGATGCACCATTGCCGACCTGACAGATGCTGACAATTTCCTCGATATCTGGGGATTCGATTGCGAAGGCCAGCGCGGCGGTTGCGGCCTCGGTTGCATATCCCTTGCCCCAGTGTGCCTTGCCGAGGCGCCATCCGATTTCCACCGAGGGAAGCAATTCCGGCATGAAGTCGGGATCGGACAGGCCAGCAAAGCCAAGAAACTCGTTCGTCTCGCGCAATTCAATCGCGAACAAGCCATAATTCCTAGCTTCCCAGAAGCGTTCCAGCTTCGCCACGAGGCTCACCGTCTCTCCGGCGGTGCGGGTGGAGCCGTCGCCGATGAACTCCATCACATCCGGATCCGCACAGATCGCAGCAAATGGTGCAACATCCTCACTTCGCCAACGACGGAGAATGAGACGCTCAGTTTCGAGATAGTGTTGTGTCATATGGGGGGCCTGAGAACCGTCAGTCTAAGAAGCATGCGATCCGACGACAACATCCCGATTGCACACTTGCAAGACTACTGAATGGGCCTTGGCGACGCTCGTCCGAGTTGGGGTCGCTAGCTGTCTCTGGAAAGCCCTAGCCGTGCCATTCCCTCCGCTTTTCGGCGGCCTTGAGCACTTCATAGGCGAGTTGCAGCTTCTGGAACTCGGCGGCCGCCACGCCCTGCACATCGGCAAGCTCGTCAGGGAGGAAAACCGAAAAACCGGACTTCCTGAGAAGTCCTACAGGTAGAGAATTGTCGATGCGATAAATGGCGGTGCTTTAAGTCCGAATCTAACTCGTCTCCGCTTGGAGAAGAGTGCTCGACCAACGCTTCGCGCCGGTTTCTTAGAAACTGTAGATCAACAGGAAAGAGGGTAATGGAATTCGCCTTAGGCGGACCCAATTCCAGGCAACATACCTTAGGGCTCTAACTCGAGAGGAAGAACGCCGAGCCGTCTCTGGCTTTACTCCGCATGTTGCGCTCAAAATGGGCCGGGACGATCCTGGTCCACGCACGTTTGAACCCGGGATCGGCCATTACCGAATGTTGAAGGCTCCAGATCGTGACCAGCCCAATATTGGCGAGATAGCCGTCGCCCCTTCGAACTGGGGCGACAAGGGTGAAGGGGCATTGATCGTCCAAGGCAGATAGAGATCGCCCACGAAAAGGATCAATCCGGCCAGGGACGCAACACCGAATAGATAGCAACCCAAGCTGTACGAGATGTCGAGTAGCTTCAAAAAATCCTCCTATCGAGTGAGGACTTGCAATTGCGCCTCACGCACCGAGGATCATGAAATCTGCGAGCCGCCTGCTTGGCGAGAACCTAGATAGTTCCTGTTTTCTCGAGTTCTCTTGCGGCACCTGAGCCTAAATGCTTTCACACTGTCTTGGGCCGTAATCGGACTACGCCAACTTGGGCTTGAAGGAGACTGTCTGCATTTTGGCAACCTCCTTCCGGTCGCAGTCACCACAACCCAGAATGAGCGATGGGCGCATCGATACGTGCTGCCGGCTGCAGATCATCATTCACCGTTCAAGGTGTGGTCTATCCAATCGCATGCCGATGCAATCCGCAGGCGCTACGTCGCCTGACAGCTTGCCTTGTCCAATCATCACCGGGGGCAAAGGAAACGACGGCTGGTGCGCTGCTAAAGCGGGCCCAACCTATTCGACCTTAACCGTACAGCCTCGATCAAAGATTCGATCCCGCCTTCCACAAGCAAGTCTTCCACGTTCCGCAAGCTATGCGGAAACCCAACGTAGAGCATCACAACCAATCGGACGACCTCTGGCGATGAGTTGAAGCGCTTGAACGGGCTGTCGGGCTTGCAGCGCCTAGGCATGAAAACGGCCTGCCCACGCCGCCTCAATTCGAAAGAGGTGCAGTTGGTCTGACGGTGCTCTAGAAAACTTCGAGACATCACTTGTCACAAATATCGATTTCGATATAAATGATCTGAGGGATAGGGGTTATGGAAGCCAAGAACCAGTCCACGCTCATCGAGAACGGTCTCGTCTTCGACGCTACCGGCGCGGCCGCCAGTGTGCAGCCGATTGCCTTTGACGGCGAAATCGCCGCCACTGGTCAGGCCGCGCTAGACTGGGCCGAGGGGCGCAACGATGTGAACCGCATCGACGCCAGCGGCTGCACCGTGATGCCCGGCCTGATCGACGCGCATTGCCACATCAGCTTCGACGAACCGCATTCGAACGACGAATTATTCTTCCACCGGCGAGAGGGACTCTCGGCGCTGGTCGCGGCGCATAATGTCCAGAAAGTGCTCCGCTCGGGCGTCACCAGCCTATTCGATGCCGACACGATATTCAGCGTCTCATTGGACCTGCGCGACGCGATCGAGGGCGGCGTGTGCGAAGGACCGCGCATGACCTGCGGCGGCAACGCGCTGTTCACTTCGGTGGGTGGCACGGCGGGCATGCTGGTGCCGGACGAAGGCGCGATCGGCTATCTCAAGGTAACGCGCACCAAGGACGAGATCGTCACCGAAATCCGCAACCAGGCGAAGCGCGGGGTCGACTGGATCAAGATCCATGTCACCGGCCTCATCCCGCGCCAGCGCGGCGAAGGCGAAATCCAGGTCTGGAATTACGACGAGCTCAAGCTGGCGGTCGATACCGCACACGAGCTTGGTCTCCCGGTGACCGGGCACTGCCGCAATGCCAGCTCGACCCGCGATGCGGCGCGCGCCGGTTTCGACATGATCCTCCACGCCACCTATATGGATGAGGAAGCGCTCGAGACGGTGATCGAGCACAAGACGCCGATCGTGCCGACGCTGACCTTCCAGGCGGTGCTGGCCGACCATGGCGACAAGATCGGATCGAGCGCCTTCCTGAAAGACCTGTTCGCCAAGGAGATCGAGGAAAGCTGCGTCCAGCTCAAGCGCGCCTATGACGCCGGTGTCCCGATGATGTGCGGTACCGAGAGCGGTTTCTCGATCACGCCCTATGGCGAATGGCACTGGCGCGAGCTCCAGGTCTTTGTCGAGAACATGGGGCTGACCCACGAACAGGCGCTGATCTGCGCCACGCGCGAGGGCGCGCGGGCGCTCAAGATGCAGGACCGGCTCGGCACGCTCGAGGAAAGTCGCATCGCCGATGTCATCGTGGTCGAAGGCGACGTGACCAAGGATGTCACACTGCTTGGGCGGCCGGGCGGCATGAAGCACATCTTCAAGGGAGGCCGGCGCATCGACACCGAGACGCCGCTGCCCACCCGCACGCCGCTGCCATCGTGGAGGGTCTCGAACTACTCGACCCTGCCCGCAACCCGCGCAACGACTCTAGGCTGGAAGTAATGTCCGGGCACGAAGTCTCTACCTATGACGGCTGCGTCCATGCGCTGAAGCAGCCCGACCTGCGTCAATCGCTCTATGACGCGGCGGCGCTGATGATGAGCGATGTGCTGGTCAATCTGCATGGCAAGGAGCACCGCGCTCGGCGGCTGGTCGAAGGGACGATCTTCCGCAAGGATGTGTTCCTCCATTACGAGAAGAACTTCCTGCCTCGCACGCTCGACGAAACGATCCGGCCCTTCCTCGAGGCGGGGCGCGGCGATCTGGTCGACATCGGCTATCGGGTGATGATGAACCTGACGGTCGATTTCGCCGGGATTGATCGCCCCGAACGCAGCCATGAGGAAACCAGCGAGCTGCTGCGCCTGCTTAAGGAATTCAGCCTCGCGCCAGCGCTTGGGCAATCGCTCGAAGACGATATCGAGCCCAAGAAAGCCCGCATCCGCAAGGCGATGGGTGAATTCGAAGAGCGCTTCCTTACGCCCTCACGCCGCCGCCGCGAAGCTCTGCTGGCCGAAGTCGAGGCGGGCCGCATGGAGAAGGACGAACTGCCCGACGATGTGTTGATGGCGCTGATCCTGGGCCAGGAAAAGCTCCAGATGACCGACGAGCAGTTCCTGCAGGAAGGCATCTTCTACATGCTCGCAGGGGCGCATACGACGATCCATTCGCTCGCCCATGCGATGCACGAACTGTTCGAATGGCTCGATGCGAACCCTCAGGATATCGCGCTGCTCAAAGACGATCCCTTCTTTATCCAGCGCTGCGTGTTCGAAAGCCTGCGGCTGCACCCGTCGAGCCCCGTCGCCAAGCGCCGCGCGCTCTGCCCGGTGACGCTGGCCGAGGGCGAGGAAGTGCCCGAAGGCGAGGAGGTCGTGGTCAACATGCGCCAGGCCAATCGCAATCCCGAATTGTTTGGCGAGGATCCCGACCGTTACAATCCGCATCGCGAAGTGTCTGGCGGCAAGACGCCCTATGGCCTCTCGATGGGCTACGGCATGCACGCCTGCATCGGGCGCAATCTCGCGATCGGAGTCGAATCGCGACCCAACTCCACCGCCGAAGACCATCAATACGGCACCGTCCCGCTGATCGTCGAAGCGCTGCTGCGCTTTGGCGTGCAGCGCGATCCGGATGGCGAGCCGAGGAAGGACGAGACCATCACCCGCATCACTTGGTCCGAATATCCCGTCGTGTTCAAGCCCGAAGAGGCGCTGATCTGATGGAGGTGCATCGGCTGACTGATTATCGCGAGTGCGAGGCAGCTCTGCGCAATCCGGATCTGCGGCAGGCGATGTATGATGCAGGTGCGGTTATCACCGAGGGCACCTTGCTGATGCTGCACGGCAAGCCGCACCTCAAACGGCGCGAGATCGAATCGCGCGTATTCCGGCGCAACTTCTTCAAATATTACGAGAAAGAGGTCTTCCCGGCGACGCTTGAGCACACGCTGGCGCCATTTGTCGCTGCCGGTGGCGGTGACCTGATCGAGCTTGGCTATCGCCTTACAGTCAATCTCACGGCCGATTTTGCCGGAGTGGACCGGCCGCTGAAAACGGTCGAGGAGACCGAGCAGTTAATCAGGCTCACCAAGAAATTTTCCGAAGCGGCGACGATGGTTCATTCGACCCGTGACAAGACCGAGCTGGAAGCCGAAGTTCGCGAAGCGATCGCAGAGTTCGACACAGTGTTCCTGACACCCTCGATAACCAGACGCGAAGACTTGCTGGCACAGTTTCAGGCTGGCGGAATCGAAGAGGACGATCTGCCGCGCGACGTGCTGACCGTCATCCTGCGCGGGCAAGACGAACTGCAGTTCGATCATTCGCAGCGCATCCGCGAGATCGGGTTCTACATGCAGGCCGGATCGCATTCGACCGCCAATTCGGTCGTCCACGCGATCGAGGAAATCCTCGCTTGGGCGGGCGATGACGAGGCGCGTTGGGAGCGGCTGGAAGACCCGGTCTTCGTCCAGCACTGCGTCCATGAAAGCCTGCGCCTCCATCCGGCCAGCCCGGAAGCCTGGCGTGCACCGACTTGCCCGATGCATATCGAGGGTGCGGGCGACCTTGAAGTCGAGGAGCTGATCATTCTCGATTTTTTCAATGCCAATCGGGATCCGGAATTGTTCGGCGAGGATGCCGACATTTTCGAACCGGACAGACCGGCACCCAGAGGCGCGATGAAGACCGGGCTCAGTTTCGGATTCGGGACACATCACTGCCTGGGCCGCGAATTGGACGGGGGCGTATTGGTCAAGCCAGGAACGCCGCCAGAGAAAGCGCAGTTCGGCATCGTCCCGCTTATCGTGATCAAGCTGCTCTCGCTTGGTGCGCGCAAGGTCGCCGATGATCCGCCGACGCCCGACACCAAGACGGTCCGGCCCAATTGGGGCCGCTATCCCATCCAGTTCGCCAGGGAGATGACATGAGCCGCAGCGCCATCGTTACCGGCAGCGCCAATGGCATCGGCGCGACTATCGCCACTTTGCTCGCCGCCAAGGGCTATCGCGTCGGCATTCTCGACCGCGATGAAGCGGCGGTTGCGCAACGCTGTGGCGAGGTCGTCGGGGCGTTCGCCCTGCCCTGCGACGTGCGCGATCCTGCCTCTGTCGAGCGCGCCTTCGACGCCTTTGGCGATGCGCCCGATCTGCTGGTGAACAATGCCGGGATCGTGCGCTTCGGCCAGCTTGCCGAGCAGAGCGACGACGATATTCGCGCGGTGATCGAAGTGAACCTGATGGGCGTGTTCTGGGCGACCCGTTCCGCCGTGCGCCGCATGGCCGGGCGTGGCAGCGGGCATGTGATCTCGCTCACCTCGATCAATGCCTATTCGCCCGGCCCCGGATCGGGTGCCTATCCCGCGAGCAAGGCCGGGGTGAAGCAGCTGATGAAGCAGTTCGCGCTCGAATATGGCGAGAACGGCATTCGCTTCAATTCGATCGCTCCGGGCTTCATCGACGGCGGCATGTCGACCCCAATTTACGCCGATCCCAAGGTGCGCGCCGCGCGCAGCAAAGGCGTTCCGCTCGGTCGTCTAGGTACGCCAGAAGACATAGCCAACGCCGTCGCATTCCTCGATTCGCACGAGGGCGCTTACATCAATGGGCACGATCTCATCGTCGATGGCGGGGTGACGCATGCGGTGCTCAAGAATCTGCCGCGCGAATAGTGTCGCGGGCGGCGATCCTGCTTAGTGGAGGCTATTCGCACCCCTTCCACGATTCCTCCCCTGCCCTGGCAGAGCTGATCGCCGAAGCCGGCTGGTCACCGCAGATCGAAATCGACATCGACACGGCGGTGTCGCAACTGGCCGAACGGCCGGCACTGCTTGCGGTCAATGCTCTTCACTGGTCGATGATGCAGCATGAGAAGTATGCGCCGGACCGCGCCGAGTATGCCTACGCCCTACCCTATCAGCACATGGACGCGATCGAGACCTATGTCGCAGGCGGGGGACGTCTATATGTCCAGCATGTCGGCACCATTTGCTTCGACACTCAACCACGGTGGTGCAAGGTCATGGGAGGCGGCTGGAGCTGGGGGCGCTCTCACCACCCGCCGATGGGGCGGATCACCGTGCGACTGACCGATGCGGGCACAAAGCTCTCATCGGGCCCGGCAGAGTTCGAACTGCTCGACGAAGCCTACCACAATCTCGACCCGCAAGAGGATTGCACAGTGCTTGCCACTTGCGCGATCGATGAAGGTCCGCAGCCGATTGCGTGGGTCAGGCATTTCCGAACAGGTCGTGTGGCGGTCGATGCGCTCGGCCACGATGCGCGATCGATCAACGCGGCTGGGCACCGCGAGCTGATTGCGGGCCAACTCGAATGGTTGAAGGGAACGGGTGATGCGTGAGATTGCAGGTCAAGGCGTGCTGATCACCGGAGGCGGATCGGGCCTCGGCGAAGCAACCGCGCGCTACCTGACCGAACGCGAAGCAAAGGTCACGATCACTGGCCGCCGCGCCGACCGGATCGCGGAAAAGGCCGCGGAAATTGGCTGCAACGGCATCGCGGGCGATGTGACCAGCGCCGAAGATCGCGCTGCCATGGTCGAGGCTGCCGTCGACAACGCGGGCGGGCGGCTCGACTGCCTGTTCAACAATGCCGGCAATATGGTGCGCGGGCCGGTGGAGGAGCTGGATGAGCAGGAGCTGCTCGCCATCTTTCATGCCAATGTCGTCGGCGCGATGATGCTGACCGGGCTGGCCACGCCTCACCTCGCGGCGACCAAGGGCCTCGTGCTCTTCGTCGGCTCGGTCCATACCCAGCGCGCCTTTCCCGGCGCGTCGCCCTATGCCGCGACCAAGGCGGCGGTGGAAACGCTGGCGAAGGTCTATGCCGCCGAGCTGGGCGATCGCGGCATTCGCGTGAATTGCGTGATCCCGGGCAGTGTACTCACCGAAATCAACGTGCGCGCAGGGTTGGTGAGCGAAGAAGAGGCCAAGGCGCGCTACGAGACGCTCAACATGATCCAAACCATCGACCGGCTAGGTCAGGGCGAGGATATCGCGCAGGCGGTCGCCTATTTCATGGAGAGCGACTTCACTACAGGTACCAGCCTAACCGTCGATGGTGGCATGGGCCTCGGCGTCACGCGCGGAATCTGATCACTTAGGCTTGGTCGCGACCCCGGCAGAGGCGCCCAGCCCGATCCCGCCGTCCACTTCGAGCGCGACCCCGGTCACCCATTCGGCGCGGATGAGATATTCGATTGCTTCGGCAATCTCGCGCGCCGTGCCGATCCGCCCCAGCACATGCTCGCGCGCGATCGCAACATAGCGCTCTTCGATATCTTCCGGCCTCATCACCCCGGCGCTGGTATTGAGTTCGGTGATCACAGCACCGGGCAGCACGCAATTGACGCGAATCTGGCGCGGCCCAAGCTCCGCCGCCATGACCCGCGTCAGCCCCTCGACCGCGGCCTTGGCGGTCGCATAGGGGCTCGCCCCGGCAAAGGCGCGCCGCGTGTGGGTAGAGCCGATGAAGGTGATCGAGCCTTCCCGTTCAGCCAGATGCGGCACCGCCATGCTCGAAAGCATCATCCCCGAGATGACATTGGTGTCGAAGGCCTGCCGCAGATGCTCTTCGGTGTAGCCATCGACCGGCTGGCGGAACATCGCCCCGGCATTGTTGACCAGCGCCTCCAGCCCACCGCCATGGTCGAGCGCCGCCGCCATCATCGCTTCGCGGTCCGACTGGACAGTGACGTCTCCCGCCATTACCCGGCAGTTGGGGCCGATCTCTTCGGCGAGTGCGTCGAGGCGGTCCTGCCGCCGCGCGGTCGCGGTCACCCTTGCCCCCTGCGAAGCGAGATAGCGCGCGGTCTCCTCGCCAATGCCCGAACTCGCGCCGGTCACCAGCACCGACATGCCCTCGATCGCGCGCATCGCGCTACTCCCTCAGGCCCGCCTGCCGCATCAACGGCAGTATCTCGCTTTCGAGCTGCGCAAGGCCGGCATCATAGTCGATCCAGCTGAGCGTCAGCCCGTCGAGCCCAGCATCGGCGAACTTGACAAGCCCTTCGACCACCTGCTCCTTGGTGCCCACCAAAGGGATCGCCCCGTAACCGGCGATGAGATTGGCGGCCATCGCTTCCCACCCGTCACCCAGCGCGCTCTTCGAATTGGGGATCAGGACGTCGAGCAAATTTCGCACACCTTCCCAGTCGCCGCGCTTCTCCACCGCCTCGCGGATATAGTCCTGCGCTTCCTTCTCGGTCTCGCGGCAGACTACATAGGCCTGGCCGAAGACCTGCATCTTTCGTCCGAACTTGTCCTTCGCCAGCGCCCGCCCGCGCGCCGCGATCTCGCCCGCCTTGGCGATATTCTGCGCGACGACGAAATTGACGTCGGTGTGCTGTGCCGCGAATTCCTGCCCGCGCGCGCTGTTGCCTGCGCTCATCAGCGCCGGCCAAGGGCGCTGCACCGGCTTGGGCTGCGAATAGAGCTGCGGCGATTGCAAGAAGGGCCCGTCGTAATCGAATGGCTCCTCGCGCGTCCACAGCGCCTTGCACATCTCGATCCAGTCGTCCGAATAATCGTAGCGCTCGTCATGTTCGCGCTGCTCCAGCCCGAACATCGCGATTTCCTTGTAATTCCACCCTGCGACGATGTTGAGGCCGAACCGCCCGCCTGAGATGTGGTCGATGGTCGCCACTTCCTTCGCCGCGCGGACGGGGTGAACCGTCGGCACATGGAAGGTCGCGAAGATCGAGGAATATTCGGTCACCGCCGATAGCCCCGCCGCCCAGGTGAAGGTCTCGAAATTGCGGTGGTTGAAATTGACCTTGCCGCCCATACCCTTCCACCGCGCGACCGGGATGATCGCCTCGAATCCTAGCCGGTCGGCGGTCTGCGCGATGCGCTTGCTCTCGTCCCATGTGACATTGAGCGTCGCCGGATCTTCGACCATCGAACAGCCGTTCGAGACATTGAGCCCGAACAGGCCGAGCTTCAGGCGGTTGCTGCTCGACAGGATCGGGTTGCTCGTGCGGTGTTCGTCCATGACCTATCCCCTCAGCAGTCTCCGCGCGTTGTCGGCGAGCGGTACGTCCATCGTCGGTACGCGGAATGTCTCGGGCGCATCCCACCCGGCGAAATTGGTGCCGTAGACGAGGCGGTCCGTCCCGACCCGCTCGACCAGCAGCTCAACCGCGCGATCGTCATGCATGTGGATGTCGTACCACAGCCTTCCGAGTTGTTCGGCAAAGGCGCCGTCGCGCTGCAGATGATCGGGCGCCCAGGCGCGCTTGTGCGCCGCATGCTCGAGCCGCCCCCACACCAGCGCCAGCGCACCGCCTCCATGGCTGATGCAGATATTGAGGGTGGGATGGCGATGCAGCACTCCGCCGAACAGCAGCGTCGCTACCGCGATCGATTCCTGCATGGTGAAGCCGAGCATGATGTCGAGTTCGTACTTCGCCAGCGCGGGGCTGGCGGCGGGGCCATCGATCCCGGCGGGCGCGGGATGGATGAAGAGCGGGACATCCAGTTCGCAGACGGTCTCGTAGAATGCGTCCATGCAAGGGTCGTCGAACCCGTGCGGCATGTCGGTGCCGATGTAGCCGGCCTTGAGGCCCAACTCGGTCACCGCGCGGCGCAGTTCAGCAGTGGCCGCGGGCACATCCTGCATCGGAAGTGCCGCCGCGCCTCCGAAACGATCCGAGCGAGCCGCCACCAACGCAGCCATGGTGTCATTGTGCCGACGGCAGAAATCGGCCGCCTCGACGGGCGGGATGAAATGGAAATAGGTCAGCGGATTGGGCGAGAGCAGCTGCCAGTCGATCCCTGCGCGGTCCATCGCCGCAACCCGCACTTCGGGGTCCATGAAGGCGCTGCCGCGGTACTTTACGCCGCGCAACTTGTAGCTGCCGATGCGGAAGACGGGCACGCCATCTTCTTCGGTCAGCTCGGGGCCGAATGTGCCCGCCGTGCCGAAGGTCTCCTCCAGCACCGCATGGGCGTGGATGTCGATCACTTTTGCGTCAGCGAGGCTCATGCGTAGCCCTGCGCCGCGCCGCCGTCGACGGCGATCGCGGTCCCGGTGATATAGCTCGCCGCCTCTGAGCCGAGGAAGACGACGCAATTGGCGATGTCCTCCGCTTCGCCCGCGCGCCGCAGCGGGATATTCTGCACGAGGCCCGCCTCGATCTCTGCCTCAGTCTTGCCGGTCTGCGCCGACTGCTGCGCGAAGAGCTTTTCGACCCGCGCGGTGCGGGTCCAGCCGGGGCAGACGGTATTGACGGTGATCCCGTCCGGGCCGACCTGGTTGGCGAGCGTCTTGGCCCAGCCGAGCACCGCCATGCGGATGCTGTTCGACAGCGTGAGATTGGGCACCGGCTGCTTCACGCCAAAGCTAGAGACATTGAGGATCCGCCCCCAGCCGCGCTCCTTCATGCCGGGCAGGACCGCACGCGTCGCCCGGATGGCGGACATCAGCGTCAGTTCGACCGCCCTCGCCCAGTCGTCATCACCCAGCTCGGCAAAGGAGCCGGGCGGCGGCCCGCCCGCATTGTTGACGAGGATATCGACCGCACCGAACTGCTCCTTCGTCGCGGCGACGAAGGCATCGATATCGGCCTCGCTGGTGACATCGGCGGTCATGGCGAGGCAGCCGGGCATGCTGGCGGCAGCCTCGTCCAGCGGCCCCTGCGAACGCGCGCAGATCGCCACATTGGCGCCCGCCGCGTGGAACCCCTGCGCCGAAGCGAGCCCGATCCCCTGGCTTCCCGCCATCACCAGCGCGGTGCGCCCTTCAAGGCCCAGTTTCATCGCAATCTCACTCCCTTCAACCCATCTGGGCACGATACATGGCGAGGTCGAAATAGTCGCGCCATTCGCGGATCAACCCGCCCGATACCCGAAAAATGCCCATCAGCGGCAGCGCGATCCGCTTGCCGCCAACCAACATCCTGTCGACCCGCTCGGTGAGGACATGCTCGCCCACCGCGGCAATGTGCAGCAATTCCCAGTCGCTTTCCTCGAACGGCCCGGCTGCACGAAGATAGCCCTCCACCGACGGTTTGCCTGTCAGCGGCTCCATCGGAATGTTGTGATAGGCAATGTCCTCGCCCAGCAGCGCGCAGACGCGGTCGAGATCGGGACCACGCCAGGCGTCGACAAAGGCGCGCACCACAGCTTCCGGTGTCTGATCCTGCGTCACGCCCGCTATTCCTCCCATGTCCCCTGCTTATTGACATCAAACGTTCCGGGGGTGAAGTATCGATTTCGATACAATGGGAGAGGGACTTGCGACCGCCGTCGAGCACGCCTGAGCGTCAGCACTTCGTGCAAGTCGCCTACCACGTCGCGGATATCGACGAGGCGATGCCGCGTTTCGCGCGAATGATGGGGATCGGACCCTTCCTCGTGCGGCGTCACATCGGGCTCGAGCCGGTGAGCTATCGCGGAGAGCCCAGCGCGCTCGATATCAGCGCGGCGCATGCCCAGGCTGGTCCGCTTCAGATCGAGCTGGTCATGCAGCATTGCAGCAACCGCTCGGCATTTCGCGATATGTATGCGGCCAGCGAGGAAGGGCTTCACCACCTCGCGCTGTTCCCCGAAAACTACGACGCGATGATCGCGCATTATCGCGCGCAGGGTCACGAGGTCGCGACCGAGCTGGTGACGCCCGAGAAGCGCGGCGCAGCCCATATCGATACCACCGCCGCACTCGGCCACATGGTCGAGGTCTACCGCGTCAACGAAACGCTCTACGATTTCTATCGAGCCGTCGCCGATGCCGCGCGCGATTGGGAAGGCGAAACCATCGCGATCGAGGTTTGACCTCATGGATAGCAACGCCGACACTATCGCCGACAAGCTGTTCGTGGCCTGGCGCGACCGGCAAGCGATCGACTGCGAGCCCGAACTTGCCGCATCGCGCGACGTCGACCGGGGGCGCGCGATCCAGGCCGCGCTTAACGCGCTGTTCGTAAAGGCCGGACGCAAGCCGATCGGCTGGAAGCTCGGCCTTACGTCACAGACCGCGCTCGACATGTTCGGCGCGAGCGAGCCGATGATCGGGGTAATCTATGCCGACACCATGCTGGAAGATGGCGCGAGCCTGCCCCCCGGCGCCGTGATCAGCCCCCGGATCGAGGGCGAGATACTGCTCGAACTCGCATCCGTGCCACAAGCCGGGGCAAGCAATGCCGAGCTTGTCGCCTCGCTCGCTTCGGTCAGCGCGGCCTATGAAATCGCGGATTCACGTTTCCTCGGCTGGCCGCGCGCGATCGGCGGGGCGACGGCGGACAATGCCTGCTGCGGTTGGCTGATGCGTGCGCCGCAATCGGTCGCTCCAGCGGACGCCGATTTCGAAAATACGACCATGGTGATCACCGCGAATGGCGCGACGATCAGCGAAGGACGCGCCTCGGCCTGTCTTGGCAGCGTGCTCCAAGTCTATCGCTGGTTCGTCGTGGACTCGCACCGGCGCGGGCGGCAACTGCAGGCGGGCGACATCATTCTGACCGGCGCGATGGGTCCGGCGATCGCGATGGAAGCTTCCGCGACCTATCACCTCGAATGTCCGGGCCTGGGCGAGGCAAGGCTCGAGTTCGGAGGCGCTGCTTGAGCGGCGCCGCTGGCTGGCAGGAGCTGAGGGGCGGATGGACGCTGCTGGTCGCCTGCGCGGTCGGCGTGGGCCTGAGCGCCATCGCCCTCCCCTTCTACGCCATCGGACCGCTAACCCGCCCGATCGAAGCGGACCTTGGCTGGGCTCGGGCGGATATCCAGCTCGCCATCCTGTTCAGCTCGGGCCTCGGTGCGCTCACCGCGCCGGTCACCGGCTGGATGATCGACAGTTTCGGCGCGCGCGTTGTCGCGCTGCCATCGATCATCGGCGTGTCGCTCGGCCTGCTGATCGCTTCTTCCGCTACGACGCTGACCATATTCTATCTCGGCTTCGCCGCCAGCGCGATCCTGGGAGCAGGCACCAATCCGGTGCTGTGGTCGCGCGTTGTCTCGGGCAGTTTCGAGAAAGCGCGCGGCGCCGCGCTCGGCCTCGCGCTCGTCGGCACGGCGCTGGTTGCGCTGCTGCTCCCCAGCTTCATCGTCGTGCTGGTCGAATATGGCGGCTGGCGCTTTGCGCTTCGGGGTGCCGCCCTCCTGCCGGTCGCCCTAGCCCTCCCGCTGGTGTGGCTCTGGTTGCGTACCGACCCGAACAATGCCGCAGGGGGCGATTCAGCGCGCAATCTCACCGGACTTTCCCTCGGCGAAGCGCTGCGCAGCTACCGGTTCTGGGTACTATCGCTCTCGATCCTGCTAGGTTACCTGGCGATCTCCGGTACGCTGACCAACCTCGTCCCCGCGCTGATCGATCGCGGTATCGAGGCGCAGGCCGCCGCAGCCTTTGCCGGGGCGATCGGCATCGCCATGATCCCCGGGCGCATCCTCGTAGGTTTCGTGGTCGACCGGATATGGGCTCCGGGTGTCGCGACGGTCGTCCTGCTTCTTCCCGCTGCCGCCAGCTACATCTTGCGCGATGCGACCGATCCGACCACGCTGCTCATTGCCTGTGCTCTGCTCGGCCTCGCTGCGGGCGCCGAACTTGACTTGCTCGCGTTCCTCACCGCCCGCTATTTCGGCCTGGCCCACTACTCGAAGATTTATGCGCTCGCCTATGCCGCGTTGGCGACCGGCAGCGCGACCGCGCCATTCCTGTTTGCGACGGTCCACGATCGCACGGGAAGCTACGACGCCAGCTTCATGGTCGCCGCGGGATTCTTTGCTATCGCGGCATTGTTAATGCCCCTACTGGGGCGCTATCCGAAATTCGAGCAAGACACAGAAGGCCCTGTGGGGGGAACCCGATGAGCGGAACCGATACCAAAATAGCATTGCCGCCGCTGATGGAGCGTGTCTCGTTCCTCACGCACCGATTGAATGCGCAAATGGCGCGGGTCTGCAACCCCTACTTCCAGACCTGGGGCGTCGACCTGGTGATGTCGCGCATGATGGTTGTCGTGCTGGAACACGGCCCTCTGCCGGCCGGAGAAATCGTGCGGTTCATGGCCCTGCCCCAATCGACGATCTCGCATCAGATCAAGCGGCTCGAAAAGCTCGGTTATGTCGAGCGCGAACAGGGCAAGCAGGATTCACGCGTGCGCATGGTTTCGCTCACCAGCAACGGGCGTGAGGTTGCCTTGCAGGCGAACAAGCTCAGCGAGCAGGTTGTCGGCCTGCTGATGGAATCGATCGGAGAAGAAAATATCGAAACCGTCCGTGCCGCGCTCAAGCGGGCCGATCTCGCCTTGCAAAGCTTCAAATTGAAGGAAGATTGAGGGGGGGCCGGATTGTCGCGTCACCAGGAGAACATTGCTCTCGCCCAGAGCGTCTATGATTGCGGGTTCGCGAGCGACTGGGCGAAACTGGAAACGCTGCTCTGCGACGATTTCGAGATCGTCGAACCGGCGGGGCTCTCCTTCGGTGGTGCCTATCGCGGCAAAGATGCGCTTGAGAGAGTGTTCGGCTCGGTGCTTGGGGCGCTGCAGCCGCGCGATGTCCAGCTCAAGTCGATGACAGCCAATGAAAGCCAAGTGGTCTCACTGCTCGACCTCGTGTTCGACAGCGATGATGGGGACTTCATCATGCCGGTCGCCGAACTTTTCGAAATCGAGGGTGGCAAGATCAAACGGATGCTGCCCTATTTCTACGACACCGCTGTGCTCGATCGCTTTCTCAGGGATCGCGCGAAGGACTGAATTGCGCGCCGATCACCGCGTTGTAACGGTCGACCACCTGCACCAGCACCGAGAGCGCCAGCGTTTCCGGATCGCGCGAGGAGGGGATGAGCCCGATCGGCGCGACGATGCGATCGATCGCGCTTTCCGCGGCGCCTGCATCTCGCAGCAGCCCGATCCTGCTTTCATGCGTGGCGTGGCTTCCCATCGCGCCCACGTAAAACACGGGCGAGGCGAGCGCCTCTGCCATCAACGCGGTTTCCCAGTCGTGATCGTGAAAGAAGAACGCGGCAGCGGTCCACTGGTCGAGCGCAAAGCCGAGCGGCTCGCCCAGCCGCCCCAGCAGCTGCGTTTGAGCGTCACCAGAGGCCAGGGCCTCCACGATCAGTGGGTCGGGACTTGCAACACAGCATTCGATGTCGAGCGCGGCTGCCTGCCTGACCAGTGTCTCCACCGTGCCGCCGTGGCCCGCGATCACCAGCCGCAGCGGCGGATGATGGCGCACGAGGAAATGTTCGCCATCCCAGCCGGTCTCGCCGCTTTCGCGCAGTTGCGCCGGCTCCGTTCCGGTCGGCAGCGCAAGCAGAGCCGCTTCGCGCGCGTCCAGGCGCTCGAGCAATTCCTCGACGATCGCGGGGTCGCACAGAGGAGTGAACAGCAGGTCGACCCGCCCGCCACACGGCAGGCGGATGTCGATGATCGGTGTGCCAGCGCCATATGCGATCCGGTGCGGCATCCCGGCCTCGATCGCCTTGAGCGCCTCGCCCACCACCGCCTGCTCGATACAGCCGCCCGACAGCGAGCCCGAGAACCTCCCGTCCTCTACCACCGCCATATGCGCGCCCGGATTGCGCACCGATGCGCCGGTGACGTCGGTCACGGTGACGAGGCAGGCGCGCTGCCCCCGTGTCAGCGAGTCCCTGAGGAAGGAGAGGATGCGCGGCGCGTCGAACACGGGCGCGCTTGTGTCACGTCAGCCAGTAGATGGCCAGCAGCGCGACCAGGAGCGCGACAAGCGCAAGCCAGATACGGCCAGAACCCGAAGCCGCCGGCTCGGGCATTGGTTCGGCAGGCGCTTCCTTAGCAAGTGGCGCCGCTTCAACTGCCGCGCTCTGATCACCGCCAAGCGCGGCAGAGAACTTGCCGAAGAAATCCTCGGCCATCGAGCGTGCAGTGCCTTCGACCAAACGCGCGCCCATTTGCGCCAGCTTGCCGCCGATCTTGGCGTCGGCGAGATAGGACAGCTGCGTCCCGCCATCGACCGCGTCGAGCGACACATCGGCCTGTCCCTTGGCGAAACCGGCGACCCCGCCCTGCCCTTCAAACACCATGGTGCAGCCGTGCGGCGCATTGACCTCGGTCTGTGTGAGCGAGCCACTGAATCGTGCGTTGACCGGGCCGACCTTGGCTTGGACCGTGCCCTCGAACCGGTCGTCGGCGGTCTTCTCCAGCCGCTCGCAACCCTTCAGGCATGATTTGAGCAATTCGGGATCGTTGAGCGCTTCCCAGGCGCGCTGCGGTTCGCAGGGCAGGTGATAGGAACCCTTGATTTCCATTGGTGTGCAATATCCTTGTCAGCCGATTGCGGCGAGCGCGCGCTGCGCCATTACCCGGGTGAGATGCATGCGATATGCGGTGCTGGCGTGGAGATCGCCGGTGAAATGCGCCTCGTCGAGCGAAGCAGTGGCGAGATCGCCGCCCTGGTCCGCCGCCCCTTCGCCGCCCTGCCAGCGGAATACGCCCGTGCCGCCACCCGTCACGGCAAGCCGGGTCTGGCCACCCAGCCGCGCGGCGAAGACCGCGATCAGCGCGAAGCGCGAGGCGGGATTGGGGAACTTCTCGTAATGCGCCTCGCGGCAGGCGGGGAAGCTCACCGCCGTGACGATCTCGCCCTGCTCGAGCGCAGTTTCGAACATGGAGGTGAAGAAATCGCGCGCCGCAATCGTGCGCCGGTCGGTGCGAATTTCGGCATCGAGCGCAAGGCAGGCACTGGGATAACAGGCCGCCGGATCGTTATTGGCGACCGATCCGCCGATTGTGCCGCGATGGCGCACCTGCGGATCGCCGATCCCGCCAGCGAGTGCGGCTAGTGCCGGACAATGCTCATGCACCAACGGATTGCTCGCTACTTCCGCATGGGTGGTCGCACCAAGGATGACGATGCGCTCGCCCTCCATGCTCACGCTCTTGAGCTCGTCGAGCCGGGTCAGGTCGACGAGCATGCTAGGCATGGCGAGGCGAGCGCGCAGCACCGGCATCAGCGTCTGTCCGCCCGACAGCGCCTGTCCGTCCTCCTCGGCAATCAGCCTCTTGGCCTCATCGAGCGAACTGGGGCGGCGATAGGTAAACTCGTACATCAGCCCTGCTCCCCCTGTTGGCACAGCCGCCAGATCTTCTCCGGCGTCGCTGGCATATCGACATGACGCACGTCCAGCGCATTGCAGACCGCATTGATGATCGCGGGCGGCGAACCAATCGCGCCAGCCTCGCCGCAGCCTTTCATGCCCAGCGGATTGCTCGGCGATGGCGTGCCACTGAAGACGAGCTTGTATTCGGGGACGCCGCCCGCACGCGGCATGCCGTAGTCCATGAAACTCGCCGACATCAGCTGGCCGGTGTCGGGATCGTAGAGCGCGTTCTCCCACAGCGCCTGTCCGATGCCCTGTGTCACCCCGCCGTGGACCTGGCCTTCGACGATCATCGGGTTGGCGACATTGCCGAAATCGTCGGCAGCGCAGAAGCTCGCGACCTCGACCGTTCCGGTGTCGGGATCTATCTCTACTTCGCACACATAGACGCCCGCCGGATAGGTGAACTCGGGCGGATCGAAGAAGCTGGTCGCGACGAGGCCGGGCTCGATCTCGTCGGTCGGGAAGCCCGATGCGGCATGCGCGGCGAAGGCCATTTCGGCAAAGGCGATGGTGACATTGCTGTCCTTGCTCGAGAAAATGCCGTCCTCGAACTCGACCGCGTCGTAATCGACCTCCATCAGATGCGCGGCGATCTTCTTGCCCTTCTCGATGATCTGGTTGCAGGCGCGCAGCGTCGCAGACATGCCGACCGAAGCGCGCGAGCCATAGGTGCCGGTGCCCGCCTGGATGCGCGCTGTATCGCCCTGGATGACAGAGACATTCTCGATCGGGACACCGAAGCGGTCGGACACGATCTGCGCGAAAGTCGTCGCATGGCCCTGACCATGCGAATGCGCGCCGGTGAGCACTTCGACCGTACCGACGGGATGCACGCGTACCTCGGCCGATTCCCACATGCCCGCGCCGCCGCCGAGCTTCGCTAGCTTGCCCGAGGGGCCGATGCCGCAGGCCTCGACATAGGCGGCGAGCCCGAGCCCGCGCAGCTTGCCGCGCGCCTCGCTCTCGGCCTTGCGGCCGGCAAACCCGCGGTAATCGGCGAGTTCGAGCGCCGCATCGAGCGTCTTCTCATAGTCGCCCGAGTCATACTCGTAGACGACCGGAGTCTGGTACGGGAACTGGCGGATGAAATTGCGCCGCCGGATTTCGGCCGGATCGATTCCGAGCTCGCGCGCGGCGACATCGACGATCCGTTCGATCACATAGGCCGCCTCGGGTCGCCCGGCGCCGCGATAGGCGTCGACCGGGCAGGTGTTGGTATAGATCGCACGCACCCGCGCATGGATAGCCGGGATCGCATACTGGCCCGAAAGCATGGTCGCATACATGTAGGTCGGCACCAGCGAGCCAGAGCTCGACAGATAGCCGCCGACATTGGCCTGCGTATCGACCCTGAGCGCAAGAAAGCGGCCCTTGGCATCGAGCGCAAGTTCGACATCGGTCAGGTGATCGCGGCCATGTGCATCGGTTAGGAATGCCTCGCTGCGATCGGCGGTCCATTTGACCGGCCCTTCGACCAGCTTGGATGCGAATGTCACCGCGACTTCCTCGGGATAGTTGTGCGCCTTCGACCCGAAACCGCCGCCCACATCGGGCGAAACCATCCGCAGCTTGTGCTCCGATGCCAGTCCGAAGGCGGCAGCATAGAACATGCGCATGCCGATCGGATTCTGATGCGTCATGTAGACGGTGAGCTCTTCGCTTCCCGCATCCCATTGCGCGTTGATTGCGCGCGGCTCTATCGCATTGGGGACGAGCCGGTTGTTCCGCAGCGTGAGCGCGACGCGATGCGCAGCTCCGGCGAAACCGGATTCGGTCGCGGCTGCATCGCCCAGTTCCCAATCGAAGGCGCAGTTTCCGGCTATCTCGTCATGGATCAGTGTCGCGTCATCTGCCGTTGCATCGAGCACGTCGACCAGGGCAGGCATGTCATCGTAATCGACCATGACGGCTTCAGCCGCATCGCGCGCCTGCGCCTGCGTCTCGGCGATGACCAGAGCAACCGGCTCGCCGACATAGCGGACGCGGTCGACCGCCAGCGCATTGCGCACGCCGACCTTCATTGGCACTCCATCGCGCGAGGTGATCGCCCAGCCGCAAGGCAGCGCGGGCAGGCCCGCGTCGACCAGTTCCTGGCCGGTCAGGATGCGGCGGACCCCAGGCATTCCTGAGGCACCTTCGATATCCAGCCCGGTGATCCGCGCATGCGCCATCGGCGAGCGCACGAAGGCGGCATAGAGCTGTCCCGGCAGGATCATGTCGTCGACATATTTGCCCTTGCCGCGCAGGAAGCGGCCGTCTTCCTGCCGCTTGACCGACTGGCCGAATTTCACGCTGGTAGCCGCAATATTCATGGCCGGCCCTCCATCTTACTCGCCCCTTCGACGATAGAGGCGATGATGTTCTGGTAGCCTGTGCAGCGGCAGAGATTGCCTTCAAGTTCCTCGCGTACAGTTGCCGGATCGGGTTTGCCGTGGCGCCGCGCGATATCGAGTCCGACCATCACCATGCCAGGCGTGCAGAAGCCGCATTGCAACCCGTGATTGTCATGGAAGGCCTGCTGCATCGGATGGAGCGGTTCGCCCTCTTTCGCCAGCCCTTCGATGGTGGTGACGCTGCACCCGTCGGCCTGGACCGCGAGCATGGCGCAGCTCTTCACCGCCTTGCCGTCGACATGGACGGTGCAAGCACCGCACTGGCTTGTGTCGCAGCCCAAGTGCGCGCCTGTCAGCCGCAAATGATCGCGCAAAGCATGAATGAGCAGCGTGTTGTCGGGCAGATCGAGCTTTGTCGGCCTGCCGTTCACCTCCAGCGAAATTTCGGTCATGGCGCTTGGCTCTCCTTCTCCACCCTCGTCTTACACCCAAACCTATGGCATGTCGGCAGTAATGCCAATACCTATCGATATCGATATAAACCCGCTCGCGACAGGAGTGGCTCGATGACCGGCGTGGGCCACGTGGGATTGGTGCTCCTCGCCGCCGGTCGATCGCGGCGGTTCGGACCGCAGGACAAGCTGGCGCAGGACTGGCGCGGCAAGCCGCTCGCTCGCCATGCCGCCGATACGCTCGCTGCCCTGCCCTTCGCTGCGCATATCGCCGTGGTCGGCGAGGACAGCCGCTTGCAGCTGCCCGAGCAATTCGAAACCGTCACCAATCCCGATCCGGCGCTGGGTTTGTCGCACTCGATCGCGCTGGGGGTCGAGGCGCTGCTGCCGCGCCATCTCGATGCCTGCCTCATTGCGCTGGCCGACATGCCACTGGTGCCTGAGGCCCATTTCCTAGCGCTACTCGATGGCGTTGCTCGCAGCGATGGCGACATCGTCGCCACCGCCAATGGCGATCGGGCCCAGGTTCCAGCGGTGTTCGGCAAAGAGCATTTTGCAGCGCTGATCGCTTTGACCGGCGATCAAGGCGCGCGCGAATTGCTGCGGACGGCCCGCACCATCCCTTGCGACGCGGAGCTTCTGGCCGATTTCGACCGCCCGGAAGACTTCGCCCGTAACGCCGACTGATCAGCGCTTGGGCGCGAATACCAGCAGCACATTCCCGGCCTCGTGCTGGTAGAGGCCGTAGCCGGAATTGATCACGAGATGGCCGTCGCCGACCGCTGCGCCCGGCCCGGACATGCTCCCGCCGCGCCCCTTCATGCCATTGACCGTTTCGAACGGTCTGGCGCTGTTGAACTCCCACAAGCGCTTGCCGGACTTACGATCGTAGGCCCTGATCCAGCCGTCCATGTGTCCGGCGACCACTGCTCCGGGAATCGCCGTCACCGCAGCCGACACGCCCGGATCGCAGAAAGGTCGACCTTCGCCGCAGACGTTCTTCTGTACCTGGCTCCACAGCTTCGTGCCCGTGCGCGCGTCGACCGCATGCATTCCCGGACGAGCCGCTTTCGGATCGAGCGGATCGCCATTGCGCGTGTTGTTCATGTCGTTGATCGGGACATAGACCGTGGTGCCCTCGGCCGCCATGCCCCAGTGCACGCCGCCCTGGATACTGCCGCGACCGATCTTGGTCTCCCACAGAACCTTGCCCTTGGCGTCGGGATCGAGCCCATAAACCATGCCGTTTTTGTGGCCGACCGCAAGCACCTGCTTGCCGCCACCCACATCGATCAGCAGCGGCGAAGAGGAATGGTCGAAGTCCGGCCCGCGTTCGGGCGGGCAGTTGGGATTGTCCTCCATCATGCAGGCGACGTTCCACGCGTCGCCCGAGATCGTCTGGCGGTGCCACACGCGCCGCCCGGTGTTAAGGTCGATTGCGAAGATCGAGTCGCTGTTCCCGTCAGCGGGCGAGGAATAGTTCTCGCCGGTCCCGGCATAGAGCACGCCGCGCTTGGGATCCACGGTCGGGCTGGTCCACATCGGCGCGCCCGACGGGGCGTAGCTGGCCTTGCCGTTTTTCTCGCTACGCTTGGGCTCTTCGGGAATGGCCCAGAACTGCCACTTCACTTCGCCGCTCTTGGCATCGATTGCGTCGAGATGGCCGCGGAAGGTACAGCATTCGTAATTCGGATCTGCCGCCGGGACGACCTCGAGCGAGGATACCGGTACATATAGCGTGCCGTCATGGAACGCCGGCGTGCCCGTCAGCGTGGCGCTGGGGTGGTCGTCCATTCGCCGCGACCACTGCTGCTCGCCGGTCAGGGCATCGACGGCGTAGAGCTTGCTGGTGAGATCCCCGAAATAGACCATCGGCGTAGCACCATCGACCAGCACGATGCCCGTGCGGACTTCTGCGGAAGCCTTGAAAGTCCAACGCGCACAGCCCGTCTCAAGGTCGAAGGCATAGACCGTACCGTCGTCGCTGCCCACGTAGGCTGCGCCATAGCCGATCGCAGGCTGCGAGCGTGCCTTGGTCGCATTGGGGAATGCATAGGACCATTTGAGCTCAAGTTCGCCCAGATCGCCACCCTCGAGGCCGCCGAGCGCCGAAGAAACGAACCGGCGCGTATCGTGGCCCCAGCCGGCCTGGACGGCGGGCTTGGCGCGATCGAACCGGGCTGCCGAACCTTTACACTTGGCGGCATAATTCACGTCAGGCAGTCCGTCCGAAAGGTCCACCCGGGTGATATATTCGGCCACGCGTAGCTTCTCATCTTCGGAGAGCATCGCGCCCTGTTCGGCCATCACGCCTCCGCTCAGCGCGGCGACAATCGAGGCGGGCGACATCATTTCAAGCCACTGGAAGTGCGGCGCTTTCGGTACGCTCCCGTCATGGCAAGAGGCGCAATTCTCGGCATAGAGCTTTGCACCTGGCAGGCTGTCGCGATCAGCGATCAGCCCTTCGCCCGTCGCAAATTCGTCGGTTGATCCCAGCGTTTCTCCGCCGACCAAGTCGGCCGTGTCACCACAGGAAACGAGCAACAAGGCGATCGCAAAAGCGGCGAGAGCACGTGCCTGAGTCATTGGATTTTCTCCTCTCCCCGGCTGGCCCTATCCATCTTGATAGCGTGTGTAGAAAAGCCGAACCGCCGCAATTGACTTATATCGAAATCGATATATGTCTTGTACTTATCGAAAGGTCAATTGGGGAGGATTGACGTGAAGCTCCGCGCATTTCCATATACTATGGCATCGGTCAGCGCGCTCGCGCTGCTCGCAACGGCTGCGCCTGCATGGGCGCAGGATGACAGTGAGGCAGAGGCTGCCGAAGCCCAGGAAGGCGGCTTCGGTCAGATCATCGTCACGGCCAACCGCCGCGCCGAAGACGTGCAGGACGTCGCCATCGCTGTCACCGCGCTCAACGAGGAGCTGATAGAACAGAAGTTCAGCCGCGACTTGCTCGACCTCGGCAGCATCGCGCCAAACCTTGTGGTCGACCCGATCCTCGGCAACGGAACCGCGGCGATCTCGATCCGCGGTATCCAGCTCAACGATGTCGAGAAAAGCTTCGATCCGCCGGTCGGCGTGTTCCTCGATGGCGTATACCTGGCATCGACCACTGGCGCGCTACTCAATGTCTTCGATGCCGAGACCATCGAAGTCTTGCGCGGACCGCAAGGTACACTGTTCGGGCGCAACACCATCGGCGGCCTGATGCATGTCCGTCGTAATCGGCCAACCGGCGAGATGGGGGGCAAGCTCAGCGTCACTTACGGTCGCTTCGACCAGTTCGACATCAAGGGCGTGCTCAACCTCCCCTCATTCGCCAATGGCGCGATCAAGGCCAAGGTTGCGGCGGTGCGGCTCGATGGCGGCGGTTACTTCAAGAATATCACTCGCGGTGTGGACGAGGGCGACAACGACCTGCTGATGATCAGTCCGATGGTCGAGTTCGAGCTTGGCAATCGCGGCGAGCTAACGCTGGTCTATGATTACATCCGCGATCGGACGCCGACCCGGCCTGTTACCTCGCTGACCGATGTCAACCAGTTGTTCGGCTTCCCGCCGGGCAGCCCCGGCCTGGGCGCGCCAGCGAGCGATGCCAGCTTCCACCGGCGCACGACCACATCGCTGGAGCAGGATGCCAGGCTCGACACCCATTCGATCACGGCGAACGGACGCTACGAGTTTGCCGACGGCCACGAATTCCACGCGGTGTTCAATTATCGCGACACGGACGAGAATGCGATCCAGGAATTCGACGCCGTGGCGGCGACCCTGTTCAACACGATCAGGCCACAGCAGATCGATCAGCTTTCTGCCGAATTGCGCTATCACGGCGATCTGGGTGCGGCACAGCTGGTTGCCGGGCTCTACTACTTCGAGAGCGATTACAATATCAATCAGCAGACCTTCTTCTTCGGCGGAGAGGTCGGCGGGACCGACTACCAGCAAAGTGCCAAGAGCTATGCGGCCTTCGCCCAGCTGGACTGGGAGATTCTCGATGGTCTGACGCTGACGCTGGGCGGCCGTTACCTGGTCGACAAGAAATCCGCCTGCGGCGGACTCGGCCAAGGTCCTCGCAACAATCGTACGTTTCTGGTCTCCTACGGCGATTGCAGCGCCGAACGGCGCGCCGACCCCTCGTTCGACAACGCCATTCCTGGCGGGGGCACCGCCACAGGGCGGGAAACCTGGAAAAAATTCACTCCCAAGATCGGCCTCAGCTACGACTTTGGCGATCAACTGATTTACGCGTCCTATTCGGAAGGCTTCCGTTCGGGCGGTTTCAACGGCCGCGGCAACAACATCCTGACGCTCGGGCCGTACAACCCCGAAACGGTCGAGAACTGGGAAGTCGGCTTCAAGAGCGAATGGCTCGACAACCGCCTGATCGTGAACGGTGCGTACTTCAATACCAAATACAAGGACAAGCAGGAGGACGTCGTCTTCCCCGACCCGCGCGGGGCAACCGTCACAATCGTGCAGAACGCTGCAGCGGCGTCGTTGAGCGGCTTCGAACTCGAAACCCGGATCATGCCGACCGACGGCCTGACCTTCGGCTTGTCAGTGGGTCATCTCAGTGCAAGCTACGACGAATGGTTCGACCAGGCGCCGCTGTTGGCAGGGCCCAATGCAGGCGATCTCGCCTTGATCGACAAGTCCGATTTCGAACTGCGTCGTTCGCCCGATTGGACGGTTCAGGCAGACGTCAATTACGAGTACGTCCTGGGCAATGGCGACTCCTTGGTCTTTGCCGCCGATTACGCGCTGAAGGACGACTACTACATCGTCGCCAATACCATCAACACGCACACGGCTCTGCCCGGTGGCAGCAATCCCGGGCTGATCGACAGCTTCGGGCTTCTCAACGGGTCGGTTTCGTACAAGGCGGAGAACTTCAAGGTCTCGATCTTCGGGCGGAACCTGACCGGCGCCGACTACTTCCAGCACGTGCTGGATGTCGGCACCACCTTCGGAGTCTTGCCGGGCAGCACGGAACCCATTCCGACCTTCGCGCTCTGGAGCTTCGGCACGATCAACGCGCCAACCACCTACGGTGCGGAGGTGACGATCGAGTTCTGATCGGGGACGGAGCAACGCTCTCGCTCCAAACTTGATCGCCGCTCTTCACTTTTGGGGGGTGAAGGGCAACCAGGGGCCCGGCTGAACGCCGGGCCCTTTTTGGTTGCCCGGCGCGACATCCGATGGGTGCGTTGCAGGCCCGGTCCTGGAGTTTGGCAGGAAGCGCGGCGCGCGAAAGCGGCGCAGATCTCGCCGCGAGTGTTCGCGCTTGCCCAATTCCTATCGATTTCGATGTATCTCGATTTTGCCGGGTCTGCTAGAAATCCTCTCGTTAATTGCCTGACCGGAGGGGGCGGAATGACGATTGGGTTGGACGGTGTGGTTTGCGTGGTGACCGGGGCCAATGGTGGCATCGGCAGCGCGATTGCCAAGGCAATAAAGGCTGCCGGGGCGCAGGTCGTGGGGACAGACCTGGGCGAGCGCGGCGATCATCTGGAATGCGACCATTTCCTGCGCCACGACGTGACCGACAGTGCTGGTTGGGAGGCGGTGCGCGACCTTGTCTCGAAAGAATACGGGCAGCTCGATGCGCTGGTGAACAATGCCGGCATTTCGATCGTCACCAAGTTCGAGGAAACCCCGCTTGAGCAGTTCCATGCCGTCAACGCGGTCAATGTCGACAGCGTCATCCTGGGTACACAGGCGCTGATGCCGCTGCTGCACGAGGGGGCGAAGGCGCGCGCGAGCGGTGCCTCGATCGTCAATATCTCGAGCATTGGCGGTTTGCGCGGAGCTGCTTTCAATGCGGCCTATTGCACCAGCAAGGCGGCTGTCGCGATGCTGACCAAGTGCATGGGTGCGGAATTCGCAGCGCTCGGATACGGGATACGCGTCAATAGCGTTCACCCGGGCGGGGTCGATACCGGCCTGCTCAATTCGATCTTCGAGCGCTATGTCGAGCTGGGTTTTGCGCCTGATGCGGCAACCGCTGCGGCCGGATCGAGCCAGCGCCATGCGATGGGCCGCATGGGCAAGCCCGAGGAGATCGCTGGGGGCGTGGTGTTCCTGTGCTCGGATGCAGCAAGCTTCATGACCTGCGACGAACTGGTCATCGACGGCGGCTACGTCTCGGTCTGAACCGAGGTGGCGTTGGGGGCACCGACGCTTGTCAGTAATAATTGGGACTGTGCCAAACCGCCCAAATCAGGTGAGAAGGCTTAATCCTGAAGGCGGTGTCCGTCGGTCACACCTAGCCTTCCTGGGTGTACATGAGCTCGGTCACGCTGCCGTTGGGCAGCGTCTTGCAGGACCAGGGAGCCTCTGCACCCTCGATCATGAGGAAATGGGTCGGCCCGGTCTCGTCGACTTCCACGCGCTGGATGGATATCCTCGCTTTGGGCTGGTTCGCCGTCGACGCCAGTTCTTCGATGCAATTGGTGCCCGCAATATCAGGCGCATCGGGATCGCCGACGGGATTGGTTTCGACCGCGTGAGGAGCGCCAGCCTTACCGGAAGCGCCCGTGGCCGACCCATCGGTAGCCGGGGCCTGCACGCGCTCGCTGTCCGGAGCGGGTGTCTCGTTCGAGCCGCATCCAGCCAAGAAAGATGCGAATAGGGCAGATGCGGCGCCCGCCGCGATGAGTTTGCTGTTCATGAGGGCAGAACTGAGCTTCGTCGCCCGAGTTCCACCACTATCGCCCTCTATCTCGTTTGCCGAGGAAGTGATGGCGGTGCTGTCAGTCTGACCGTTACTCGTCTCCATATCAGCGTCCGCTTTGCGCCCCAATGTAAGACGTAGCACTTCGAGATATTAGTTCCCGAAAGCGGACATTCCCCACGGCCATGTCGATCCAGGAGAAGAACGATGACTTGCTATTATTCGACCCGGCGGCGCTTCAGGTCCTTGTCTCGTATGGAATACTGGAGGCATTTTATGAGTGACGTCGCAGTCTGGGAAATGGAACGTAATTTTTGGATTGAAGGTGTCGAGGGCCACACGCTGTCCATGGACAACGCTTGTCATAAGGCTTTTCCATCGATTGGCATCATGTCGGGCGCCTAGGTGCAACAGAGCTTGGCAAATGCCAAGCGCTGGGCTGAAATTGAGCGATGGGGGGCGCCGCCGCTCCTGAAGCAGACCCATCCGTCAGCTGCGGCGCCCTTTCATGCTTAAAAATGGGTGGAGCTGCGGCCTTGCATGAGCGGATCTAGCCCGTCGCGTTGGCAATCTATTGCTGCTTCAATTCCCAATCGATTCCCGAAAATCCGCGTTCCTGGCCGTCAGTTCGGCACGAAAGCCCTTCGCAGTCGGCCTGGCGTCGTGCTCTGCTTGCGCCTGGCTCGCAAATGCCGTCATCAGTTTTGAGCCCAGGCCCCCGGCGCCATCCTTGATGGCAGCCTCACCCACACCGTCGTCTTCTACGGACAAGTGCCAATGAGCGCCATCGACGTTGAAATACACACCGATCGCGCCCGCAGTGCCGGAGGGAAAGGCGTATTTGAGCGCGTTGGAAATCGCCTCGTTGAGGTAAAGCCCTATCGCAGCCGCTGTATCGCGGGGAACGATTAGATTCTCGATTTCGCGGAATAGGCTAACGTTCTTCGGGATCGCTGCACGTTCTATTCGATCGAGCAGTAGCTCGAGGTATGGCTTCATGGCCACCGTCGTTTCCTCGGCATGTTCCAGGTCGAGATTGCTGTAAGCATCGGCGAAGGTCCGAACACGACCGACTGCGTCGTCGAGCGGACCATGCAGGGCTTCGTCCGTGAGCCTCCCCTTCTGGATTTCGAGCATGCTTGCGACAAGCGCGAAATTGTTCTTGGTCCGATGTTCGAGCTCGGCGAGCAACATCAGTCTGCGATCGGCTGATTCGCGGATCTGTTCAACCGTGATGCTGGCCGCTTTGCGAAAACCCTCGGCGAAGATGATCACCACGAGGCAGCACAAGGCATTTAGAATCACGCGCTGTGGATCGGTCGGATCGACAAATGCCAACGACCCTGTGGCGGGCAAAATGAAATACCACGCCCAAAAAAACGAGACGATCATCGCCGTGATGCCCGCGCGCCAATGACCATAGAGCGTTGCAAGCAGTAAGGTCGGATAAACCAGCGCAAATGGTCCCGAGGTCGGAGCCCAGATGTCGAATAGCGTTCGCAAGCCGATCATGGCAGCTGCACAAAATCCGCCGAACATGATCTGCGAGGTGATCTTGGCCGGTCGTGAAATGAATTGTCGACTGACGTCGAATTGCGCGAGGCGTTGCATTGAGACCCTTTCGAGCGGGACAAATGTCACCGGATCGATGGTTCAATCCGGTCAGCCGATACGGTCCCGCTCATTCGGCCATGTGAACTTACTCCTCTTCAGATAGGATGTCGAATGAACCACCAGAGCACGACAATTGGGAAGCTACGATTAGTTCGAATGTGCTCATTTGCAGAGATAATTCCTTATGTGTCGATTTTGCAACATGCTGCGTCATTCTTGAATGGGACGGAACCAGACCGCTTATCGGGCGATTCTATGACGAATCGGGCGCAATGAATACGGGTATGAAATGACGGGCCCACCGCACATACTGATCGTGGAGGACGAACCGCTCATCCGGATCGCCCTGCAAGACACGCTCGAAACCGCAGGTTATGCAGTCGAGACAGCCTCAAATGCATCTTCAGCAAACAATCTGATCAATCAGCTGGGAGCCAAGCTTGGCGCTCTCATCACCGATATACGGCTGGGCGAAGGTGCCGATGGGTGGAGTGTAGCCCGCCACGCCCGTTCGATACTGGAAAAGCTACCGGTCATCTATATGACTGGGGACAGCCAAGCCGATTGGGAAACAGAAGGGGTCGAGCACAGCGTGCTGATGGAGAAGCCAGTTCTCGATTCTGCTCTTCTGCGCGAACTTAGTAGCCGCCTTTAGCCAATACTTTTCGATTCTTTTTGGCATACGCGAAATCGACTAGCGCGCATTGAAACTGAATCCTTGGCACTCATGATCGTTCCTCCGCCCCGTTTTCGCACTCGAGGAAAACATAGCAGAATCATCCCTTTGTTGGATTTTCGCATTGATCCCAGAATCGCTTCACCGGTTTCCATTTTCAAGCATTGGTTCCACGCGCGAACTCTGCGGGCTCCTTGTTCCGATTCGCGATCACTTCTCGATCATGCTATAAGCAGTTAGCTACCTGATTGAGCCTGTTGGTGGAGAATCCCGAACGACATGTTTTGAGGCTCAAGGTCATAGATTTTTTCTCGCCGCCAATTTCCGGTCTCTGGGAACAAGACATGCCGAAGCATCCAGGAGGATGCAGGAGCACCACTATCCCCACCTATACCCTCATATTCGAAGACGACGATTTCGGTCCGGCACGACGCATGGAATTCGATGCGATCAGCAGCTTTGCCGCGCTAAATGTGCTGCAAAATGAACCCAAGGGCAGAAAAGCAATTCTCCATGAGGATGATAAGCGTCTGGCAGAGCTGACCCGTCTCGGGGATGATTTTTGGGCAATCCAATGAGACGCGGCTACCAACTCATCATGATAGGCTTTGCTATACTGATCGCGATAATGTTGGTCATTCAGATGCGCTGAATTGATTTCGAATTTGGTGCACCACCGATTTGCCTCCCCTCCAATCCAAGTGCGCCCTGAGCGCTCGCGCCATTTGAAGTCTTCGAAGGCGGGATTGCGCAATTATTGCGCGGTAGTACGTTCAGCTTGAAGGACGGATCGATCCGAGGCGCAGTCATTCTATGCTATGCTAATGAGCATGCATTTGAATGAACTATTTTCTCTCCACCAGCGCACACTCATCGACGCTTCCGCCGCAGAGCATGCGCGTGACCGAGATGAACTTAATGCCAAGGCCGATGAAATCGCACAAAAGATAACATTCCTGCAGGCCGCCAAGGGCGCGAACGCAGTCGCGCTCTTGCCCGCAGAATCGATTTAGTCGTCGCCGGACGACCGAGGGATTGGTTTCGAAAAAGCAATTCGGTCGCGCCGTTCAAAGCGCAGAAGGCAAGCATTGAAGAAGACCATCACCACAAGTCGAAGAATGAAAGCTCCTGACGGAGCCGTTCATACCGTCCAGGAAACCCAGCAATATATACGGGCTCAGGCTCTGGGAGGCGTTCACTGGATTTCCGGAGAACGGAGCTACCAGCTTATTGACGGAACGCCAGTCGCAGCTGACGACGATGGTGGACTTGCCGTGTTGCCTAACGGGCCCAAGCTTCAACCATTGAGTGAGTAATGATCGCCTTTCGTAGTTTTGATCTGGAAGGCGAGGGTTGCTGACAGAAATGGAAATGCAGTATGTTCGGCTGT
The DNA here is from genome assembly GCF_029623755.1 of Altererythrobacter sp. CAU 1644. NCBI lineage: Bacteria > Pseudomonadati > Pseudomonadota > Alphaproteobacteria > Sphingomonadales > Erythrobacteraceae > Altererythrobacter > Altererythrobacter arenosus. Next base: position 307,156 of record NZ_CP121106.1, read on the forward strand.
AACGGCCGGATCGATCGAACTGCCCGCGCACTCGCTGGATGAGTTGGCCAAAATAATCGGTATTAACAACACTCGCCGCAAAAGTGCGACTTTGGGGCGGCATAGTCCTTCCCGCTTGAACACCACTCATCGATCGCTTAGCTGTCAAAATGCGACCCGAAAGGCCCGAGCATTTGTTTTGGCCTTCAACTTGGCAACCCCGCCCCTGGCAAGGCTTGAGGCGGGGCATTTTTCTGAAGACTGACTATGAAGGGCAGAAGCTTGTCCGGCGGTTCGCCGCGTTAACTTGGCGCCACACTCCATCATTCAAGATGATCCGTGTGCCGTCCGTCGATCAAGCTGACAGGAGCACCTCGGTAGCGGCAGTGGGATAGTAGGCGCGCCCGCTCAATATCCGCCAGGCGGATCGCTCGCGGGAAAACTTTCATCTAGGTCTTGATCAGTTTCGGTCCACTCTCGGTCGGTCGGATCACGCATAGCTTGTGGCCCTGCATCACGCACGTCTCTATGACTAAACTGAGGTTGATGGTCGGCATACGCCGCGTTTCTTGGCTGCCTACGCTTCCACCAAATCAAATAGCCGAGAAGACCGACGGTGCCGCTGCTGAGTAATTTGAGCATCATTGTTTTGGTCATCTCCGTGTTCGATTAGATTAAGGAGCACTCGCTGTCTGTCACCGCTTGGCGCAGAGGGCTGGGCGCCGAAGATGCGCTACTCTACGCGACTTCTCTCCATAAGAAGAATAAGCTCCATCGTTCAGTAAGCCAGTCCCCAGTGCGTGAAGACGTACTGCCCGTAGGCGCTGCTCCAATTGGGTTCTTCGTTCCCTTCGAGATAGGGACTTGACTCGAGAACATCGTCTTCCGCGGAGACAACAAAGCCCCCCAGATCCTTGCTGTAGACGAGCGCTTCCCAAGGAACTGGTCTTAACTCGGCACCGATGCCCAAGAACCCTCCAAAGCTGATCAATACGTATTGAACTTGACCGCTGTACTTTCCAATCATCACGCGATCGACACGGCCGATCTTGGTGCCATTCGGTCGATAGACCGCAGTCCCTGTCACATGTGTCGATGAAACCAGGTCCGGGCCTTGTTCTCTTGCAAAACACGGGTCCTCTCCAGCTCTTTCGCGCAGGGACAGCATCACATGTTGCTTCTGCTTTTTCTCAATCGTTTCTGCCATTTACTCCTCCTGGAAGGATCGATGGCGGATGCTCCAAATGGAGAATGTCGGCTTGTCGAAACTAAGGCGACGGCATCTTGCGCGCCATCGGTGTACCCTATCTACGAGCGAACCGACTTTACTGTTCCGAAATTCGGGGAGAGCGTGATCTACTCGCTTCTTTTGGCAGCGTCGCGCCAGGCAATCATCAGGCGCGGAAACTATAGTCGGGACTCAGCTCACGCTTCTTTGCTGCAACGCAAAATGATCTCCGCGAACCTAACAGTGCATCGGTAGAGGAAGCGAACGACCTGCCCACCGTTGGGAGGGTCAGCACGTGAAGACAGGCCGCTCGACGCAGGATGGCCCTGCGTAACAATAGAACGGCAGGTGGCCGGGCTTGTTCCGCAATGCTGACGTCAGAAATCGTGGGTCGACGATCATCCGTTATTGCCCCAAAGCCTTCAACGAGTTGACTTTCAGTGTTCGACCAAAGTAGTCGCCTCTAGTTCCGCGAAGCTGGCGGTCGCCGCGCGCTATAAGTTGGCATCACGCAAGTCGCCCAAAAAACTCGCGGTCCAGCTGGAGATATTCTCGTTGCGGACGCACTCGCTGAGCTTGTTCCAGCGGGTCTTGCGTTCGGCCAGCGGCATTTCGAGCGCGGTGCGGATGGCCGATTCCAGCTCGTCCGGACTATGCGGGTTGACCAGCAATGCCTCGGTCAATTGCTGAGCTGCCCCAGCGAAGCGAGAGAGGATCAGGACTCCGGGATCGTCTGGGTCTTGTGCTGCGATATATTCCTTGGCAACGAGGTTCATGCCGTCGCGCAGCGGCGTGACGAAACCGACTTTGGAGGCGCGATATATGCCGAAGAGTTCGGCCGTCGAATGTCCCCGGTTGACGTAGCGGATCGGCACCAAATCGATCTGAGAATACGCGCCGTTGATCTCGCCGGTCTTCTGCTCAAGCGTCTCACGGATGCGCTGGTAGGAACCGATATCTTCCCGGCTGGGCGGCGCAATCTGGATGAAGACAAGGTCGCGCACACGCTCGGGATAGCGCTCGAACAGGCGAGCAAGCCCTTCCAGTCGTTCGGGAAGGCCTTTCGAATAGTCCAGCCGGTCGACCCCGATCATGGCCGTGCGGTCGCGCGTGCTGGCAATGATGCGCTGTTCGGCCTGGCCTGCTTCGCGCGAGCGGCCCTCTTCCATGAAATGTTCGTAGTCGATGCCGATTGGATAGGAGCGCGCCGTGGTCGTTCGACCCTCGATGGTAATCTCGCCGGTCCGTTCATCCACCTGTGCGCCCAGCTCCTTGACGCAATAATGCAGGAAACTTTCGAGCCATTCGGTGCATTGGAAGCCGATCAGGTCATATTTGAGCAACGCGCGCACCAACCGCTCGTGGTACGGTAGCGACACCAGCAGCCTCGTCGGCGGCCAAGGAATATGGAGGAAGAAACCGAGCTTGTTTTTCAGGCCCTGGTTCCTCAGCCGTTCGCCCAGCGGAATGAAGTGGTAGTCGTGCACCCACACCAAGTCGTCGGGCTCGATCAGCGGCGCTGCCGCATTGGCGAAGAGGTCGTTGACCCGCTCATAGCCTTTGCCCGTCTCGCGGCTGTACTCGGTCAGGTCGATCCGGTAGTGGAATAGTGGCCATAGTGTCGAATTGGCATAACCGTTGTAGTATTCCTCGACGTCCTGCGGGTGCAGATCGATGGTTGCGGTCGTGACCCCGTCATTGGTCTGGATATGAGGCGCGCTCGGTGGATTGTCGTTTTCGTTTCCCGACCATCCGACCCACAATCCCTCTTGCGGCTTGAGCGCGGCGAGCAATGCGCCTGCCAATCCGCCCTGCGCACCGGCCGCCCCCCGCGCCTTGGGGACGGCGACCCGGTTCGAGATTACGACAAGACGGCTCATGAGCAGGTCAACGGATCGTATTCCAGTTCTTGGACAGCAGGCCAGCGCAATTGATAATACCCACCAGCGAATAGGTTTGGGGGAAGTTCCCCCACAGCTCGCCGGTTTCAAAGTCGAGATCCTCGCTCAGCAACCCCGATTGCGTGCGATGCGACAGCATTGCTTCGAACAGTTTGCGCGCCTCGTCCTTGCGATCGGACATCGCCAGCGCCTCGATCAGCCAGAAGGTGCAGATGTTGAATGCAGTCTCCGGCGCGCCGAAATCATCCTCCGCAGCATAGCGCAGCATGTGTTCGCCGCGCCGCAGCGCCTTCTCGATTTGCTCGAAGGTGGAAACAAACTTGGGATCGTGCGGATCGATGAATCTTAGTTCGATCATCTGCAGCAGGCTGGCGTCGAGATAGTCGCTCTCGAAACTGGCCGTAAAATGACTCTCTCCTCCATTCTCGGTCCAGGCATTGGCGAGTACCTTTTCGCGAATTGCGTCGGCGCGGTTTTGCCAGAAAGTCCGTCGATCTTCCTTGCCCAGGCGCTCGGCGACATTGGCGAGCCGGTCGCAGGCCGCCCAGCTCATCACCGCTGAATAGGTGTGCACCTCCTGCCGGGTGCGAAACTCCCACAAGCCAGCATCGGGCTGGTCGTGCATCGCCCAGGCCATCTCGCCCACCTGCTCGAGGCTTTCGAAATCAGATTCGTCGGCCATCCGCAGCAGACGCCGGTCGAAAAAACCCTGCACCGTCGGCAAGACGATCTGGCCATAGGCATCGTGCTGCACCTGCTTGTAGGCGGCGTTCCCGACCCGCACGGGGCCCATGCCGCGATAGCCCGCGAGCTCTTCCGCGATATTCTCTTCCAGTTCGGCCACGCCCATCACCGAATAAAGCGGCTGGATCTGCCCACCTGCAGCCTGGTCGACGATATTGCGCAAGTAACCGAGATATTTCTCTAGCACGTCAAGCGCGCCCAGCCTGTTGAGCGCCTGCACTGTATAATAGGAATCGCGAATCCAGCAGTAGCGGTAATCCCAATTGCGTTCGCTGCCCGGGGCTTCGGGGATCGAAGTGGTCAGCGCCGCCACGATCGCCCCCGTTTCCTCGTGCTGGCACAGCTTGAGCGTGATCGCGCAGCGGATCACATCGTCCTGCCACTCGAAGGGCGTGGCGAGGCCCCTTACCCAGTGCTGCCAATATTTGCGCGTGAGCTGCTCCATATGGCGTACTTCTTCGCGCAGATTGCCCACGAATGGCTCGTCCGGGCCGAGGAAAAAATGCGTATCCTGCTCGATGCGGAAGCTTCTCTCCTCAAGCACATAGCCCACCGGAGCATCGGTCGAGAGGCGGAGCGCCTGGTCACCGACGAGGTAGCGGATATGGTTCGTACCATTGGTTCCCTTGGCGAGTTTTTCTCCGTAGTCGCGCATCGGCTTGAGCCGCACGGTGATGCGCGGACTACCAGCTATCGGCCGCACGATCCGCACGAAAGCAACCGGACGGTACATCCGGCCCGAACGTTCGAAGCGCGGACAGAAATCGAGAATCTCGACCGCGCTGCCGTCTTCCGCCTCGAGCGTGGTCAACAGGTTGGGAGTATTACGGATATATCCTTGTCGCGCGCTGACCTGCCCTTCGAGCTCGAACTGCCACAGCCCCTGATCGCGCAAATCTCCGTTGAGCAGCGAACAGAACACCGGATCTCCATCGACGCGCGGTACGCAGCCCCACACGATCGAGCCGGTCGTATCGAGCAGGCCGGAGACCTGGCAATTGCCGATCGGCCAGAGTTCGAGGCTGCTTGTCATTCTATCTCCAGGCCAAGCCAGCGGTGGACTTCGTGCGGGCTCTCTAGGCGATAGCAAGCCAAGGTCTCGCGTGAACCCCCGACCAATATGCCCAGTCCCCCGAAATCCTTTACTGCAGCAAACCCGTCCTCGTCGGTGAAATCGTCCCCAATAAAGATCGGTCGCGATCCGACAAAAGGCGCTTCGGCCATCAAGGAGTGAACCGCATTGCCCTTGTTCCTGGTGTCGGCCAGCAGTTCGATAACACATTTTCCGCGCTTGACGGCAAGTCCGTGCCGAGCGGCAATCTCGCTGGCGGCTGCGATGACTTCATCCTCGATTTCGGGCCGGGCGCGGTAATGAACCGCGGCGCCATGGGTCTTGATTTCGAGGCTTGGTCCATCGTCGCCTTCGACAAGTGCTTTGAGTTGCTCGACCGCTTCTAGCGGCATGGTGCGCGGTTCAGCGCCTATCCGCGATCCATCAGCCAGCCTGCTATCCGCGCCATGCGACCCCGCTTGGGCTATGGCAAGTTCTCCGATGTGCGAAGCAAGGTCCTCCAGCGAACGACCCGAAACCAGCGCGAGCCTGCCTTCTAGCCGGGAAGAAAGATACTCCAAATCCCGGCTCAAATCCGCAGGGACCTCGATCGCATTATGGGTTGGTGCAATATCGACCAGCGTACCGTCGAAATCGAGAAACAATGCCGCGGCACCATCGGATCGGATTTCGTCAAGCGAAGGAGGAGGTGCGAGCGGGTATTGCTGCATTGCAGCAGCTCCATAGCGCGACGAATGCCGGGGTCAAATCATCGTCGAGTTGCTGACAACAGCATTTGTGATGCTTAGCGGCGGCTTTGCACGATAATCTTACTGTATGCAGACATTCCGCATTCGGCCCCATCTGTGATATTCCCATTAGTGGCTTAGGAGGTAATGGAGCGCTATTAGCTTGCGGTTCGCATTTTCAAAGTCACGTGAGGCTAAGCACGACCGACTGAGTTTCATTTTACATTGATCCGATATTCCATCCTCAACGCAACCCAGGATGGCTGATATTCATGAAAAGTGTTCTCAGAACCGTGATTAAGGCGACACTGGTTTTGTTCGCCGCCTTTGTGCTCGGCGGTGCCCTTTGGTGGAACAGCCTCGACCTGAGCAGCCAAAGGTTAGCCGATCCGCGGACGATGCCGGGTCAACTCGCTTTCCTCTCCGATGGCATTCAGGAAAAGCGCGGGACCATCCTTGCCGTGGTCACCAGCACTACGACAGCCGGGGATGCGATCAACGCTGGTTATGAGCTTACAGAGCTTGCGAGAGCATATTACGTATTCCGAGCAAATGGATACGACGTGGAGATCGCCAGCCCGCAGGGCGGTCGTGCGCCAGTGAACATTGATGAAGAGCTGACCGAAGCGGATTATGCGTTTCTGAACGATCCAGAAGCGCAGCGACTCGTCAATGCTACCCGGCGCCTTACCGATGTGGACAGCAGCGAGTATGATGCGGTGTATTTCGTGGGCGGCAAGGGCGCGATGTTCGATTTCGGCAACAATCCCGAGGCAGAGGATCTGGCGGTCCATATTTACGAACGAGGCGGCGTGGTCGGCGCGGTGTGCCACGGTCCCGCTGCCCTAGTCGGTGCTCGGCTGAGTGATGGCACGCCCTTCCTGGTTGATAAGTCGGTTGCGGGATTCACGAACGAGGAGGAGATTTTTCTCATTCCGAACGCAGGCGAGGTTTTTCCATTTCTCCTAGAAGATGCTCTGCGCGATCAAAGCAGCCATTATACAGAAGCGCAGAAATACCTCGACCACACTGTGGTCGACGGGCGTCTCGTGACAGGGCAGAATCCTTGGTCGACCTGGTCGGTCGCCGAGGAGATGGTTCGCGCGATGGGACATGAACCCGTTCAACGCGAGGCAACGCGGGAAGAGGAAGCGATAGAGGTCTTGGCAAGTTACTATGAACAGGGACTCGAAGCGGCGAAGAATACTCGGAAGGCGTTACCGGATGCGGACAAGCGACTGATCCTGCTTCATTCCCTCATTGCAGCAATGGAATGGGAACTATGGCGGGCCTTCGAACTGCAGAGTCTGGCGCATTGAGCAAGTTGGACGAGGATTGGTCGATCCGCGTGTTGTTGATCGAGGACGATTTCGATGTGGCGGAAGGGCTGTCGGAATATCTAGAAACGCACGAGGTTGAGGTGGATTTCTCCTACTCGCTCGGAGATGCGCGGCGCTGCCTCTCGGAAACCGATCCAGATATCATCCTTCTGGATGTGGAATTGCCGGATGGAGACGGCATTGCCTTCTGCCGGGCTATCGCCGATGAAGGCCACCTTCCCGCACCTGTACTGTTCCTGACCGCGCGTAGCCATCTGGACGACCGGCTGGCAGGATTTGCAGCGGGCGGGCTGGACTATATCGTTAAGCCCTTCGAGCCTGCCGAACTTCTGGCCCGCATACGAGCGGCGCTGCGTCGGACGGCGACCAAGCGTCTTGACGATCGCCTCGATGCCGGTGAATATGCATTAAATCGGACGACCGGGCTTCTTCGACGTGCGGATCGCGAAATGCATCTGCAGAAGTCTGGCCTGCGCATCATCGGAGCATTGATGGAGGCAAGTCCCGGCACTGTGGGACGAGAACGCCTCAACGCGCTCTTGTGGGGCGATGACACGCCTGACAGCGATCCGCTACGCGCACATATCCATGCCCTGCGCCGCGCGCTGAAAGAGGCTTTGGGGAGCGATCCGATCAGGACGGTGCGCGGACTCGGATACCGGTGGCAAGGCGATGCGTAGGCACCGGCTGCGCGACATACTGTTGCGGTATTGGCTGGCTTTCACGCTGCTGACGGGAGCGGCGGCGCTCGGGCTGGCGGCCATCACCGCCTATGTCGTCGAAGACAGGCTAATCGACGGACAATTACTAAACACCGCGATGGGAGTGCGCGGCGGCACGAGGGATGCGACATCGCTGCCTTCGGACTTCACGCTCTTTCGCGAATCCAATTTGCCGATCGATATCGGCGCGCAGTTCGTCTCGCCGAAAAATGGCGACATTCGCGAGTTTCGCAGGCCCGATGGTTCTTATGTCCATGTGCTTGTAATCGGCGAAAGGGCCGAACGCCAATATCTCCTGCATGACGTTTCGGATGCGTTGGTCGTCGGACCGAACATGGCACACGCGGCGCTGGCTGGTCTCGCTTGCTTGCTCGCCTTCGTACTAGTCGCAGTCTTCGTCGCACGCATTTTGGGGCGGCGGGCGGGGATCGAGGGCCAGCGACTTCTGAATGACCTTGCCGGATGCCGGACGCCCGGAGAAGTTCGCACTCTCGCCGCCAGCCAAGAAATGGATGAAATGCATGCCTTCTTGTCGGTTCATGCCGATGTTTGGGATGAGCGAAGCGAGACCTTGCAACAGCAGGAGGAGCTCGTCAGCTTCCTCGCGCATGAACTGAGAACACCGCTGCAATCGGCCCGAACGAGCCTCGCGCTCCTTCACGGCGAAACGGCAAATATCGTCGCCGTGGAGCGGCTTAGTCGCGCGATCTCGCGGTTGATCCGTGCATCGCACGCAGCCCTCTTTCTCGGCGCAAAAACCGCCCCGGTCGCAGAAAGTCCTCTGTCGTTATTCGCGATATGGGATCAACTGTGCGCTGAGTTCGCGCCTCTGGCGAAGCATCGGGGACAAACGCTAGCCAAAGCGACCGGCGACGATCCGATGCCGGTTGCGCCATTTGAGGCGGTGGAAGCAATCGTCTCCAATCTGCTCGCCAACGCACTCCGTCATAGCGGGTCGGGAGCGATAAGATTTCGGGCCGAAGGCGGCACATTTGTCATAAGCAATTCTATCGCAGCAGACATCTCCCCTGGCTTCGGCTTGGGTCTGACCATAGTCGAGCGCCTCTGCGAGCGTTTGGATTGGGATTTAAGCGTGCGCGAAGCGGACGAGCATTTCGAAGCTCGGATAACTTTATCTGGAGACAACAAGTGAAGAAGGCGGCCACCGTCACAGGGAAAGCGTTAGGCCTGATGATCGTGATCCTCGTCGCGCTCTTCTTCGTGGCAGTAGCTTGGCCTCAGCGCTCTGCTCCTCTACCAGACGCGTCGCAAAACAGGCTGATATCGAACATTCATATCATCGACGTCGAAAGGGGCGAGACCAGCCAACTTACCAACCTGCGGATACGCGACGGGGTTATCGCCGCAATCGATCCGAACCTCGCACCGGTTGAGGGCGAACGGGTGACTGAGGGCGCTGGCGGATATCTGGTGCCGGGGTTCTGGGACATGCACGTCCACACTTTCCAGTCGTCGCCGCAAATGCATCTGCCGCTCTGGGTGGCCAATGGCGTTACCAGCGTTCGGGATTTGATGGACTGTCCAGAAGAGGAGGACAGCCTGATTGCCTGTGTCGAAGACAAGCGACGTTGGAACAACGAAAGCGCGGAAGGGCGCCTCGCTGCGCCCCATCTCGTTGAAACAGGCAGCTATTATCTCGAAAATCCTGATATGACGCCGGCGGAAGCAGTCGCGAGGGTGCGTCTTTATAAGAAGCGAGGCCTTGACGCGATCAAGGTTTATAACCGCCTGCGCCCGGACAGTTATTTCGCGGCAGCCGACGAAGCGCAATCGCGGGGGCTGAGGCTGGTGGGCCATCTGCCCAAAGCTGTCAGTCTTCCGGAAGCAATCGAGGCCGGGCAGATCAGCTTCGAACACGCGCGCGTATTGCCACGCCATTGCTTCGACCGAGTCGAAGCCTGGCGCAAGGGTGAACTGGATGACCTCTCGGATACAGCGCTGACCGAATTGTTCGTCACTGGCTACGATCCGGCTCGCTGCGACGAAGCGATAGCCGCTCTCGCGAGCGCCGAAGCGTGGATCGTCCCCACCCATACGACGCGGGAGGAAGACGCGCGCGCCACCGATCCGGACTTTATCGATGATCCCAGGCTTGCCTATCTCGATCCGCTCTCACGCTGGGCGTATAACGACGATTTGAGCGGCACTCGCGACCGCTATCCCGGTGAACGCGGCAAACGTGCCCTAAATGCCGATTTCGATCATGGCCTGCATCTCACATCGCAAGCGCATGATGGCGGGGTCGGGATATTGGTCGGCACCGACACCGTGATCGGCGGGTTTCGCTATCACGACGAAATGGCGCATCTGATTCGAGCAGGTCTAACCACGGCCGAAGTGCTCCGCGCCGCTACAATTGATGCAGCGCGATACGTTGGTCTTGAAGACGCGACCGGCTCTGTCACAGTGGGGAAACGAGCCGATCTTGTGCTGTTGAGCGACAATCCCCTACAGAATATCGATAACACACGAACCATCCGAGCTGTCTTCCAGAACGGACGGCTGTATGATCGGGAGCGTCTCGATGACATGCTCGCGTTTGTTCGAGGGCAGGCTCGTGCTCCGCATAATTGGGCGAAATTGCTCTGGGGTTTCGCGCGGACGTCGGTCAGATCGGATCTTTAGGCAATGCACCGGCCGGGCGACGTCATCGAATGGTTGCGATGTCGAAAAACTAAGCTGGGTTTTCCTGTCAAAGGTCCGCTTTTGTTACGCAATTGCCGAAAACCGGACGAACCGCTTACGGCCCACTTCACGCCACCAGCTTTGCGAGCGATCCAGATTCAAAGCATCGGAAAAAAGTTCGGGTTCGGTGGATTAAACCACAAGCGCGTTTCGTTCCCTTCATGACCGGCCGGAGAACCCGGTCCACGATTGAAGGAGAATTCGGATGAAGAAGACTGTTTTTGCCACCGCCATTGCGGCCCTCGCTTCGAGCTTTGCAGTTCAGGCTGCCGCCCCGATGCTCTACGAAGAAGCCTTTGCTCGCGAAGAGGAAAAGCTGATCATCCAGAGCCCGATCGCCGGCATCCAGAATAGCCTGTGGTTCGATTATCGCATCGACGTGACCGAAGCGCAGAAGGAACTCGCGAGCGATCTTCGCCGCGCCAGCGATATCGAGGACCAGCGCGATGCCTGGGAAGAGTACGGCGTCGAGCTGCGCAAAGAGCGTTTCCACTACATCGAGGAAATGGCCGAGCGCGGCTACCGCATGGGAACCGTGACCGTCGAAGGTTGACCCCAAGGACGGACAGGCCGACCCTCCCACTCCTAACCTGCTCGTCCGCGAAGGGCCGGTTGCAAATCCGGCCCTTCCTTTTTGCGTAGTTGAACCGAAAGGGTGCTGGGCTCGCTTAAGAATTTTCGGCGGCGAGCGCTGTCAAGAAACGAGCGCCACTCATGGAGTAGGCGGCATTCAAACCGCAGCGCGTCGGTAGGAGGTCCACAAGCGCGCCCCGTCTGTCGTGACTTCTGGCGAAAGCTGAGAGATGCGCCGAAAGGGGCGCTGCGACAGGTCGGACTAGCGCGACCGGCTCTGTTTGAGCGCTTCGGCTTCTTCTTCGGCGGAAAGGGCGGGGCCGCTGGCCATATCCTGTGCAGCTTCAAGGATCTCGGCCTCGCTGCCCGCCATGCGGAATTCAGTTTGCGCGCTCTCGCTGCCTGCACCGATTACCTGCTGGCGCCAGCCTTCGGAATCGCGGCATGCGATGCCACTCTCCTGGGCGGCGCTATAGGCACGGCAGAACTCGCCCGCATCATTGCGGAAGCTGAGCAAAATGCGCGTGTCGGCGTCGCCTGGCTGGGTCGCGACGAGCTGGCTGTCCAGCGCCGATGCCAGTTGCGCATCGGCATAGCCGGGCCTCGCTTCGTCGCCTGTGGTGAATACAAGCACCGCGACCAGCGACGCCGCGATTGCGCCACCTGCCCAGCCCCAGCCGGGAAGAGTGCGCCTGGCATCGCGCCTTTCGCGCGCGGCGGCGAAATCGACCACTTCAGCGGGTTCGTTTGCTTCGCTTTCGTCCGCGCCAGCGAGCATCTGCTTGAGATGCTCAGGTACCTCCTGCTTGAGGATCGGAGCAAAATGGCCGGAGAGCTTCGCTTTCAAGGCGCGATGCTTTTCGACCTGGCGCGCGAGATCTTCGTCGGCAGCCACGGCTGCGGCGACGCGTGCTTCGTCCTCGCCGATAAGTTCGCCGTCGGCGAATGCGGCCAGTTCTTCGGGCGAGATGCTCATGTCCCGTCCTCCATCATTTCCATCAGCGCATCGCGTCCGCGCACGAGTCGCGAGTTCAGCGTCCCGACCGGGCATCCGACAATTTCGGCGGCTTCTTTATAGGAATAGCCTTCGACCATCACCAGCAGCACGGCTTCGCGTTGTTCTTCGGGCAGGCGTTGCATCGCGCGGTCGACGTCGCCCAATGCGACGGCCGCTTCCTGCGCGCCTTCGCCGCCGACCAAAAGGCCGGCTTCTTCGTCCACGAAGGTCTCGGACCGCCGCGAGCGGGCCCTGCTTTCATCGATCCAGGCGTTGCGCATGATCCGATACATCCAGCTGTCAAGCCGCGTGCCCTGTGTAAATTGGTCCTGCCGGGTCAGCGCGCGCTCGATCGTTACCTGGCAAAGGTCGTCGCCGTCCGCAGGGTGCCCTGCCAGCCCGGTTGCGAAACGCCGCAGCCGGGGCAGCAATTCAAGGACATCTTGCTCGAACGACGTGCTCAGTGCCTTTGCCTTCCGTGGATTAAACGATTGGGCTCGCCCGTTTCATCCATGCTTAATGCGAATTAGTGAAAGGGCACCATATGCGCATCCGGATTTTCCTCATATCGTTGGCCTTGCTGGCCGTGCCCGCGAGTGCGCAACTTTCGCTTCCGAGGACCGACCTGCCGCCGCCACTGGGCGGCGTGATCGACCCGCTCACGGGCGAATTGCTGGATGAAATCGATGATCGAGCGCGCTCGGTCGCGCATCAGGCGATGCGATTGGCCGAGCAACGGCTGAACCGGATTGACCGGCTCATTCGCGGCAACCGCGACATCATCGATCTCGATGCACGCGGCGCCCCTGCGCGAAAGGGCGAGTTGTTACTGGTCGACCCCGTCTATGCACAGGTCGAGGCCGCAAAGGCGCTGGGCTTCACCGTGCTCGGAACCGAGAGGCTCGATAGCCTCGAACTGCAGGTCGTGAGGCTGGGTGCCTCAGGCGATCTCTCGCTCAAGGCTGCACAGGCGCTGCTAGAAAACGCATTGCCCGCTGCAACGATCACTGCGGACAATTTGCATTTTCAGAGCGGCGCCGTCTCCTCTGCAGCCATGATGGCGGCTGGCGCCTCGGCACAGATCACCACGCCTGTGGGGGTCATCGATGGCGCCCCTGGTAAGAGCGTTGAGGTCGACGCGGTGCGCGGCTTCGCGCAGGGCGCGCCCTATCCGAGTAATCACGGCAGTGCGGTGGCTTCGCTGCTTCATTATGCCGGTGCTCGCAAAATTCGCGTCGCAGACGTTTACGGGACCGACAAGGCGGGCGGCAACTCGCTCGCTGTGGCGAAAGCGATGGGCTGGCTGGTCGGCAACGGCAGCAAGGTGATTAACATCAGCCTTGTCGGCCCGAGGAATGCGTTGGTCGAGCGCGCAATTGCTCGGGCGCAGTCGCGCGGTGTCGCAGTGGTCGCCGCTGTGGGCAACGATGGTCCTGCCGCCCCGCCAGCCTTTCCCGCGTCTTATGACAATGTGATTGCCGTCACCGCCGTCGACCGAAAAAACCGCGCCCTGATCGAGGCTGGCCGTGCCCTGCACCTCGACTATGCAAGCCCGGGCGCGGATATCTATGCGCGCGACGCGAAGGGCAATCGCATGAAGTTGCGCGGCACCTCATTCGCCTCTCCGCTCGTAGCGGCGCGGCTCGCCGCGGCCATGGAGGTGGGCGGCAACTGGCGTACGCGGCTCGACAAAGAAGCGCGCGATTTGGGCAAGAAGGGCCCCGATCCGGTTTATGGGCGCGGGCTGCTGTGCGAGACCTGTCGGCCGCGTAACTGAAATTTTTTCGCGATCGATGGATTAAGCACCAAAACCCATCCGTTTCTTCCTTGAGCGAGCACAAACCCAGCTCGCTACGAAATGAAAGGAAGTAACGATGAAAAAGCTCCTTATCGCCACCACGGCTATCGCTCTCACCGCCGTTCCCGCGCACGCCCAGCTGCTGGGCAACGGCAGCCTGACAGGTGGCCTGACCTCGGGCCTTGATCTCGGCAGCACGATCACCCGCACCACCGAAACCGTCCGCACCACCACCCGCGGCGCGGTAAACGGTAGCGCAAAGACCGATGGCGACCAGAAGGTCGACCGCAAGTCCGGCCGCGTCGAAGCGCGCCGTAGCGCCGATATTACAGGTGCCGCAGACGTAGCCCAGTTCGCCACCACGCCCATCGCGCCGGTTGCCGCATCGGCCAACGGAGGGGGACAGGCATCGGGCGGCGGCGAAGCCCAAGCGCAGTTGATCGGCACAGACGCGGTTCGCGGCCTGGCCGGCTCTGCTGTCGGCCAGGCGCGCTCTGCCGCCTCAACCACCCAGTCACTCGCAAGCCCGGTCGTGAACGAAGCACGCGGTGCTGCAGGCTCGCTGGCGGGCATCTTGCCGGTGTTAGGCGGATCGGCCAACGGCGAAGGTTCGGCTTCGGGTGAAGGCTCGGCCAGCTTCGCTTCGATGCCACTCGCGGTCGCCGGAACCGCTGCCAGCGCGGCGCATGGCGCTGCGACCGTCGCACCAGGAATGCCAGTCGTAACGCCTGAAGGCCTGCCGATCGGCAAGGTGCGCCAAATCGTCGCCGACTCGCGTGGCCAGGTGCAGCACGTCCTTGTCTCGAATGGGAATGCCCGTACGCTCATTCCGGTGGGTAATCTTGCTGCCAGCGGGAACGCGCTGATCGCCGGCGAAGGCAATGTTGTTGCCGATACCGCTGAACAGGATTCCGGGCCGGAGAACGCCGAAGCCAAAGCCGAGTAACGGAAATCGCCCTAGATTACATGAAGCCGGGAGTCCCAAGGGTCTCCCGGTTTTCGCATTTCTGGAGTTGGGAACGGCCGCTAATCGAGCTTATCATTCAAAACACAGGCAGTCAGCTTCCGGCCCAGTTCCAGACGCCTCTACTGCCAATCAGCAGATGACCAGTTTTTGGGCCGATTGCGGACCGTCTGCTAATAGCCGGCCGGTGGCGTAATTCTGCCATCCATTAGATTCTGCTTTTGCGGGTAGGCATTGAGGTCCAATTTCAGGACTCCAGCTCTAGCGAAGTGAAACGATCCTATTTGATCTGGGTACGAACGCCTTGCGGTTCATTCGAGATGGTGCCCTGTTTCCATTGCTCAGGAAGCGATGAGTAAGGAATGCGAGGCGGCGGTCCACCAGTCGCGCCGCCTCGCATGGCTCGCAGTTTCAGTCGATCGTTATGGTTACTGCGCGCCTGTTCTGTGCCCAGGCGGTTTCGTTGCTTGCTGTCGCGACGGGCCGCTCTTTCCCATAGCTGACCGTGGTCAGACGCGATGCGTCGATGCCGAGGGAAACCAGGTAATTCTTTGCCGAATTTGCGCGGCGCTCGCCCAGAGCAAGGTTGTATTCGCGAGTCCCGCGTTCGTCTGCGTGACCTTCGATTGTGGCGCGTTTGTTCGGATAGCGCATCAGCCACTGGGCCTGCGCCTGCAAGGCGACCGCATCGATGTCGTCGATGTTGAACCGGTCCGTGTCGAAGAAGATGACATCCTGCCCTGCCATCTGCTGCACAAAATCGGCCTGGCTTCCGGGTAAAATACTGCTTCCGCGTGGTTCCGCATCAATCCGAGCATCCGTTGGTGCAGGTGGAAGGGACTCAGGCGGTTTCTTCGAGCAGGCGCTGGCGGCCAGGGCGAGCGAAACTACGGTAATGGTGGTGACGAAACGCGACATTGAAAGATACTCCAAGGGTGGGATCAGAACACTTCTGTTACCCTTCAGATAGCCGTCGACGTTGGCCTCGGGTTAGTATGAGATTTTCACGCGCGGCATAAAAAAGCCGTGCTAATTGATCGGAGATTCTGCTGCTAGAACAACAATGTCCGGAGCGATTTACGCATAGTGGCTCCTTGACAGCGAGTGAAGGTCGGCAGGCTCTACCCGCCCCCCCAACGCCCCTCAGTGGGTCGGGCCTGCCGACTGATCGCTTAGCTTGATGGCGTAAGCTCGGCGTTCAACCGATAGCCAACACCCGGTTCGGTCAGGATCAATTCCGGGTCCGACGGGTCTTCTTCCAGCTTCTCTCTCAACATCGCGATGTAGCTGCGCAGGTACTGCCCATCGACGGTAGGTGTGGACCAGCCCGCAATCATCATCTGACGCTGGGTCACAATCTGGCCGCTGTTGCGCGCGAGCAGCTCGAACAAGGCAAACTCCTTGGGAGACAGCCGGATCGGCTCATCCATGAGGATCACTTCGCGCTTCGCGATATCGAGGACGAGATCATCGGACACATACTTGACCACCGCACCGCCCGATTGCTCGGCAAGGCGGCGACCGGCCACTCTGATCCGCGCCAAAAGCTCGCCAAGGCTGAAGGGCTTGTCGACGTAATCGTCCGCACCCTCATCGAGAGCGCGGACCTTGTCTTTTTCGAGGTGACGGGCGGAGATGACAATCAGCGCGGCTTTCGCCGTGCGCTTGATTGTCGGGATCAATTCGATCCCGTCTGCATCGGGGAGCCCCAGATCCAGCAGGACAAGATCAATATGCGATGCCGCAATCGCTTCAAGCGCCTGTTTCCCGTTTGCAGCTTCGACGACATCATGGCCCAGAGATTGAAGGACCGGTCGCAAAGCATCGATAATGGATGGCTCGTCATCGACAACGAGTATGCGCACTAGGCTGCCACCATATTCTCATTCGCAGCGATCAGCGGCAGGCGGACCACGAAACGTGCACCATGCCCCTCTGCCACCGGGGATTCCACCGCAATCGTGCCGGAGAATGCTTCGATGAAGCCTTTTGCAATGAACAATCCGAGTCCGAGACCGCTTTTGCTATCGGTTGCATTGCCCTTGAAGAACCGGGTGAAAACCTTTGCCCGGTCGTGCTCGAATATACCGGGTCCCATGTCGGTGATGGAGATCACTGCCTGGTTTTCCTCATAGTCGAGCTTCACGCTGATCGGGCCAGCTTCTCCGCCGAACTTCTGGGCATTGTCGATAACATTGTAGAGCGCCTGCTCGAGCATGGTGGGATTTGCACGGAGGTAGTGCTCTTGTCGCGACACATCCTGATCGAACCTTACCGAAGGGTGGGTGACGCGGATATGTTTGATTGCCGCAGAGAGAACTTCCGCAGGGCTGACAACTTCCAGCGCATCGTTCTGAATACCGGATTCGATCTGGCCGACATCCAGCAATTCGCTCGTATAGCGGTCGAGCCGTTCGCATTGTTGCAAGATCGACGAGAGCAGGCGTTCGCGTCCCGCGGGAGGCAAATCGACTTCCTTCGAGGTCAGTGCGCCGGCGGCAGCCTGGATGACGGTGACCGGGGTCCGCAAATCATGCGAGACAGACGATAACAGCGCGTCCTTCAAGGCTTCACTACGTGCCAAGGCGCGCGCTTCGGTAAGCTCATCAAGCAAGAGGCATCGCTCGACAGCAAGACCAAGCATCGCTGCGACGGATTGAAGGTTCTTTTGGTCGACCTTCTCCACTCCCCCTTCGGTCAGCTTAAACTTCACCAAGCCGAGGGGGCCTCGTGCGCCGGGAAGTTCGACGATGATCGATTTCGTGGGTCGCCAAGGCAGAGCTTCATCGTCATAGTCGAGCAGCGGCTGAAGCTTATCAACCTCGACCTCGCCTGTTGAAGGTCGGTAATAGACATTTCCGCGTTCGAGAAAGATCTCGACCGCGCTTACTCCTTGGCGGGGGACGATGTTGTGTATTGCCTTCTCAACTCCCTCGATTTTGACCGCTGACTGCAGGCGATCACTGACCGTCAGCAGAAAGGCGGTTTCCGATTGGGCGATATAGGCTCTCTCTGCCGAATCCTTGAGCCGGCCGACCATTGCGGCCGCTGCGATTGCTGCGACGTTGAAAGCCAGAAGCGGAACGGCTTCGTCTGCTGAGGTGATGCCGAATTGGAAGGTGGGTTCGCTGAGGAAGAAATTGTAAATCAGAGACGCGGCGATTGCCGCAATTACACCGCTCACAAGGCCCGAGCGAAACGCGACCAGAATGACGCCTGACAGGAACACAAGGACAGCTGTGATCGGCCGGTCTGCTTGCTGGGCAAGGTATGTTCCGCCCACCGTCGCTGCAAAGATTGCGCTGTCTATCGCGGCGCTCAGAAGAATGCGCTTGTTCACGTGATCGTTATCCCTGGTTCCGAATTGCCGCACCAGATACCTGATCGACGCCAAATGTGCATCCACGCGATTTTTACACCACCTTTCTGCTCGATAAAAAAGCGTCCGGATTATATGCGCCGAGTGCTTCCTTTTGCCGGTCAAGGCCATTCATTGAACCGACAGGCTTGCTCACTAGATCGCCGCAATGTCGTCAAACCAATCGATCTCCAAACCCTCAAACCACAAACTCGTCGTTGTTCTAGTCGCTATGAATCTGCTCTCTCTTTCGGCGGTCGCCGCGCTTCTCTTGATGCAGTCTGCGCCCGCAGCGCCAACGCCCGTCGTGACCCCTCGCGGTGACCTCGCTGCCGATGAACAGGCGACCATTGACCTCTTCCGCAATGCACGGGAATCGGTCGTCTTCATCTCAACCAAGCGCCGCGTCACAAACATCTGGACCCGCAACGCTTACAGCGTTCCGCGAGGGTCAGGTTCGGGTTTTGTCTGGGATGAAGCAGGACACATCATCACCAATTACCACGTAATCGAAGGCGCATCGGAAGCCGAGGTTCAGCTTGCCGATGGAAGGCAATTCAGCGCGCAGCTTGTGGGTGCGAGCCCGCAACATGATCTCGCAGTCCTCAAGATCGGTGGGGCCGGATTTACCGCTCCGCGACGGGTGCCGATCGGGACGAGCAACGATCTGCAGGTGGGCCAGAACGTGTTCGCAATCGGCAACCCCTTTGGTCTCGACTGGACGCTGACGAAGGGGATCGTGTCGGCCCTTGACCGCTCGCTTCCCCGCAAGGACGGCGCCGATATCCGCAATCTCATCCAGACCGATGCGGCAATCAATCCGGGCAATTCGGGCGGTCCCCTGCTCGATTCCGCAGGAAGGCTGATTGGCGTAAATACGGCGATTTACAGCCCCTCGGGCGCTTCTGCCGGAATTGGCTTTGCGGTTCCGGTCGACACCGTCATGCGCGTTGTCCCACAACTGATCGCGACTGGCTCCTATGCTCGGCCCGGACTGGGTGTCGATAGCGACGATTCCATCAATGACCGGCTAAAACGGGCAGCTCGCCTCGAAGGCGTGTTCATCTTGCGCGTCGAACCCGGCTCTGCCGCTGACCGCGCTGGCCTCACCGCAGCCACTCGCGAACGACGTGGAGTGGTGCCCGGCGACGTAATTGTTGCTCTGAATGACCGCCCCGTCGCGCGCTGGGGAGACCTGCTCGCCCGTCTTGACGATTTCAAGATAGGCGATACGGTGGAGATTACCGTCCTGCGCGATGGGGAGAGAAGGCAGGTGCGGCTCGAGCTGGAAGCCAGCGACTGAGTTGCCCCGCCTGCTTCTTCGCCAGAAATGGAAAATCGCACGGAGCGACGCGGGATCCGGTCGCTCCATGCCGCCTCGATCAGTGGCGCGTTTCCTGATTGATGGGAATGCGTCGGCCTGAGGCTTCTTTTTCCTTAGTGTGCGGCAAATGCACCGTGAGCACACCGTCGCGGAATTCAGCGTTTACCTTGTCTTCTTCTATGCCTGCCGGAAGGCTCATTCGCCGTTCGAACCGGCCATAGAAGCGTTCTGAGTAACCGCTCGCGGTTTCGCCTTCATCCGAACGACGTTCGCCACGAATGACGAGCATGCCGTCATCAAGCGAGAGCTCGATATCGTCCTGCGAAAGACCGGGGACTTCAGCGATTACCAGCATCTCTCCCTCGTTGCAGCGCACTTCGACGCTTGGCCAGGAGGGGGTTCGGCCAAAGGCTGGAAAACCGAATGAGCCGAAAGAACCAAAGGCCTGGTCGAAAAGGCGATCAATGTCGCTGCGAAGAGTGCTGACAGGGTCAGTGCGCTCCAACCGCCGAGTGACAGGGAGAGACTCGGCATTACGAGACCATGGAATAAGATCACGAACGTTCATCATTTTCTCCTTTCACTATTCAACCTTTGAGAATGGGTGAGGGATGCCCGCGTTCGGGTCACTTGGGGGAGAGCGAGCATCCCTCTGCCAAACGGGCAGACATCAGCCACCGTCTCACGTTCGCCAGGGGGACAGGGCGAACCCGATGACGGACGGGTTGGTGCATCGGCCCACCCGTTTGGCCAGGGTCCAAAGCCTTTAAGCGGCTTTGTCCTTTGTCAGCTGAGGGGTGTTGTCGTTGCCGCTTGTACCGATCTCGATCTTGCGCGGTTTCATCGCTTCGGGAACCACGCGTTCGAGCGAGACAGTCAGCATCCCGTTTTCATAGGATGCGTCGCGGACCTCGACATAATCGGCAAGCTGGAACCGGCGTTCGAAGGCTCGCATTGCAATTCCGCGATGAATGATTTCGACGCCTTCCTCGTCCTTGTCGGCCTTTTCGCCGGAAATGACGAGTTGATTCTGCTGCGCGGTGATGTCGATTTCGTCCGGGCTGAAACCAGCCACCGCGAGCGTGATGCGATAGCTGTCCTCGCCAGTGCGGGCGATATCGAAGGGTGGGTAGCCGTCTTGCGTCTCGACGCGCGTGCTGCGTTCGAGAGCGTCGAAAAGACGGTCAAAGCCGACGGTGGAACGCCGGTACGGAGCAAGGTCAAATGCAGTTCTCATTTCCAAATCCTCCTTATTGAGCAATCTGGGCACGAGAAGCGCCAGCGAACGAAAGAGCTGACGCCCTAATGTCCAACCGGACCCATTATGGCATCCGGCAACTTTTGATCTAGTAAGGTCAAAAACGGTTTCAAGAGCCGAAATTCAACTTTTTCTGCGTTCAATTCAGGTGTTTGAAAGAAAAACAGGCGCGCCCTTTCGAGCGCGCCTGCCAGTCTGCGAAGACTGTAGCCTGGCGGATCAGTAGTCCATTGCCGGCATCGGTGCCGGTGCGTCTTCCTTCGGAAGTTCGGCCACGAGCGCCTCGGTAGTGATGAGCAGAGAAGCGACCGATGCCGCATCCTGCAACGCCGTGCGAACGACCTTCGCCGGATCGATCACACCGGACTTCACCAGGTCTTCATACTCGCCGGTCGCGGCGTTGAAGCCATGGTTGTAGTCTTCGCCTTCAAGCAGCTTGCCGACGATATAGGCACCGTCTTCCCCTGCATTTTCGGCGATCTGGCGAGCCGGGGCACGCAGCGCACGGCGGACGATATCGATACCCGACTGCTGGTCATCATTGGCAGCCTTGAGGCCCTCGAGCGACTTGAGCGCGCGCAGCAGAGCGATCCCGCCACCGGGAAGGATGCCTTCTTCAACGGCCGCACGGGTTGCGTGCAGAGCATCGTCGACGCGGTCCTTGCGTTCCTTGACCTCGATTTCGGTCGCACCGCCAACGCGGATGACGGCGACACCGCCAGCGAGCTTGGCCACGCGCTCTTGCAGCTTTTCACGGTCATAGTCGCTGGTCGTGCTTTCGATCTGGGCGCGGATCTGGCTGACGCGCGCTTCGATCTCGGACTTTTCGCCCGCGCCATCGACGATCGTTGTGTTGTCCTTGTCGATGATGACCTTCTTGGCGCGGCCCAGCATGCCGATGGTGACGTTTTCGAGCTTGGTGCCAAGCTCTTCGCTCACCACTTCGCCCGCTGTCAGGATACCGATATCCTGCAACATGGCCTTGCGGCGATCGCCGAAGCCGGGTGCCTTGACGGCCGCGACCTTCAGGCCGCCGCGCAGGCGGTTGACCACGAGCGTCGCCAGCGCTTCGCCTTCCACATCTTCCGCGATGATGAGCAACGGACGGTTCGACTGAACGACCTTTTCAAGCAGCGGGATAAGCGCCTGCAGGTTCGACAGCTTCTTCTCGTGGATGAGAATGTAAGGGTCTTCGAGCTCAACGCGCAGTTTCTCAGCATCCGTTACGAAGTAGGGCGAGAGATAGCCGCGATCGAACTGCATGCCTTCGACGGTCTCGAGTTCGGTCTCGAGGCTCTTGGCTTCCTCGACGGTGATGACGCCCTCATTGCCGACCTTGTCCATCGCTTCGGCAAGGATGCGACCGACTTCGGTGTCACCGTTAGCCGAGATGGTGGCGACTTGCGCGATTTCGCTGTTGGCGGAGACCGTCTTGGCATGGCTTTCGAGGTCCTTGACCACGGTGCTTACCGCAAGATCGATCCCGCGCTTCAAGTCCATCGGGTTCATGCCGGCCGCAACAGCCTTGGCGCCTTCGCGCACGATGGCCTGAGCCAATACGGTCGCGGTGGTCGTGCCGTCACCGGCCTTGTCGTTTTGCTTGCTGGCAACTTCGCGCAGCATCTGCGCGCCCATGTTTTCGAACTTGTCTTTAAGCTCGATTTCCTTGGCGACGGTGACGCCGTCCTTGGTGATGCGAGGCGCGCCGAAGCTCTTTTCGATCACCACGTTTCGGCCTTTCGGACCGAGAGTTACCTTGACCGCATTCGCAAGCGTATCCACGCCGCGGAGCATGCGATCACGCGCATCCGACGCAAATTTTACTTCTTTAGCAGCCATTTGGCCTGCTCCTTTCTTAGCTTCTTTCGGTTGAACAGAAGATTGAACGTATCGGGCTTAAGCCGCCTTCTTGAGCTCGGCGGTGGTTTCGATGATGCCGAGAATGTCGCTCTCCTTCATGATGAGCAGATCCTCGCCATCGATCCGCACCTCGGTTCCGGACCACTTGCCGAACAGGATGCGTTGTCCCGGCTCGACGCCAAGCTCGATCAGCTTGCCGGCCTCGTCACGAGTGCCTGGACCGACTGCGACGACTTCGCCTTCCATCGGCTTTTCCTTGGCAGTGTCGGGAATGATAATGCCGCCAGCGGTCTTCTCTTCCGCTTCAATGCGACGAACCAGCACACGATCGTGCAAAGGTTTAAAATGCATGCATAACCTCCGTTACAAAGCGATATGAACACAAACATCTCCCCCATTCTCGGCAGGAGATTTTTGCGATCTAGTTTTTGCGAAAACGGCTTCAAGAACCTCTCGGCAAAAAGTTTGCACGGCTTGGCGAGCGCATGAATCGCGATGGATTGGCCCCTCATTCACATGATTCATTCGTGAGCATCAGAGGTATTGAAACGAAAGGCCCGTTCACTAGGTTTGGGGAAGTTTCTCTAGGTTGGAGGATTGACAGTGAACATTATGAGAATTTTCATTTTGCTCGCTGCCCTGACCGCGCTGTTCATGGGCACCGGCTACATGATTGGCGGCACCGGCGGCGCTCTCATTGCGCTCATCATCGCGGGCGCGGTGAATTTCGTTACCTACTGGAAGGCCGACAGGATCGTTCTGTCGATGCATAAAGCGCGCGAAGTGAATGCGAATACCTCGCCCGACTTCTACGGCGTCGTCGCCATCCTGGCTCAACGCGCCGGTCTTCCGATGCCCAAAGTCTATGTCATCGACAGCCCGCACCCCAACGCCTTTGCAACGGGACGCAATCCCGAAAACGCGGCCGTCGCGGCTACGACGGGGTTACTGGACATGTTGTCGCGCGATGAAATCGCGGCGGTGATGGCGCACGAACTTGGCCATATCCGCAACCGCGACACGCTCATCATGACGATGGTGGCGACCATTGCCGGTGCGATTTCCATGCTGGCGAACTTCGGCATGTTCTTCTCCAGCGACAATCGCAGCAACCCGCTTGCACTCGCAGGAGCCGTGCTGCTGGCACCTTTTGCCGCGATGATTGTGCAAATGGCAATCAGTCGGACACGCGAATTCGGTGCTGACCGAGCGGGAGCGGAGATCTGCGGAGATCCCGATGCACTGGCCTCGGCGCTGCGAAAGATCTCTCACGCGGCGCGCCAGGTGCCGAACCCGGTGACAGAGCGGAACCCAGCTGCAGCCCAGCTCTACATCGTTCCGACGCATGTGGGCGAGCTGTTCTCGACCCATCCGGCGACCGAACGCCGGATTTCGGCTCTGCGCGAATTGACGCGTAGAACGATGAAGCAGAACAGCTTCACCGCAACCCGGACGCCGCTACCGGGCTAGTGTGCGGCTAAGCGTTACTCCGAGGTATCACTGCAAGGCTGCCTTGGAGTTCGCTCAGTATCAGCGAACGCCCTTCAAATGTTGAAAGCGCAAAATGGCAAAACGCGACGCAAAACAAAGGAGGATCGATTATGTCGCAACCTGTCTCTCGCTATTTGCATCCCTTTGATGTTGCCCATCATCCCTCACTTGAACCCGAGGTAAAGCGGGCGATACTTGCCTCCTGGGCATCCGACCGCAACGCGGTCGAGAGCCAGCCCGGAATGCGAAAGCCGCCCGAATTGGGAAAGCCTGTGGGGATTGATGATATCTTCGATGCCATGAAGTCACTCGACGACGAAAACCGCCCTAGGAGGTCACAATGACGGATCGGGCATTTCTCGTGCAACTTGATGGCTACGGACTGACCACGGCAGAAATCTGCTATTTCATGCCCGATCATCCGACCATCATACAAACCTTCGCATGGCAGGAATACGACGCAGCACCGGACTTTCCGGTGCTGTTCGACTTTCTTGACTATTGGAGGCGCGAGATCGAGGCTGACATCCAGTCAGTGCGGATCGCACACGACAAACTCATCCGCCCCGCCAACTGGCGCTCGGCGGATGGGGTTATCTCGTGGGAAGACTGATAGGTCCGCTTTCTAGGTGGCTCTTTCCTGGCCTGTAAGTCCGACTTTTGGGGCGCAAAGCGGTCATCCGCCGAAGTGCCGCCACCATTCTGGCCAAGCGACCTTCTGCGGCGTGCGTGTGGCACCCCACACCTCGCTCTGGTCGGTTTCGGAGAGTTGCCGATCGCCCAGTCGGTCCAGCGCCGCCTCGACTATCCATGGGTTGAGTTCCCAGCGTGTCCGCGCTTCGTCAGCGGGATACTTATGGAAGGCGATCCCGAGCTTGCCGATGATCGCATCGGCCCCGCTGTCGATCGCGAAGCGGATGATCTTTGAAGGTCCGGACATGTTGCCATACCGAGTCGCCCGCGCTGCCTCGATTGCATCAAGCGAGGCGCGGGTGGCGGCGCTGTCACCGGCGAGGCCCTTCTGGGTCAGCTGAAGCAGGAATGCTTCGGCTGCTGTCACCCGCCGTTCCCTGCCGTCTTCGCGGATCGTGACCATCTGTCCGAGGACGGTGTCATAGGGGATCTCGCGCCGCCGGTTTTTCGGGCGACCTCGCGGATTGCCGGACTGTCCTTTGCGGAACCGGGTTGAGCTGGGCGGCTGCTGGTATCCGACCTGCTGCTTCGCTCCACTCATTCGATCCTGCCTCGCGGCCAACGCAGCGTGCCGGCATCATTGGTGAAGAACTTGATGTCGTGGACGTCCCTCTGAGAGAACTTGCTGCGACCGGGCCGGCTGATCGCGGCTTGTGTAGCCCATGCCTGAACCATCCATCTGTTGGGATGGGTGTGATCCGGCACTGCGATGTCCAAGATACGCATGGCTTGGTTGGCGTTGTCCGCGCAGTGATGCGTTTCCATCGTGACGGACGCAGAGGCTGGAAGGGAACTTCTTCGCCAGCGCCGCCTCGCGCTTCTCGATCATCTTGAGCACCTTGCGGATTGCCATGCGTTTGCCGGCCAGCGCATCCTTGAGTGTCTGTTGCTGCAAGACCTCTTCGACCGTCAGTTCGCGCTCATTGCCGCCGACGGTTGTTGTGAGGCGTTTGTCGAGCACGATCTCGAACGCTGAGATATTGGGACGGCGCGGCCTGGGCGGACGGCCCCGGGGATTGCCCGACTGGCCTTTCTGGAACCGGGTGTCGCTCATGCCGATGCCTCGGCCGTGCCTTCGCGGTGGACCAGTTCGGGTTCCTTGCCCGTCAGATCACTCCAGCGCTGCATTGCGAGATCAACATAGGCCGGGTCGATATCGAGCCCGCGGAACCGGCGTCCGACGCGCTCAGCCGCGATCAGGCTTGTGCCAGAGCCCAGGAAGATATCCAGCACCAGCTCGCCTTGCCTGGTCACATCGCAGATTGCATCGGCGACCATTGCAACGGGCTTGACGGTCGGGTGGAGCGCGAGATCCTCACGTCTCGACCCGCGCATCGAGTTGACCGAAGGGTAATCCCACACGTTGGTCCGGTTGCGGCCATGCTTGCCGAGCTCGACCGTGTTGGTGTGCGGCGCGCTACCGACACGGTAGACGAACACCATTTCGTGCTTCGAGCGATAGAGCGAACCCATCCCGGCATTGCTCTTGTTCCACACGCAGATGTTGAGAAGGTCATCGTAGACGCCTTCGACCGATACGGTGACGTCATCCATGTGGCGCCAGTCCATGCACACGAAGTGCACAGCGCCCTGGCGCGATACCTTGGCGCAGGCGCCCAGTGTATCGCTGAGGAAGGTCCGGAACTCGGCTTCGGTCATCTCGCCCGAGGCCATGGCGAACTCGCGGTGGCGGCCCTTGGCATTGGCGTGGCCGTTGATCTTCACATTGTAGGGCGGAT
This sequence comes from Altererythrobacter sp. CAU 1644, assembly GCF_029623755.1. Classification (NCBI taxonomy): domain Bacteria; kingdom Pseudomonadati; phylum Pseudomonadota; class Alphaproteobacteria; order Sphingomonadales; family Erythrobacteraceae; genus Altererythrobacter; species Altererythrobacter arenosus. The sequence goes on from NZ_CP121106.1 coordinate 333,631, forward strand.
CGAGAAAGGCGCAGTCGATCGCCTCGCCTGCACCGACCAGGCGCTGGAGGAACGCCCCATCGCGGCCATCGCCGCAGGCGATGCGGTGCTCGCCCAGCTGCCAGATGTCTCCGGGCTGGACCCGCGGGTTCTCGGGCACTGCCGGGATGACCTCGTCGTCAGGATCGTCGGCCTCGGACAGGACCACGTCGATCTCGCCCGGACTGAAGCCGGTCAGTCCCAGATCGATGTCGATTTCGGGCAGCGCGAGATCGGCAAGTTCGAGCTTGAGGATCTCAAGGTCCCAGCCAGCATTGAGCGCGATCTTGTTATCGGCAAGCCGAAGTGCCTTCTTTTGCGTATCTGTCAGGCCATCGAGCGTGATCACCGGGACCTTCTCGAGCCCCATCTCCTTCGCCGCCCGCAAGCGGCCATGACCGGCGATAAGCAGACCATCGGGATCGGCGAGGATCGGATTGGTAAACCCGAAGGCGCGGATCGATTGGGCGATCTGCTCGATCTGCCGCCTGGGGTGCGTCCGCGCATTGCGTGGGTCAGGAACAAGGCTTTCAAGGTCGCGATAGGTGACCTCGAGCCGGCGAGTGGCAGTCATGTCTGCCATCATGGCGTCGTTCGTCATGCGGGAACTATAATAGAACAAAGCGCAATCAGGAAGGGAACGTTTTCCCGTATCTTTCCACAAGCCATCCCCGCAGTTTGGACTGGACTTCGTGCCTTTTCAGAGCATAGCTGTCGTCCACGCCCGGTGAGCCGGGCTCGTCCCGGTAGCGGCGGCCATTTCCGGTCGCCGCGTAGAACCGGAGAACAACATGACCAGCACGAACACCATCAAGAAGCCTGCCAGCAAGCTCGACACGCTCGAGAAGCTGCTGAAGCGCAAGACCGGCGCGAGCATCGCCGAGATGACCAGCGCGACCGGGTGGCAGCAACACTCGGTGCGCGGGGCGATGGCAGGAGCGCTCAAGAAGCGCGGGCACGCGATCGCCTCGGAGAAGATCGATGGCTCCCGCCACTACCGGATTGAGACCGAACAATGAAAGAGGCGATCGACCGGCTCGCCGACGAGATCGAGACGCTCGATCTCGATGGCCTGCGCGCATTCTGGCAGGGCCGCTTCGGCGCCCCTCCGCCTTTGCGTTCGGAGCCGATCATGCGGCAGCTGCTCGCGTGGCGGGTGCAAGCCCAGGCGCTGGGCGGATTGGATGAGGAGACCCGCAAGGCGCTTGCTCGCAGCGGACCGGTCCAGCCGGAGGGCAAGCACCTTGGTGTCGGGGCAAGGCTCACCCGCATCTGGAAGGGGCGCGAAGTGACTGTTCTAGTCGAGGAACAAGGGTTTCGCTGGAATGACCAGCTCTTCCCCAGCCTCTCGGCTGCCGCGACCGCGATCGCCGGGAGCCGCTGGAACGGGCCGCGGTTCTTCGGATTGCGAGCTAGTCCATGAGCACCAAGACCAAACGCTGCGCGATCTATACCCGCAAGTCGTCCGAGGAAGGCCTCGACCAGTCGTTCAACAGCCTCCACGCCCAGCGCGAGGCTTGTGAGGCCTACATTCTGAGCCAGGCATGCGAAGGCTGGGAAGCGCGTCCAGATCGCTACGACGATGGCGGGTTCTCGGGCGGCAACACCGAACGGCCAGGGTTGCAGGCGCTCCTCACCGATATCGAAGCAGGACGCATCGACATCGTCGTGGTCTACAAGATCGACCGCCTTACCCGGAGCCTCGCCGACTTCGCGCGCATCGTCGAGATCTTCGAGAGGTCTGACGTCAGCTTCGTCTCGGTCACCCAGTCGTTCAACACCACCGGATCGATGGGCAAGCTGATGCTCAACGTCCTGCTCTCGTTCGCGCAGTTCGAGCGCGAGGTAACCGGCGAACGGATCCGCGACAAGATCGCCGCCTCCAAGGCCAAGGGCATGTGGATGGGCGGCGTTCCGCCACTGGGCTACGATCCGCCCACCGATGGCTCGCGCACACTCAAGCTCAACGAGAGCGAGGCTGACCGCGTGCGGCACATCTTCACCCGCTACCTTGAACTCGGCTCGGTCCATGCGCTGCAGCGCGATCTCGAGAAGCGCGGCGTAACTTCCAAGCTCCACATGACCGCCAAGGGTCACAGGATGGGTGGTCTGCCATTTAGCCGCGGCGCGCTGTTCCACCTGCTGCGCAACCGCGTCTATCTCGGCCAGATCACGCACAAGGGCGAAGTGCATCAAGGCGAGCACGATCCGATCGTCGATGCAGATCTGTTCGACCAGGTACAGGCGCTGCTCGACGCGCAGGTGCGGCGACATCGCGGCAAAGCGAAGCGCCGCACCGCCAGGGCCCCGCTCACCGGCAAGCTGCTCGACGCTGCAGGCGAAGCTATGAGTCCAACTACCTCGCGCGGGAAGTCGGGGCGCTCCTATCGCTACTATGTCTCGGCATCGCTCCAGCAGGGATCAGGTCGTTCAGATCGCGACTTCGTCCAGCGGGTGTCAGCGACCGAGATCGAGAAGGTGGTTTCCGAAGCCGTATGCCGCTGGGACCCCAGCGCTGGCGATCCACTTGCGATCGTCCGGTCGGTCTGCCTCAGCGAGCGAGGGCTGCAGGTCAGCGCCGAGAATGCACATTCGGCCAGCCTCACTGCGCGGCTCGCCGAGGACGAGATCATCCTTGATCGCACCGCCGACACGATCACCATCCTGTTGCCGATCCGGTTTGCGGCGCGCGGCAGCAAGCAGAAGATCCTGCCGGCCAAGTCAAGACCAGCGCAGCCAGACCCGGTCCTCATCGCTGCGCTGCGCAAGGCGCATGCGATGCTGCGATCCGAGCGCGGGATGCCGGTCATGGAGACCGCTCCAGGCTCACCCTACGAGCGCAACATTCTGCGGCTCGCATTCCTCGCGCCCGACATCCAGCGCGCCATCCTTGACGGCCGCCAGCCGCTCGAGCTCAACCTCGAGACATTGAAGAAATCAGCGATCCCGCTGGCCTGGCCTGAGCAGCGCAAAGCGCTCGGATTTGGCGAACCCAGCGATCCCTGTTCCGCCGAACAAATACCCTGATAGGGGCGATTAAAGTCCCTGATACCGGCGAATACATTCCCTGTTCCGTCGAAGAACAGGGAAACCGTGATTTCGGGCGCGTAAGCCACGGAAAAGTGGGCGATTTATCCGGACGACATCCGCCAGATTTGTCCCAAATCGCCTGTTTTGGGCCTCATATTTGCAGAATTCCCTGTTCTTTCCCTGATAAACAGGGAAATCCGGGCAAACCGAACCGATGTTCGTGGGCGCAGAGACGGTCCCTCGAAATGGCTCCTGAAACGGCTCCAGAGACTGCACGAATGATGCGGGAGTTACGGATTGGCCTGCGAAAACCCGCCTGTTATCCGCGAGTTGCACGCGGTCCTGTAACCAGAGACAAGTGCCGGGGGTGGGTGGCGGAGAGGGTGGGATTCGAACCCACGATACGGTTGCCCGCATACCGCATTTCGAGTGCGGCGCATTCGACCTCTCTGCCACCTCTCCGCATGTAGGGTGCGCTCGCGGGCTCGTGGCCCCGGTCGAAGCGAGCGCGCCGGTTAGCCGATGCCCACCGCCTTGCCAAGCCCTCTTTCGTCGCAAAACTGGGGAATCTCCTGCCCTACGCCTTGTTTTGCACCTGCGAAGGGCCATATCCTCCCAACCATGGATCGTGCCGTGTTCTTTTCGACCCAGGCAGGTCGCACCATCGAGGTTCCGCGCCACGCCCGCGCCCGGTTCGGTATCGGCGATATCGTTCGCCACCGGATGTTCGATTTCCGGGGCGTCATTTTCGACATCGATCCGGTCTTCGCCAATAGCGAGGAATGGTACGAGTCCATCCCCGAGGAAATCCGGCCGCGCCGCGACCAGCCGTTCTATCACCTCCTGGCCGAGAACGAGGACAGCTCCTACGTCGCCTATGTCAGCCAGCAAAACCTGCTGGCGGATCCGGAAGGCGGCCCGGTCGATCATCCGCAGCTGTCGCATCTGTTCGAGCAGTTCAAGAACGGCCGCTACCGCATGCGGCGCGCGCTGACGCACTAGCCTGGCCCCAGCCCTCAGTCCTTCAGCTTCCAGCCCGACTTGAGCACGCGGTAGGTCACCACGCCCATCACCACGTTCAGCACCAGCAGGCAGACGGCAGCGACCATGACGGCGCCAGCGTCGCCGATGTCGCTCTGGCCGAGAAAGCCATAGCGGAAGCCCGAAATCACGTAGAAAAACGGGTTGGCGCGGCTGACCGCCTGGAATGCGGGCGCGAGGTTGTCGATCACATAGAATGTCCCCGACAGCAGCGAGAGCGGCGCGATCACGAAATTGGTGATCGCCGCGTTATGGTCGAATTTCTCCGCCCAGATCGAGGTCGCCAGGCCGAGGATCGCCAGCATCGCCGAACCCATCAGCCCGAACCAGATCACCGCCCACCAGTGCTCGACCGCCAGCGACACTCCCGGCCATAGCGCCATGGCGAGCGCGACCGTGCATCCCACCATCACCGCGCGTGTTATTGCGGCGGCGATGATCCCCGTCATCAGCTCGCCTTCGGACAGCGGGGGCATCAGCAGGTCGATGATGGTGCCCTGGATCTTGCCCGACAGTAGCGAGAATGACGAATTCGCAAAGGCGTTCTGCATCATTCCCATCATGATGAGGCCCGGTGCAACGAAACTGGCAAAGGGTGCGCCCAGCACCTCTCGCCCGCCGCGGCCAAGGGCGACGGAGAAAATGATCAGAAACAGCAGGGTCGTGACCGCAGGGCCCCAGATTGTCTGGGTGTGCACCTTGAGAAATCGGCGAACCTCCTTAATATAGAGGCTCCACAATCCAATGCGGTTGATGCCGGTGATGATCGGCTCGCCTCGCGGCGGAAACCGGGTGCCCTCCCCCGGGTTGTTATCGGAGAGGGACATGTCCTCGGCGCTCTGGGTGATGCTTGGACTGGCTGGTGCTTGATCGGCCATGAATGCGCGGTTAGGGCGAAGCATCGGGCCTGGCAAGCATGGCGCGAGATTTGAACAGGAATTGAGAATTCGATGAGTTGGACCGACGAGCGGATCGCAACGCTGAAGAAGATGTGGGAAGGCGGCGCAACCGCCAGCCAGATCGCCGACGAGCTGGGCGGGGTGAGCCGTAACGCCGTGATCGGCAAGGCGCACCGGCTTGGCCTCAAGGCGCGCCCTTCCCCGGTCAAGGCGAACGACAAGAAAGCTGCCGCGAAAAAGGCGGCCGCTCCAGCGCCCGCGGCCAAGAAGACAGCGGCCAAGGCACCGGCAAAGCCTGCCGCCAAGCCCGCCGCGAAGGCCGATGCTCCTGCCGCCGCAACGGGCGCGCAGAGCTCGGTACCTTCGCAGCCGCTGCCCAATCCGACGCCCGACCTGCCCAAGATCGTTTCGGTCGGTCCCGGCGGTTTCCTGCGGCAAGGCCCCGGCGACCAGCAGGCACCGATCCCGCCGGCCCCGCCCCGGCGCCTAGTTCCGGCCAAGCCGAGCGCTGAGATCGCCGACAAGACCAGCCTGCTCGACCTGTCGGACAAGGTCTGCCGCTGGCCGATGGGTCACCCGGGCGAGCCGGACTTCCATTTCTGCGGCGAGCAGGTGAACCCCGGGTTCCCCTATTGCGTCGAACACTGCGGCCGCGCCTATCAGGCACAGCTGCCGCGCGGCGCACGCCGCCCCCCTCCGCCGCTGCCTTTCGGCGGCCCGCGCGTCCGCTAGGACACGCAGCTATCGAACAAGCGAACGCCGCCTCCACCCGGAGCGCGGCGTTTTCTTTGTGCTACCTGCCCAATAACCGGATTCTCAATTTGAGTTGCGACTTGCAACCCAGTGCCCTAGCTTTCGGCAACCGGATCAAGGAAGGAAACCCGCATGTCGCTCTCGCTCTATGAAGCTTTCGTCCCGAACTGCCAGCAGATGGTCGGTGCCCTCAACGGTCTGATCGACAAGGGCGAAGCCTTTGCCAGGGACAATAACATCGCCGAGGAAGCCATGATCGGCGCCCGGCTGGCCGACGACATGTGGAACCTTCCCTGGCACGTGCGCAGCTGCTGGGTCCATTCGGCCTATGTCATCAGCCTGCTGCCGACCGGCGAGTTCTCGCCGGACTTCACCGAGATCGCCGACAGCTGGGACGGGATGCGCGAACAGGTCGCGACAACGCTCGACGCGCTGGCCAAGGTCACGCCAAACGATCTCGAGGAAATGGCCGACAAGACGATCGGCTTCGTGCTGGGCGGCCAGCGCCTGATGGAGTTCACCGGGCAGAATTTCCTGATGAGCTTCAGCCAGCCCAACGTCTATTTCCACGCGACGACTTTCTACGACATCCTGCGCATGAAGGGCGTGCCGCTGGGCAAGCGCGACTTCATGGGCGTGCCGCGGATGCTGACCCCGGCCTAAAGCTTGCGCGCAAACCAGATCGTATGGCGCGGCCCCTTGTTGTTGGGCCGAGCGCGAACTTCACGCACCTGCACGTCGAAACCCGCATCCTTGAGGCGGCGGGTGAACTTGTGGTCCGGCGCGGCTGACCACACGGCAAGAATGCCGCCAGGATTGAGCGCATCGCGCGCCTTGCCGAGGCCGGTCTTCGAATAGATGCGATAATTCGCGTCGCGCACGATCCCGTCGGGACCGTTATCGACGTCGAGCAGGATCGCGTCGAACTTGGCGCAGGTGCCGTCGTTCGCATCGTCGATTAGCGCTGCCACGTCGCAGATGACGACTTCGCCCCGCGGATCGTCGAGGCAGTCACCCGATAGCTCGGCCAGCGGCCCGCGGGCCCAGTCGAGGATCTCCGGCACGATCTCGGCGGCGACAACCTTTCCGCCTTCAGGAATGGCTGCCAGCGCTGCGCGGTAGGTAAAGCCCATGCCATAGCCGCCGATCAGCACGCGCGGCTGCGCCGCCCGCAATTCCGCCAGGGTCAGCACCGCGAGCTGCTCTTCGCTATATTGCATGCGCGTGCCCATCAGCTCGTCGCGCCCGAGCATGATGATGAAGTCGCGCCCGTGGCTGACGAGCGTCAACTCCTCGCCGTCCGGGATCTGCGCTGTCGCAATGGTTTCGCGTGGTAACATCGTATCTGTCCTAGCCTTCGCAGCGTGATGGAAAAAGGCCGCGAGGATCGCTCCCCGCGGCCTTTCCTCTCCAACTCGTACTGAAGGGTTTAGTCCTTCAGGAAGTCCGGCACGTGTGCGGCGCCGCCATCGCTGTCGCCACCGTCACGGCCACCATCGCGACCGCCACGACGCCCGCCACGGTCACCGCGCGGGCCGCGATCGCGGTTGCCGCGTGGGCCACGACGGTCACCGCCGCCGCCTTCGCGCTTTTCGCGCGGCGGACGGGTGTCCTCCAGCTCTTCGCCGGTTTCCTGGTCGACCACGCGCATCGACAGGCGGACCTTGCCGCGCTGGTCGATCTCGAGGACCTTGACCTTCACTTCCTGGCCTTCCGACACGACGTCGGTCGGCTTTTCGACGCGCTCGTTCTTCATTTCGCTGACGTGGACGAGACCGTCCTTGCCGCCCATGAAGTTCACGAAGGCACCGAAGTCGACGATGTTGACGACCTTGCCGTTGTAGATCTTGCCGACTTCCGCCTCTTCGACGATGCCTTCGATCCACGCGCGCGCGGCGGCGATTTCGTCGGCGTTCGAGGAGCTGATCTTGATCACGCCCTCGTCGTCGATGTCGACCTTGGCGCCGGTTTCGGCGACGATCTCGCGGATCACCTTGCCGCCGGTGCCGATGACGTCACGGATCTTCGACTTGTCGATCTGCATGGTCTCGATGCGCGGAGCGTGCTTGGACACTTCGCCGCGAGCCGAACCAAGAGCCTTGGTCATTTCGCCGAGGATGTGCGCACGGCCGGCCTTGGCCTGCTCGAGCGCGGTCTTCATGATCTCCTGCGTGATGCCGGCGACCTTGATGTCCATCTGGAGCGAGGTGATGCCCTTTTCCGAACCGGCGACCTTGAAGTCCATGTCGCCAAGGTGATCTTCGTCACCCAGGATGTCCGACAGGACGGCGAAGTCTTCGCCTTCGAGGATCAGGCCCATGGCGATACCCGATACCGGACGCTCGATCGGAACGCCGGCGTCCATCATCGACAGACAGCCGCCGCAGACGGTCGCCATCGAGGACGAGCCGTTGGACTCGGTGATGTCCGACAGGATGCGGATCGTGTAGGGGAAGTCCTCATGGCTCGGCAGCACCGGGTGCAGCGCGCGCCATGCAAGCTTTCCGTGGCCGGTTTCGCGGCGGCTGGTGAAGCCGAAGCGACCCACTTCGCCGACCGAATAGGGCGGGAAGTTATAGTGCAGCATAAAGTGGTTGTACGACAGGCCTTCGAGGCCGTCGATCATCTGCTCGGCGTCCTTGGTGCCCAGCGTGGTGGTGCAGATCGCCTGCGTTTCACCGCGGGTGAACAGCGCCGAACCGTGCGTACGCGGAAGCAGGCCGACCATCGCCTCGATCGGGCGAACCTGGTCGAGCTTGCGACCATCGATGCGCTGGCCGTCCTTAAGGATGGCGCCGCGAACGATTTCCGCTTCCAGCTTCTTGACCGCCTTGTTGGCGACCATCTGCGTCTGCGGCTCTTCCTCGGCGAAGGCTTCCTTGGCCTTTGCGCGGGCATTGTTGAGCGCATCCGAGCGGGCCGACTTGTCGGTCAGCTTGTAGGCAGCGGCGATGTCGTCGCCGACGATGCCACGCAGCTTTTCCTTGATCGCCGAAGTATCGTCCGAAGTGTCGATTTCCCACGGATCCTTGGCGGCCTGTTCAGCGAGATCGATGATCGCACCGATAACCTTGCGGCTTTCCTCATGCGCGAACATGACGGCGCCGAGCATTTCCTCTTCGGTCAGCTCCTTGGCTTCGGATTCGACCATCATGACCGCGTCCTGCGTCGCAGCGACGACGAGGTCGAGGCGACCGTCTTCGCCGAGCGCATCGTCGAGGCTCGGGTTGAGGATGTATTCGCCGTCCTTGAAGCCGACGCGTGCGGCGCCGATCGGGCCCATGAAGGGCACGCCCGAGATCGTCAGCGCGGCCGAAGCAGCGATCATGGCGACGATGTCGGGTTCGGTCTCGCCATCATACGACAGGACCTGGGCGATGACGTTGATTTCGTTGTAGAAACCTTCCGGGAAAAGCGGCCGCACGGGGCGGTCGATCAGGCGGGAGGTCAGCGTTTCCTTCTCCGTGGCGCGACCTTCGCGCTTGAAGAAGCCGCCCGGGATACGGCCCGCGGCAGAGAATTTTTCCTGGTAGTGAACGGTGAGCGGGAAGAAGTCCTGCCCCTCGCGCACGCTCTTGGCGGCAGTAACTGCGCAGAGCACCACGGTTTCGCCATAGGTGGCGAGGACCGCGCCGTCAGCCTGACGGGCAATGCGGCCGGTTTCCAGAGTGAGGGTCTTTCCGCCCCACTCCAGCGATACGGTTTTCGTGTCGAACATTGATTTTCCTTCTGAACCCGCGGGGCCTCATTGCCGCGCGGGGCCTACAGTTCCGGGTAAGCCGTCCCGGTCCGGTGTGGGGCCTGTCTTAGCCCCGAGGCCCCCTCACCGGATTGTGAAGGATGCCAGATAAGCGAAGCGGCCCGCAAAGGGGCCGCTCCGTAAAATTCTTACTTACGAAGACCCAGCTTCTGGATCAGTGCGTTGTAGCGCTCGACGTCTTTCTTCTTGAGATAGGCGAGCAGGCTGCGACGCTTGTTGACCATCATCAGCAGGCCACGACGCGAGTGGTTGTCCTTGTGATGATCCTTGAAGTGCTCGGTCAGGTTGCGGATGCGCTCGGTGAGGATCGCGACCTGTACTTCCGGGCTGCCCGTGTCGTTGTTGTCGCGGGCGTTGTCCTTGATGATTTCTGTCTTCTTTTCGGCAGTAACCGACATGTTCTTCTCACTTACTCTGCGACATCTGGTAGGTTGAAGCCCCTGACGACCTTGGCCGTACCAGCATTGAGTTCCATCAGCGCCACGGGCACGCAGTCCAGCATCGCACAATAGAGCCCATCGCTGTGGGGCATCTCCGTAAGCACCCGGCCCTGGCGGACCGCCTGCGCGCTAACGGAATCGAGTTGCAAGGCCGGGATGTCGTCCAGCCCTGCCTCGAGCGGCAGGAGTAGGTCTTGAAGTGGCGCGCCCTTACCGATTTCGTTCAGTTTGTCCAGCGAAATCGCCTGTTCCTCGCGGAACGGGCCGGCCTTGATACGCCTCAGATAGGTAACGTGACCGAGCGTTCCAAGCGCACGTGCGATATCCCGTGCAAGAGAGCGGATATATGTGCCTTTCGAAACATGCGCGATGAGGGTCACGGCATCGGCCAGTTCGAGCGGGGCAGATGGATCGTAGGGATCGGGCCTGCCACTGGTTGTTTGAAAGGTGGACTCGATCTCGCGACCTTCCCGGTAGGTCGAAGCGAGGCTTAGCGAATGGATCGTGACCCGCCGCGTCTTCATCTCGACGTCCTCGCCAGCGCGCGCACGGTCATAGGCGCGCTTGCCGTCGATCTTGATGGCAGAATAGGCGGGCGGCGCCTGTTCGATCTCGCCCGTGAAATGCTCGAGCACTGCCGCGACCGCGACCATCGGCGGCCGGCGATCTGAACGCTCGATCACCTCTCCCTCGGTATCGAGGGTAGCGGTTTCCTCGCCGAACTGAATCGCGAATTCATAGATCTTGCTCGCATCGAGCATGCGCCCGGCGAGCTTGGTCGCCTCGCCAAGTGCGATCGGCAGCACGCCTTCGGCCAAGGGATCGAGCGTGCCGCCGTGCCCGACCTTGGTCTTGGCATAGCCCCCTTCGCGCAGATTGCGCTTCACCGCGGCAACGGCCTGGGTCGAGCCGAGGCCGCGCGGCTTGTCGAGGATCAGCCATCCGTGTGGTGCAGGTTTCCTGCTAGCGGTCATTTTTTCGGCATCGGTCACGGGCGCCCCCTAGCCAAACCTGGGCATTGACGCCAAGCATTCCGGCAATGAGCGCAGACTTCGACCTTCTCATCATTGGCGGCGGTATCAACGGAGCGGGCATCGCGCGCGATGCGGCGGGGCGCGGTGCGAAGGTGCTGCTGGTCGAGAAGGACGACCTGGCGGCGCACACCTCCAGCGCCTCGACCAAGCTAGTGCACGGCGGTTTGCGCTATCTCGAGCATTTCGAGTTTAGGCTGGTTCGCGAAAGCCTGATCGAACGCGAGCGGCTGCTCAGGATCGCGCCGCATATCATCTGGCCGCTGCGCTTCGTCCTGCCGCACGACAAGGGGTTGAGGCCCAAGTGGATGCTGCGCCTCGGCCTGTTCCTCTACGACAACCTCGGCGGGCGGAAGCTCCTGCCGCCGACCAGCACGGTCGACCTGCGCCGCTACCCGCATTCGGAAATTCTCGAGGATCGGCTGACCAGGGGCTTCGAATATTCGGACTGCTGGGTCGAGGACGCGCGGCTGGTGGTGCTCAATTGCATGGACGCCCGCGAGAGCGGCGCCGACATTCGCACCCGGACCGAGTGTATCGCGCTCGAACGCGGCAAGGATCGCTGGACCGCTCGCCTGCGCGACCGGCATGGCGAAAGCGAGGTTTCGGCCCGCATCGTCGTCAATGCCGCGGGGCCGTGGGTCGACGAAGTCCTCGGCCGCGCCATTCCCGACAAGCCGCACCAGAACCTGCGGCTCGTCAAAGGCAGCCATCTGGTCTTCCCCAAGCTCTACGAAGGTCGCCACGCCTATATCTTCCAGAACCGCGACAACCGGATCGTTTTCGCGATTCCCTACGAGCGCGAGTTCACGCTGGTCGGGACCACCGATGTGCTGTTCAAGGACGATCCCGATCTGGTCAGAATCTCGGATGAGGAAAAGCGCTACATCTGCGACGCTATCAACGAATACCTGAAGGTCGATGTCACGCACCATCAGGCTATCTGGGACTACTCCGGCGTACGCCCGCTCTACGAGGATAACTCGGCGAACAATTCCACGGTTACGCGCGATTACGTCTTCGAACTCGACGATACGGAAAGGGCGCCGCCGATCCTGTCGGTCTTCGGAGGCAAGCTCACCACCTATCGCAAGCTCGCCGAACACGCGCTCGAGAAGCTGGGCGGCCTCGACGGCGAAGCGTGGACCGCGAACTCGCCGCTACCGGGGGGCGATATCGATCCGGCGCGCTTCGATCACGAGTTTGCCGAAACCATGGCCCGCTTTCCCTGGTTCGGCCCGGAAGGCGTGCGCCGCCTGATGCGCGCCTATGGCACTCGGATCGAACGCGTCCTGGGCGGAGCGCGGAGCACCGACGATCTGGGCGAACACATGGGCGGCGACCTCTACGAAGCCGAGCTTGAATACCTTGTTCGAGAGGAATTCGCGCAGGGTGCCGAAGACGTGCTCTGGCGGCGCAGCAAGCTGGGGCTGCATCTCGACTCCGCAGCGCAGCAGCGCGTCGCCGACTGGTTTGCTGCCCGTACCTAGCCCGAGACGGCAGCGGCCAGCGACAGGTATTTTTCGAGCGCCCATTCGACCGGAGGACCGATCGTGTTTTCGAGCACGCCCAGCTCAGGCGCGAACCATGTCACCGCGACCAATCCGAAGAACAGGACCATGCCGAACGGGCGCAGCTTCTCGTAGAGATGCACGTATTTGCGCGGCATCAAGCCCTCGACGATGTGCGAGCCGTCGAAAGGCGGGATCGGCAACAGGTTGAAAATGCCGAGGAATATGTTGATCAGGATGAAGTAGAACAGGCCCTGCGTCAGCAATCCCGGTTCGGCCCCCGCCTCGATCTGCAGCGAAGGCGCCAGCAGGCCGAGCGCAATCGCTCCGATAGCAGCGAGGACAAAATTGGTCCCCGGCCCTGCCGCGGCCACTGCCATCATGCCATAGCGCGGGTTATCGAGCCGCTGCTTCACCACCGGCACTGGCTTGGCCCAGCCGAAAATCGGACCGCTCGCCAGCGCGAGCATGCCCGGCACCAGCAGCGTGCCGACCGGGTCGACATGGCGCAGCGGATTGAGGCTCAGCCGCTTGCGTTCCTTGGCGGTCGGATCGCCGAGCAGGTTGGCGACATAGCCATGCGCAACTTCGTGGAAGACAATCGCGACAATCAGTGCCGGGACCAGGACGATAATGAGAGCGAGGGTTTCGTTCATTGACGGTAGATAGGGTAGCCCGGCCTATCCCGCCAGAGCCTCGCTGAAATGCTTGCGGCACAGCGCGACATAGCGATCGTTGCCTCCGATCTCGGTCTGCGCGCCTTGTTTTACCGCAGCGCCGCTTTCATCGACCCGCAGGTTCATCGTCGCCTTGCGGCCGCAATGGCACACCGCCTTCAGCTCCACCAAGGCATCGGCAATGCCTAGCAGCGCTGCCGAGCCCGGGAAGAGTTCGCCCTGGAAATCGGTGCGCAGGCCATAGCAAAGCACGGGAATTCCGCCCTCGTCCGCGAGGCGCGCGCACTGCCAGACCTGCTCCTTGCTGAGGAACTGCGCCTCGTCGATCAGCACGCAATCGAGGGGTTCAACCCGATGCGACGCCATGACGTCCGCCCACAGATCGGTGGCTTTTCCATAGCGATGCGCCTCTGCGCCGAGCCCGATCCGGCTTTCAATCGCCTTGTCGGCACCGCGATCGTCGAGCTGTGCAGTCCACAGCATGGTGTGCATCCCGCGCTCGCGATAGTTGAAGTCCGCCTGCAGCAGCGTGGTCGACTTACCAGCGTTCATGCTCGCATAGTAGAAATAGAGTTTCGCCATGCGCCCCTTCTTGCCCAGCGGAAGGGAATAGACCAGCACCCTAAACGTTACTCCACAATTGGGTTATGGTGCCCGCTGGGGACATGATGGAGAGTCGCATGATACATGTCCGCCTGTTGCTGTTGCCGATCCTGGCTGCGCTCACAATCGCCAGCTCACCGCTCAACTACGTGCTCGATGCCAGCGCCAGCTCGGTGTCCGCCAAGGTCGCCTTCTTCGGCCTCGCCAGCAAGACCGCGCAGTTTCCCAACATGGCCGGGAGCGTCCGGATCGCGCCTGAGCAACCCGACAAGGCCTTCATTGCAGTCACACTCGATGCCAGGAAGCTGACTGCGCCCGACGAAGTGACACTCAAGCGCCTGCGGGGAGAAAAGTTCTTCTGGGTAGAGAAATATCCCACCATCCAGTTCTTCGGCGACAGGTTGACGATGATCGATGCCAGGCGCGCCAAGGTCCAGGGCAAGCTCACCGCGCGCGGTGTCACCCGCGAGGAGACGCTGGATGTCACATTCGATACTGCGCCCCTGACTGCCCCCAAGGGCAAGGCGATCACGCTCTCGGGCGAAATGCAGATCGACCGCCGCGATTATGGGATGACCGCCTATCGCCTGATCGTGGGTCGCAAGGTCACGATCAGGATGAACGCGCGGCTGGTGCCCGGCGGCTGACTGGACGCTCCGCCGTATTCGACGACCGCCATTCACGGGGCAGACAGGGAGTATTCCCAATGCTAGGCCCCTGGAAAATATCGTCGAACCCGGAGAATTTGGATGGATGGAGCGGCAACCGCCAAGAATGGCGGCTTCCTCGGCTGGATAGAGCGTAGCGGTAACAAGTTACCCGACCCCGTCTTCCTGTTCTTCTATTTCATCCTCGCGCTGATCGCGATCAGCCTGGTGGCCGACCTGATGGGCCTGGGCGCCGCACACCCGACCGAGATCGATCCCGACACGGGCGCGGCGCGCATCATCGCCGCCGAGAGCCTGCTGTCGAGCGAGAACATCCGCCGTCTCTGGAATGAGATGCCGGAGACCTACACCCATTTCCACCCCTTGGGATATGTGCTCATCGTTATGTTCGGCGCGGGCGTGGCGGAACGGGTCGGCCTGTTCGGTACGGCCATGCGGGCAGGTCTGCGCAATGCGCCCAGGGCACTGCTCACGCCGCTGGTGGTCTTCGTGGGGATGATGGGCAATCATGCCGCAGACGCAGGCTATGTCGTCCTGATCCCGCTCTCTGGCATCATCTTCCATGCCGCCGGTCGCCATCCGATCGCAGGCATCGCCGCCGGGTTTGCCGGGGTATCTGGCGGCTTTTCGGCCAATCTCATTCCCGGCCAGCTCGATGCGCTGCTGTTCGGGATTACCGAGGCTTCGGTCGAAACCGTGTTCGGGGATTACGCCGCCAACATTGCCGGTAACTGGTACTTCATCGCCGGGATGACCTTCATCTTCCTGCCGGTGATCTGGTACGTCAACGACCGGATCGTCGAACCGCGACTGGGCACCTGGGATCCGCAGTTCGCCGATGCCAAGCTGGCCGGCCCGCAGGAGGACCGCCCGCTGACCGAAGGCGAAAGCAAGGGGCTACGCTGGGCCGGCCTCGCCGTGCTGGCCGTATGCGCTGTGTGGGCGCTGTTCGTTTTCATGCCGAATGCCCCGCTCTACGATGCACAGGCAGCGCCCGAAGCGCGCCTCGCACCGTTCTACAAGAGCCTCGTCGCCTTCTTCATGGTGCTGTTCCTCGCCGCGGGCTGGGCCTATGGCAAGGCAACGGGCGTGATCGGCAACCATCGCGACCTGGTCAAGATGATGACCGGCGCGATGGAGGACATGGCCTATTACCTCGTACTGGTGCTGGCGATCTCGCACTTCGTGGCGATGTTCGGGTGGTCGAACCTCGGGCTGATACTCGCCGTGTTCGGAGCCGATGTGCTGGGTTCTTCCGGTCTACCGGCCTGGGCTCTGCTCGCCGCGATCATCCTGGTGTCGGCCTTCATCAACCTGTTCGTAGGATCGGCCAGCGCGAAATGGGCGCTGCTCGGCCCGGTGCTGGTGCCGATGTTGATGCTGCTCGGTATCTCGCCGGAGATGGCAACCGCCGCCTACCGCGTCGGGGATAGCGCGACGAACATCATCACGCCGCTGATGACGTTCTTCCCGCTGATCCTGATCTTCGCCCAGCGCTGGGATCGGAATTTCGGCCTCGGCAGCCTTACTGCGATGATGTTGCCCTTCTCGATCGGCCTGATGATCGCAGGGCTGGCAATGACGATCGGCTGGGTCGTGTTCGACTTGCCGCTTGGTCCGGGTGCAGACGTGTTCATCGAAACGCCGACTACGATCGAGCCAGCGGGAGCGGTTTCTACTGGTTGATTTGCCGATCTGCGTGCGTCGCGGATTGGCGCGACGTGACGGGCCCGCGAAGCGACATGGTTGCCGCTAGTTGATGGGCGATCAGTCCTCGTCGAGGTCGCGCGCAACCTTGGGATCGCGGAGAAGAGCCTCGATCCGGTCTGCCTCGTCGAAGCTCTCGTCGGCGCGGAACTGCAGCTTGGGCGCGAACTTCAGGCCCAGTCGTTTGGCGACTTCGCGCTGGAGAAAGGCGGTATTCTGCCGCAGCGCGGTGACGATCTCGTCCTCACCCTTGCCGAGCAGCGGCTTCACATAAGCTGTCGCATTGCGCAGGTCCGGCGTCATGCGCACCTCGGTAACTGCGATATTGGCAGCCGAAACGCGCTCGTCATGCACCTCCTGGCGGGCGAGCAGCTCACTGAGGATATGTCGCACGCGCTCGCTCACCTTGAGAACTCGGACCGAGTGCTGTTCGGGGGTGAATTGTTGGCGGGCCATTATTCCGATGCTTCCATCTTCGCGATGATACGCTTGAGCGAGGTCATATTGCGCGCCGTTCCGCGACAGCCAAGCCTAATTTCGAGGAACCTCCCCGTGAGGTCGGAAACCCCTACCCCATGGACATAGTCCAGATAAAGTACCTGGTTTCCCAATGCGAGCCTTTCGGCTCCGCGGTCACGATGTTCTTGCAGCAGTGTGTCGAAGCTTTCCTGCGAAGGCTGCCGGGGCAGGAAGATGGTGTGCACCATCCTGTCGCTCCCCTCGCCGTGAAACGGATTGTCCCTGACGGCCGAGCGAACTTCATTGAGTGTTCGCAGCGTGACGACGCTCGCAATCTGGAAATTCCTGGCGATCACCTCGGCGATGCGATCGGCGAGCAATTCGCGGCTTTCGCTCGAGCTGAAGATGACATTGCCGCTGGCGGCGACGGTTTCTACCGGTCCGAAGCCCGCCTTATCCAGCACGCCGCGCAAGGCCTCCATCTTGATCCGATTGCCGCCGACATTGATGCTGCCGAGCAACGCCAGATAACGCGCCACTAGCGGGTCGATCCCGCTTCTGGCGGAACCGGTCGTGCTGTCGGAATGGCGGTCGACGTGGCGCGGGCAAGCACCTGCCCTTCCTCGCTCAGCAATTCGCCTTCGAGGAACACCACCCGACGGCCAGCGCGTACAACTCTGCCCTTGCCGATGATCGTCGCCCCTTCGGGCAAAAGCCCCAGGAGCTGCATCGAGATCTCTAGGTTGAGCGGCGCCTGTTCGCCGCCAGTCATCGCGACATAGGCATAGCCCATGACGTCATCGAGATAGCCCGCGACGAGACCACCCTGCACGCCGCCGCGCCAGGTGGTCATCGCACGCTTGATCTCGAACCTCATGGTCGCGGTCGCGCTCTCCTCGTCGAAACCGAGGAACTCGGAGCCGAGCAGAGCGGTATGGGGCGAACCGTGATCGCCGATCTGGTCGTCCGGAAAGAACGCCTCGGTCACAGGGTCCGCTCACGCTCCTCGACTTCGAAGACTTCGAGGTTGTCGCCCGGCTTGATGTCGTTGGTGTCTTCCAGCACCACGCCGCATTCGAGACCGGCGCGGACTTCGTCCACATCGTCCTTGAACCTTCGCAACGAGGCGATTGTGGTTGCCGAAACGATGACATCCTCGCGGGTGAGGCGAGCGTGGAGACCCTTGCGGATCGCACCCTCGAGCACCAGCAGACCGGCAGCCTTGTCCTTCTTGCCCGCAGGGAAGACCTGCTTGACCTCGGCCCGGCCAACGACATGCTCGATCCGCTCGGGGCCGAGCTCGCCTGCCATCTCCTTCGCGATTTCTTCGGTCAGGTGATAGATGACGTCGTAATACTTCATCTCGACACCGTCGCGCTTCACCAGGTCGCGTGCCTTGGCATTAGGCCGCACGTTGAAGCCGATGATGGGCGCGTTGGACGCCGCAGCCAGCGTCACGTCGCTTTCGGTGATGGCACCGACGCCAGCGTGCAGGACGCGGACCTTGATGTCGTCATTCGAAAGGTTGTGCAGCGCAGTCGTGATCGCCTCGACCGAACCCTGCACATCAGCTTTCACCAGCAGCGGGAATTCGATCACGTTCGATGCGAGGTTGTTGAACATCGTATCGAAGCTGGTCGGCGCGAGGGCGGTACGCTTTTCGGTTGCCTTTTCCTGGCGATAGGCGGCGACTTCGCGGGCGCGCTGTTCGTTCTCGACCACGGTCATCTGGTCGCCTGCCCCCGGCACGCCGCCGAGACCAAGCACCTCGACCGGCGTCGAAGGACCGGCTTCCTTCACCTGCTTGCCCTTGTCGTCGATCAGTGCACGCACACGACCGCTCTCGGTGCCGACGACGAAGGTGTCGCCGCGCTTGAGCGTGCCGCGCGTGACGAGCACCGTCGCGACCGGGCCGCGGCCCTTGTCGAGCTGCGCTTCGATCACTGTCGCTTCCGCATCGCGGTCGGGGCGGGCCTTGAGCTCGAGCAGTTCGGCCTGCAGCAGGATCTTCTCGATCAGCTCGTCGAGACCCGTTCCGGCCTTGGCCGAGACCTCGACGTCCTGCACATCGCCCGACATCTTCTCAACGATCACTTCGTGTTCGAGCAAGCGGTTGCGGATGTTGTCGGGGTTCGCCTCGGGCTTGTCGATCTTGTTGATCGCCACGATCATCGGGACGCCAGCAGCCTTGGTGTGATTGATGGCCTCGATCGTCTGCGGCATGATGCCGTCATCGGCCGCCACGACCAGCACGACGATGTCAGTGACATTGGCACCACGCGCACGCATCTCGGTAAAGGCCTCGTGCCCCGGCGTGTCGAGGAACGTGATCTTGTGCTTGTCCTTGGTCTGGATCTGGTAGGCGCCGATATGCTGGGTGATGCCTCCGGCTTCGCCCTTGGTCACGTCGGTGCCACGCAGCGCGTCGAGCAGCGACGTCTTGCCATGATCGACATGGCCCATGATCGTCACGACCGGCGGGCGTGCCTTGAGCGTTTCTTCCGGATCCTGATCCTCCGAAGTGTCGATATCGACATCACTTTCGGAAACGCGGGTGATGTTGTGGCCGAATTCCTCGACCAGCAACTCTGCCGTGTCCTGGTCGATCGTCTGGTTGACGGTCACCATCATGCCCATATTGAACAGCGCTTTCACCAGGTCGGCGCCCTTTTCCGCCATGCGGTTGGCGAGTTCCTGGACGGTGATCGCCTCAGGCACGACCACGTCGCGGACCTGCTTCTCGCGCGGAGCGGCTGGTCCACCGTGAAGGCGGCGTTCCTTTTCGCGCGCACGCTTGAGCGCGGCGAGCGAACGGGCGCGGCGACCCTCGTCTTCGTTGAGCGCACGAGTGACGGTCAGCTTGCCAGAGCGACGCTTGTCCTTGCCACCGGTCGGCGCACCGCGAGCGGGCTTTTCTTCCTTCTTCTTCTTTTCCGGACGCTTCGGCTCGGGCCGGGCTACCGGAGTGAACTTACGCGGAGCAGGCGTGGGCGTACCCTCATCGGCCTGGTCCGGCACTTCGACGGCGTCATCCGCTGCCGGAGCCTCGGCCTCGACCTTGGCTTCGTCAACGGCGCGCTTCTCGGCCTCTTCCTCGGCCTTGCGATTTTCTTCGGCGCGCTTCTTCTCGTCTTCGGCAGCCTTCTTGGCAGCCTTGTCGTCACGCTTGCGCGCTTCCTCGGCCAGGCGCAGGCGCTCTTCCTCGGCCTCGCGCTGGAGGCGAGCGACGCGCTCCTGCGGCGTTTCGGCAGCCGGAGCAGGCTTCTTGGGCGCAGCCTTCTTGGGTGCCTCCGCAACCGGTGCGGGCTCGGGTGCCGGTTCGGGCGTCGGCTCGGGCGCGGGCGCTTCGCCCGGCTTGACGAGCTTGCGGCGGCGCTTGACCTCGACCGCAACCTTGTTGGTGCGGCCGTGGCTGAAGGTCTGCTTGACCTCGCCAGCGTCGACCGACCTCTTGAGGCCTAGCGGTTTACGGGCAGGTTTGGTTTCTTCGTCGCTCATCTAGCTCGCTTTTCCTTCACGCGTTCAATTCGTCGTCCTGGCGCTGCGCCATCGGCACAGAACCTTCTGTTTCAACAGGCTTTTCGCCCTCGATATAGTGCAGCAGGCGCGCCAGGGCCTGTTCGACCCGCTCTGCCGCTGCGGCATCGGCTAGCGCCAGATGGACGACATTCTCGCGGCCCAATGCCACAGACAAAGCCGCCCGGTCCAGTGGTAACACTCGCCCACGTTCGCCCGAACCTTCGGCATCGCGCCCCACGCGCCATGCCTGATCGAGCTTCTTGCGTCCGTCCTCGCTCGCATCCGCTGCATGGAGCAGCATTGCGATTCGGCCCATCCGGGCCTGTTCGGCGATACGGTCCGACCCAAGCACAAGCTTGCCCGCTCGCAGCTCGAGGCCCAACCGGTCCCTGAGGCTGCGTTCCAGCGCCTGCTCGACCAGATCGGCGAGATCCTCCGGGATCGACAGCGACGCACCCTTGAAGGCACGCGCCAGCGCTCCCTTGAGATGGCCCTTGGCCGTGGCTGCTTCAAGTTCAGCGCGGGTCACGCCGATCCAGGCCCCGCGTCCCGGCGCCTTTGCGGCCGGGTCGGGCAACACCAGCCCTTCGGGAGAAATCGCCAGCCGCACGAGGCTATCGCGCGAGCCATGCTCTCCCGAAAGGATGCAGCGGCGTTCGGGCTCGGAAGCGTTCCGTGCCTTGGGCCGGCCAGCGATGTCGGACGTCAGGCGCTCATTGGGTGGAGTCCGCATCGGCGGCCTCCTGGGTGTCGGGCTCTTCCGTGGAAGTGGCGGGTGCCTCTTCCTCGTCGTCGAACCAATGGGCGCGGGCAGCCATGATGATCTCGTTGCCCTGTTCTTCGCTGAGGCCGTACTCGCCCAGCACGCCGCCCTTGTCTTCGGTGCGCTGCGGGCGCCGCATCGGCGGCCCGTCGGCATTGTTGCGGCGGCGCGGAGCCTCGCGCTTCTTCGCGATCAGCTCGTCGGTGGCGAGATCGGCGAGGTCGTCGAGCGTCTTGATCCCGGCCTTACCCAACGTCACCAGCATAGCTTCGGTGAGGTGCGGGATTTCGGCAAGGTCGTCTTCGACGCCCAGTTCGCGGCGTGCCTCGCGGTGCGCTGCTTCCTGACGATCGAGCGCTTCCTGGGCGCGGTTCTGGAGTTCCTCGGCAAGTTCGTCGTCGAAGCCTTCGATGCTGGCAAGTTCGGCCAACTCGACATAGGCGACTTCCTCGAGCTCGGCGAAACCTTCCGCCACGAGCAGCTGCGACAGCGTTTCGTCGACGTCGAGCTCTTCCTCGAACATCTTCGAGCGTTCGGCGAATTCCTTGCTCCGCTTTTCGCTCGCCTCTTCCTCGGTCATGATATCGATCTGGTGACCGGTGAGCTGGCTGGCGAGGCGCACGTTCTGACCGCGGCGGCCAATGGCGAGCGAAAGCTGATCGTCGGGAACGACCACCTCGATGCGACCATCGTCCTCGTCGAGAACCACGCGGCTAACCGTTGCCGGCTGCAGCGCGTTGACGATGAAGGTCGCGGTGTCTTCCGACCACGGAATGATGTCGATCTTCTCGCCCTGCAGTTCCTGCACGACGGCCTGGACGCGGCTGCCCTTCATGCCGACGCAGGCACCAACCGGATCGATCGAGCTGTCGTGGCTGATCACGCCGATCTTGGCGCGGCTGCCCGGGTCGCGGGCAGCGGCCTTGATCTCGATGATCCCGTCGTAGATTTCGGGTACTTCCTGCGCAAACAGCTTGCGCATAAAATCGGGGTGCGCGCGGCTCAGGAAAATCTGCGGGCCGCGATTGTTACGCTCGACCTTGGTGATCAGCGCGCGAACTCGTTCGCCGACACGCGCGGCTTCGCGCGGGATCTGCTGGTCGCGGCGAATGACACCCTCGGCGCGGCCGAGATTGACGATCACGTGACCGAATTCGACCGACTTGATCACGCCGGTGATGACTTCGCCCGCGCGATCCTTGAATTCCTCGAACTGGCGCTCACGCTCGGCATCGCGGACCTTCTGGAAGATCACCTGCTTGGCCGATTGCGCGTCGATGCGGCCGAGATCGACCGGCGGCAGCGGATCGACGATGAAGTCGCCCAGCTTGGCATCCGCGTCCAGCTTCTGCGCCTGCTTGAGATCGACCTGCTTGAAGTAGTCTTCGACTTCCTCGACCACTTCGACAACGCGCCACAGGCGCAGGTCGCCGGTTTGCGGATCGAGCTTCGCACGGATGTCGTTCTCCGCACCATAGCGGTTGCGGGCGCTCTTTTGGATCGCTTCTTCCATCGCCTCGATGACGATCGCCTTGTCGATCATCTTTTCCGAGGCAACCGCGTTTGCGATCGCGAGCAGCTCGGCCTTGTTGGCGGAAATTGCACTGGCCATCAGTCGTCAGCCTTCTCTGTTTCGTCTTCGACTATGTCCTCGGCACCGGTGGTGTCGAGAGGTTGGGTTGCAGCGATCAGCTCGTCGGTCAGGACGAGCTTGGCGCTATGAATATTGTCGAGCGGGAAGGAAACCGCGCCCGCCTTGTTATCTTCAACGGTAACCGTGTCGCCCTCGATGCCGAGGAGCTTACCACGCAAATTGCGAACGCCGTCGACCTTTTCGTTGAGCGAGACCTTGGTCTCGTGCCCGGCCCAGTCGGCGAAGTCCTTCGCCCTGGTCAGCGGACGGTCGATGCCGGGCGAACTTACTTCGAGATGATAGGCACCCTCGATCAGCACCTCGCCGATTTCTTCGGCCGCGTCGATCGCATCGGAGACACGGCGGCTGAGCGCGGCGCACTGGTCGATGATCAGCTGCCCGGTTGCCGGGTCCTCGGCCATGATCTGGAGCGCCATGCCGCCATCGCCGGCTTCGGACGGCATCATCTTCACGCGCACGAGGTCGAATCCCAGGGCTTTCGCCTCGGGTTCGATGATCTCGGTCAGTCGCGCGATATCCGCCATTCGGTCTCCGTTTCGATCCGCATCGCAGCAACGAGGTTTTGGGCCGGCCCCTTGCGGCGCCAGCATCCAAACCTTGTCACGACAATGTCGGGATGGCGGCTAAATAGGCGCGGCCAAATAGAAAGGCAAGCACCAAAGAAAAGGGGCCGTCCACCGAACCCCTTTCCCAGTCAGACCCAAAAAATCAGAAGTCGAAGATCCGCTCACCCTTGTGACGCCGGGGTCCTTCATGATGATGATCACCATGCTCGCCCGCTGCCTCGATCGTCCATGTTACGTGAGTAACGATCCTCGTCCCGTCGCTCAGTGCGCGTTCGTAGACGAATGGCTTGCCATTGGGCAGGAAGTCGATTGGCCTGCCCCAACTCTCAGGCGTGTTGCCCACGGATGGAAGACTGGCGGGCTTGCCACGCGGCTTGTTCCCGCCCTTGCCACCACCATTGCCGCCCCCATCGCCAGTTCCGCCGCTGGTGGGATACATTGCCTCCAATTGCTCATAATCGTGCGCGTCGGGCGTCATGTCGATCTCGGTCGGAGTGCTGGTATATTCCATGCACGAGTCGGTTGTATTCGAATTGAAGTTCTCGTTCTGATGGCCGAGACCGTAATCGTGTCCAATCTCCTGGCACATCACGAGCTGGCGCCAGATGTCGCTATCGTAGCGGGGCTGGTTGAAATAGAAGTCGTTGACCTTGGTCCAGCCAGCCTTGATCTCGTTCCCGTTGAGGCTGATGCTGGCTAGGCCCAGCCACCCGACCGAGCCATAGTCGTCACTGCAAACGTGGATTTGTCCCGTGATGAAGTCGCATTCAGGATTGTTGCCGCCCTTTACCGTACCATTGACGCTAGGCGATTCATTCCAGGCCGCACTGGCTGCAGCGGCGCGGCCTTGCCAATCGCTACTGGCGGTATTGTCGTAGATCACCACGGCAAGGGGCGTTCCGTCCCAAGCCCAGGCATACTTGCGCCATTGGTGGCGCGCATCGGCCGAAGTGGCGAGAAGTGCGACAACGGATACGCCGGCAATTGCGCCGGATTTCAGCAGAAATTTCATGATCATCTCCCGCAATGGGGATTTTCGCTCTGGCGACCCCGCCCTTGCTCCAAAACCCCAGTCCCAAGTCACTGTTGATAAGCGCTGACCTTGCTCAAGGCAAACCGGGCGCAGGAATTATTGGCGGAGCAAAAAGGGGCGGGAGAGACCCCTCCTCCCGCCCCGATGCGGCCCTGGCGCGACCCAAGGGCAACGGTTGATTCAGCCGATCAGTGTTCGTGATCGTGGTCGGGTCCCTTGTCGGGTGCCCAAGTGACATGCGTGACGAATTTCACGCCCGCGACATCGCGGACGAAAACGTGCGGTTTCCCGTTCGGAAGGTAATCGACCGGGCGCCCCCAGTGTTCGGGCGTGTTGCCGACCGGAGGCAGGGTGAACTTGTTCTTGCCCTTGCCACCGCCGGATCCCCCGCCCTTGCCGCCGCCCTTGCCCTTGCCGCCGCCACCGCTGCCGCCATCGGTCCCGCCGCCGCCGTCAGTTCCGCCGCCACCGGCGTACATGATCTGCAACTGCTCGTAGTCGTGGTAGTCGGGATGTTCGTTGTCGGCAGGCCAACTCGTGTATTCCATGCACGAATTAGTGGCATCGGTACCGAAGTTCTCGTTCTGATGGGCGAGCCCGTAGTCGTGGCCGATTTCCTGACAGGTCACCAGTTGGCGCCAGCTGTAAGTGTTGTACCGCTCCTGCAGGAAGTAATAATCGTTGAGCTTGGTCGTGCCCGCAACGATCTTGCCCCCGGAAAGCGCGATGCTGGCCAGTCCCAGCCAGCCATTCGAGCCATAATTGTCGTTGCAGACCTGGATCGTGCCGCTGACAAAACTGCAGGAGGTATTGTTGCCATAGGCCATTGGCGCTTCGATCGCCGGTGAAAGATTCCAATCGTATGCTGCTTCCTCGACGTGCGCCCGCCAATTGACATCGGTATTGTCGACGATCACCGCATCGACCGGGTTCACCCCGTCATAGGACCAGGCATAACTCCCCCACCAGTGATGCGCCTGTGCGGTCGGCACCGCGAGTCCAGCCCCCAAGGCTGCGACAGCCGCTCCAGCAGAATATAGCCGCTTCGAAATCATTGCCTGGTCCCCTCGGTCTTTCCCGGATCAGGGGTTCGACCAGTGAAGGCTAATTCCAGCTGAAATTTGATGACTGACATCGATGGCTAATGTCGATGCAAGTATGATCATAAGCCAGGGAGAATCGGGTAAGTTCTGTGTTTACAGGTACTTGGGCAATAGGGACGAATTTGGCACGAGATCGTCATCAACCATGGAAATCGCCGGGCTCAACGCGAGCGGATGAATCATTGGCCAACGGAAGCTTGAAGATCGCTACGTTTCGCAGGCCGCCAGGAGCTCGGTCAATTCCTCCTCGAGCGCTTCCTCCGCTTCAACGTTGTCCGGCTCCTCGACGCTGCGGTCCCACTTCTCGTCATATTCCGCCTGCGCACTGACGCAATCCTCGCTGGGCTCGTCTGTCGTCGGCTCCACTTCGTCTGCGTCATCCTCCTGCTCAGCCCTTTGCTCCAAGGCAACGGAGGCGATCTCTTCCGCCTGGTCGTCGGCATACTTGTTGAGAGCAACGGCGACCGCAGCAATGATCAGCGCAATGAGCAAGATGCCCAACAATCGACCCGGTCCGCGCATGCAACCCTGACCCTTCTCTTACCTCTACTCGCTCGCCTCGATCAGGCCATGCTTCTTGATGCAATGGCGCAACTGGTCATAGCTCAATCCCAACGCCTTGGCAGTCTGCCTCTGGTTCCACCGATGCCTGCCCAGCGCATGCTCGACTATCGTCCGCTCATGCTCGTCTACCGCAGCGCGCAGATCGTCAATCGAGTCGTAATCGGGTGCTGCGGCTGAGGCCGCCCCGTTACTCACCATTGCGCTCGCAGAGGCATCTGCCGATTTGCGGTGGTTAGGCACGAAAGGTTTCCAAGGGCTTTCGAATGGATCGAACTGGGCATAGCCGATCGGCTGGCCGGGATCGTCCCAGCGATAGACCGCGCGCTCGACGACGTTACGCAGTTCGCGAACATTGCCGGGCCATTCGTGCTTCTCGAGCTCGTTCGCGACATGCGGCGCGAAACCCGGCCAGTCATGCCAGTCGAGTTCGGCTGCCATGCGGCGCCCGAAGTAATCGGCGAGCACGGGGATATCGCCCTCCCTCACCCGCAAGGGCGGCAGTGTGATGACCTCGAAGCTCAATCGGTCGAGCAGGTCGGCACGGAATTCGCCGCGATCGGCCAGCGCGGGCAGATCGTCATTCGTCGCAGCGACGATCCGCACATCGACCCGGATCGGACGCGAAGATCCGATGCGCGTAACCTCGCCATATTCTACCGCGCGGAGTAACCGCTCTTGCGCGCCCATCGAAAGAGTGCCCAATTCGTCGAGAAATAGCGTGCCTTTGTCGGCTTCCTCGAACCTTCCGACCCGCGCCTTGGTAGCACCGGTAAACGCACCTGCCTCGTGACCGAACAGTTCCGCTTCGATCAGCGTTTCGGGAAGCGCGGCGCAGTTCATGACCACCAGCGGCTCGTCCCAGCGGGTTGAGAGGCGATGAAGACGTTCGGCGATGAGTTCCTTACCCGTTCCTCGCTCGCCGATCACCAGCACGGGGCGGTTCATCGGGGCGGCGCGCGAGGCACGCTCGACCGCATCAAGAAAAGCGCCCGACTGGCCGATAAACTGGTTATCCCGTTCCATTGACCAATCTATAGTGAAAATTCCCAATTCTTGGCAATACCTACCTTTTCGGAATTTTAATCTATCTCGTAATACACTGTTACTACATGGTTTTTACAGTTTGGCACACCCCTTGCTGAATGATGAACGAAACACAAGGGAGTTTGAGAACATGTACAATCGCCGCTTCTTCCAGACCAAGCTGGGACAGGCTGCTCTCGCGAGCATCGCGGCGATGGCCGCCTTCGTGGCCCTCTCCACGCAGATGCATGCGAGCCCGGCCTTTGCGTCGGCGCCTCAACATGAACTCGTTGAGATCGCATGACCAAGCCTACACCTAATACCGAAATTGGGCCGGAGCGCTCAGTCCCCTCTGATACCCCCCCCGGAGGCGCTTCTTCCAGTCCCAGCGCTTCCGCTCCGGCCCAAACCCCTCCCGGCAAGCGCATCTCGCGCCTCGATGCCGAAATAGAAAAGCTGCGCCGCAGCCCAACACCAACCCAGGCGCAAGGTACCAGCGCCGAACGCCAGCGTGACGACGCTTTCATCAATGGAGTAGCCTTCATGGGCATTTTCAGCCGCACTCGCGATATCATCGCTGCCAACTTCAACGACATGCTCGACAAGGCCGATGACCCGGCCAAGATGATCCGCATGATCATCCTCGAGATGGAGGAGACGCTGGTTGAGGTGCGCGCCAGCGCGGCCCGCACGATCGCAGACCAGAAGGAAATGCACCGCCACACCGTCAAGCTCGACAAGCTCCAGGCCGACTGGGGCGAGAAGGCGCAGCTGGCGTTGAGCAAGGATCGTGAAGACCTTGCCCGTGCAGCGCTGGTCGAGAAGAAGAAAGCGGCCGACATGGCCGACCAGCTGAAGCAGGAAATCGCGGTGCTCGACGATGCATTGCGCGCCTACGAGGCCGACATTCAGAAGCTGCAGCATCGCCTTCGCGAAGCCCGCAGCCGCCAGACCGCCATCGCCGCGCGCCTCGAAAGCGCCGAGAACCGCGTCAAACTGCGCACGCTGATGAGCACCGAGCGGACCGACGAGGCGCTCGCCCGTTTCGACCAGCTCGAACGCCGGGTCGATTACGCCGAAGGCCGCGCCGAAGCGCTAAGCATTGCCGACCAGTCGGGCAAGCCGAGCCTGTCCGACGAGATCGCCGCGCTCGAAGGCGCGGACCAGATCGATGACGAACTTGAACAGATGAAGAAGGCGCTGGGAAAGAATAGCGCCGAGAAGGAGGGCTAAGACCGTGGAAGAAATGTTCATCATACCCATGGTTGTGATCGGACTTCCGTGGCTGATCCTGCATTACATCACCCGCTGGAAAACCGCCGCGACCATCACCACCGACGATGAAGTGCTGCTGGACGAGCTCTATCAGCTTGCCAAGCGCCTCGACGAACGGATGGACACGGTCGAACGCCTGGTCGCGAGCGACAACCCCGAGTTCCAGCCCAAGCGCCTGATCGCCGACCAGGAACGCGACAATCTGCAGTTGCGCGAGCTTGAGAACCTGCTTGCCGAGAAGAAAGGAAGTGCACGATGAATAGCCCCCGCACGACGCTGTACCGCGACAAGTTCAACGCGAAACTGATGGGCGTCTGTTCCGGCATCGCGGACTACACCGGGGTTAATACCTTCTGGGTCCGCCTTGGCGCGCTGCTCCTCATCCCGATGACGAGCGGCATGGTGATCCCGGCCTACTTCATCGCCGGCATCCTGCTGAACAAGAAGCCCGCCAATCTCTACGTCGACAAGGACGAACAGCAGTATTGGCAGCGAGTCCGGCAGAGTCCCAAGCGCACC
Organism: Altererythrobacter sp. CAU 1644; assembly: GCF_029623755.1. Classification (NCBI taxonomy): domain Bacteria; kingdom Pseudomonadati; phylum Pseudomonadota; class Alphaproteobacteria; order Sphingomonadales; family Erythrobacteraceae; genus Altererythrobacter; species Altererythrobacter arenosus. Next base: position 362,247 of record NZ_CP121106.1, read on the forward strand.
GCCAGGGAGATCCGCGCCCGCTTCCGCGACGTGGATCGTCGGCTGGCCGATGTCGAGACCTACTACGTCTCGAGCAATCCGCGACTGAATGCCGAAATCGAGCGCCTGCGCTGAGCCTGGAAGGGGAGGGACTGAATTATGGATGCCGGATTTCTAGCACTTCTCATTCCGATTATCGGTGTGTCCATTCCGATCGTCGCGATCTGGTCGAAACATCGCCAGAAGATGATGGAGATGCAAATCGGGGCCACGGCTGAAGCCAGCGCTGAAAAGGCTGCGCAATACGCGAGCCAGATCCAGCGGCTCGAAGACCGGGTCCAGGTGCTCGAACGGATTGTGACCGATCGCGGCTATGACGTCGCAACCCAGATCGAGGCGCTGCGCGACACGCGCCAGGTTGAAGAGGCTGGCAGCGGCGTGCCGCTCGAGATCGCCAAGAAGGAGACCGCGTGATGGATTGGGGGAGCCCTGTTTTTGTCCTGGCGATCATCGCACTGAGCTACTCGTGCTGGCTGGTGAATAACTGGATCCGCGCGAAGAATGGCTACGCTCTCGAGAACGAGTGGGGTGGCACGACTGAAAAATCCAACACTGTAGAAGCGCAACAGCTCCGCGCTGAAAATCGCGAACTGCTCAAGAAGCTGGACACCATGCAAGACCGCATGATCGTGCTCGAAAAGATTGTCACTGACCGCGGCTACAGCCTTTCCGAAGAAATCGAAGCACTGCGCGACAAGCGCGGCGACGAGACCGGCAGCGTGATGTCGCTCGATTTCTCGAACAAGGAAACTGCATAATGGATTTCGGAATTATCACCCCCGCCGTGATGGGCATCGGCGTCGTCAGCATGTCGATCGCTTGGGTGGTCAACACCTGGATTCGCGTACGCAACGGCTATCCGCTGGAAAGCAGCTGGGGCAAGCCGATTTATCCGCAAAAGAACGATGAGTCGATCGAGCGGGTCAAGCTACTCAGCCAGGAGAATGCTCAACTGCGCGCCGAGCTCGGCTCGTTGAAAGATCGGCTCGCCAATGTCGAGCGCATCGTGACCGATAGCGGCTATCAGCTGACGCACGAGATCGACCGGCTGCGCGAAGAGAAGGAGGTCAACTGATGGACTTTGAACTTCTCATCATCTTCGGCTTCATCCTGATCGCGGCCTCGATGCTGCTCTCCTTTGCCAAGAAGGCACATCTGAGAACGATCATGCACGAAGAGCGCAAGCTGGAGCTGCTCGCCCGCGCCGAAGAGGCCAAGGGCGGAAAAGGCGGTGAAACCTACCGCAAACTCGAAGAGCGTGTTCGCGTGCTCGAGCGGATCGCCACCGACAGCAACCATGCGCTGGCAACGCAGATCGAACAGCTGCGCGACCTGCACGAGCTGGATGGCATTGAATCCCAGAAGGAAGTTGCACGATGAGCAGTTGGGCAATCGTCGCGGTCGTCGCAATAGCTGTCTGGGGTATCGTCCAGGCGATCAAAGCGCGGCACGGGATCACCACCGACAAGGACGGCAACCAACACCGCGTAGTCGAAGAAGACCAGGAAACGCGCAAGGAGATCGAAGCCCTGCGTGAGAGGATCCAGGTGCTCGAACGGATCGCCACCGACGGCAATTCGCTCGACGCCACCGAAACCAAACGCATCGCAACCGAGATCGAAGCCCTGCGCGACAAGCAGGACAGTTAGGTTCAATTCGAGGCCCAGTGCCGAGGTTCAAGGAGGACATGAGGAAATGTTCGAACCAGCATTCATCATCGCGGCAGCATCGCTGATCGGCCTGTGTGTGGTCGCCTTCGCGATGCTCAAGGGATGGCAAGATTGGCTCGCGCTGAAGCAGCGCGAACTCGACAGCCATGCGCACGAGGTCGAAGGCGGCGTCGGCGTAGGTGCTGCGCGGATTGAAATCGCCGACCTCAAGGAGCGGATCAAGAAGCTCGAGGCGATCGCCAGCGGGGTAGACCTTTGACTGTCGTCCGAACCGACGCCGCGCGAGCGGGCATCGGCCTCGGCAGCGCGATTGCAGTCGCGATCTCGTGGAGCCTCCACAAGTCGATCATCTGGGCCATTGTCCACGGGGTCTTCAGCTGGTTCTATGTGATCTATTATGCGTTTACCCGCGAAGGCGGATTGTCGGGCTGAAGTGTTGGACGCGGCGGCATTCCCTCGCTAGTGGCGCGGCCATGCGCACCCTCGACGACATCCTTGCAGAGTATGAATTCCTCGAAGGCGACGAACGCTATCGCCTGCTGATAGAGCTTGGCCGGGAACTCGATGACATGCCGGCTGCGCTCAAGACCGATGCCACGCTTGTGCGCGGCTGTTCGGCACAGGTCTGGGTCTATCCAACCGGCGATGCGGCAAAGCTGCACTTCCTCGCCGACAGCAACGCAGCAATCACCAAGGGTATTGTCGCGCTGGTGATATCTGCAGTTCAGGATCGACCGGCTAATGAAGTCGCCAACATGGATATCTCCCAGGTTCTCGCCCCATTCGACCTCAGGAATCAGCTTTCCTCCAATCGCACGCAGGGCGTCCCCAACATGATTGCGCTGGTCAAGGAACACGCCGCCAGGATCGCTGCCGGCTAGGATGCATTCGATGGTGATGCGGCCACTCTACAGCGCCCTGGGCTTGATCGCCGTCGGTCTCGGCATCGTCGGCGCATTCCTGCCGATCATGCCGACAGTGCCGTTCCTGCTGCTGGCGGTCTATTTCTTTGCTCGCAGCAATCCGGAGTGGGAAAAGAAGATTCTCGACCATCCGACCTGGGGCCCGCAGGTCAAGGACTGGCGCGAGCGCCGCGCCATCAGCCGCCGGGCGAAGACCATGGCGATCGGCGCCATGGCGACTGGCGCGGTGTTCACCTGGTATACGCTCGGCTCGCCCTGGTACTGGATTTCGATAGCCATTCTCGTAATCGCCGGTAGCTGGATCGCGACGCGGAACGAGTAGCGGGTTCGGGTTTGAGGCGACCGTCCCTCAACCCACAGTGAAGAACGCCGTTATCGTCAGTCGGCCATCTGCCGGATCAGTCGACAGTCTTGCACCCGGCGGGATGACCCCGCTGTGGAGCGCGTTTCCTGGATAGATAATGGCGCGATTGAACCGCGCGTCTATCGCCAGCACCTGCTCGAACAACGGCGAGTCACCGAAAATATAGTCGGCAGGAGGAGTTCCATGCTCTTCGAACTCCGCCTCCAAGCAATCGAAGAAGCGGTCTCGCTGCCCTTCATTGAGGGTCTGAAGTCCCGTCGAGCGATGCCGGAAGAATGCGGTGCCGTTGCTGAAATCCGGCGAGAGGTAATGGATCAGGGCGAACTGCCGATTGCTGAAAGCATCGCAGTGCGGAATACGTTGCAGGATCGAAAGCTCCGCCGGCGTGGACGTCACCATCGAAAAGCTGGCGTCGATCAATTCTACCGCGCCGGCCAATCCGTAGACCCGCTTCAGGATGCGCGAGATGATCGGCTGCTGCGTGACCCAATACTGTCGCGGCAGCTCAGCGCGCAAACCGGGGTAGTGTTCGCGGGCCGGGCGGAAAGGAGACATGATCGCCTGCTTGCGCAGAGCCGACGGATCTTCTGCGAAGTCTTCGATGATGGCGACGGGAGGATTTCCTGGGACGATGGGCTGGACCCGAATTTCCAGGTCCGCGCTCACTCGATCAATCCCCGGCGCCTGGCCTGACGACAGCTATTCCTGCCAATCGCTGCGCCTTGAGTTCGGCCTTGAGCTTCGTCGGGTCGCGCGCAAAGACGAAGCCAAAGCTCACCCCGCCTTCCTTGCCGATCGTCGCATGGTGGAGTTTGTGCGCCTGCACCAATCGCTTGGCGTAACCGCGCTTCGGCACCCAGCGGAAATAGCGCTGATGAACCAGTCCATCGTGAACCAGCGTATAGATGATGCCGTAGAAGAGAATGCCAAGGCCAATCCATGTACCCGGCCACCAGGCACCGTCTCCCATGACGAGGGGTGATCCGATCGCAAACATCGAGATGCTCATGGCCGCGCCGACGAGAGCGTAGAGATCGTTCTTCTCGAGGACATTGTCATGCGGCTCGTGATGGTCGCGATGCCAAGCCCATCCAAAGCCGTGCATGATGTATTTATGGCTCGCCCACGCGACCCACTCCATCGCAAGGATGGTGGCGAAAACGATCAGTATCGGAAGGAGCCAGTCGGGCATGCCCGGCAGTATAGTCGATCAGACGTCCGGGAAAAAGAAGCTGCGCAGATGTTCGCCGATCCGCGCAGGGCGGAGCGTTTCTGCGTCGATGCAGCACCAGCTCGATTTCACTTCCGCAAGCACCTCTTCGCCGCGTGAGATCACGGTGTGATAGAACGCCCGTGCACCCTGGAAATGTTCGAGCACGGTCTGCGCCATGACATCGTCCTCGAGAAAGGCGGGTTTGCGGTAGGTAATCTCATGCTTGAGCGCGACCCAGGCCTTGCTGGCCACCTCATCGGCCGGGGCGAGCTTGCGCCAATGCGCCAGCACCGCATCCTGCACCCAGTTGAGGTAGCGCGCGTTGTTCACGTGCCCCATGAAATCGATATCCTCGGGCAGGACCTTGATCGAAAAGGCAAAGGGCGTTGCTGACATATCTGTCAGTTAAACACGCAATCATTGCGAATCAATGACCACAGGGCTCTGTGCAAAGAATAAATCTGCGACCATCCGCGCCTTTGCCAACCAAAATTGTTGGGCGAGATATCAAACAAGCGAAGTGCGCGACTTCCGAGAGAATGCACGCCGTCATGAACGCGCCCAACAGGTTCCCGCCTGAAGCTATAGCCGGACCAAGTTTTCCCATCTTGCCCATTCCGGGGCGCAGAGCCTAGGCCCGATCCATGGCCAGTCGCCCCCGCACACTCTATGAAAAAATCTGGGACGCGCATGTCGTGGAGACCCGCGACGACGGAACCAGCCTGATCTATATTGATCGCCACCTTGTCCACGAGGTCACAAGCCCGCAAGCCTTCGAGGCGCTGCGGCTGTCGGGTCGAAAGGTTCGGCGCCCCGAACTGACACTGGCGGTCCCCGATCACAATCTTCCCACTACGCCCCGGCGCGACGCAGCCGGCAACCGCATCCCTATCGCCGATCCGCAAAGCGCGGCCCAGCTTGCCGCGCTCGAGGCCAATGCTCCTGCTTTCGGCATTCGCTATATCGATGCTACCGCGGCGGCGCAGGGAATTGTCCATGTCGTCGGACCCGAGCAGGGTTTTTCGCTGCCCGGCACCACAATCGTCTGCGGAGATTCGCACACCGCCAGCCATGGCGGGCTCGGTGCGTTGGCGTTCGGCATCGGCACCAGTGAAGTAGAGCATGTGCTGGCGACACAAACGCTGCAGCTCAAGCGCTCGAAATCGATGGAAGTGCGGATCGAGGGCGAGCTCGGTCCGGGCATTACCGCCAAGGACCTGATCCTTCACATTATCGGCGTCATCGGCACCGCCGGCGGAACCGGCCACGTCATCGAGTATCGCGGTCCGGTGTTCGAGGCGATGAGCGTCGAGCAACGACTCACCGTTTGCAACATGAGCATCGAGGGTGGTGCGCGTGCCGGGCTGATTGCGCCCGACGAGACCGTGTTCACCTATCTAAAGGGGCGTCCGCTAGCGCCAAAGGGCGAGGAGTGGGACGCTGCCGTCGCTTACTGGCGTACACTCCAGACCGATCCCGGCGCGACCTTCGACAAGTCCGTGACAATCGACGCGTCTACCGTCGAGCCGACAGTCACCTGGGGCACCAGCCCGGAAGATGTCGTAGCGATTGGCGGAACTGTGCCCTCACCCGAAAGCTTTGCCGACGCGTCGAAGCGGCAGGCGGCGCAGAAAAGCCTTGAGTATATGGGGCTTACGCCTGGTACGCGGATGCAGGACGTCGCGATCGAAAACGTCTTTATCGGCAGTTGTACCAACAGCCGGATCGAGGATCTGCGCGCAGCAGCGGAAGTGTTGCGCGGCCGGACGAAGGCACCGGGCGTGCGCTGGGCGATCGTTGTTCCAGGCTCCGGCCTGGTGAAGGCCCAAGCCGAAGAGGAAGGTCTCGACAAGATTTTCACCGCTGCCGGATTCGAGTGGCGCGAGCCAGGCTGCTCTGCCTGCCTCGGCATGAACCCCGACAAGGTCCCACCGGGCGAGCGGTGCGCCTCGACCTCCAACCGAAATTTTGTAGGTCGACAAGGGCCCGGAGCCCGGACCCACCTGGTTTCACCCGCGATGGCTGCGGCCGCCGCAGTCGCCGGTAGGCTGGCAGATGTACGTGAATTCACCCGTTAGTCCTTGCGTTCGCTCATGACCCTCACCAAAAGAATTCCATGACCAAGAACCTCAAAGGCAAGGCCGCCCTAGGCGCTGCCGCCATCGGATCCGCCGCTATCGCCGCCGCTCTGCTTTATGCAGGCAAGCGCAAGAAGAAGAACGAGCCGACGCAGCCGGGCAAGATTCCTTCGGGCGAGAACCCCGAAACCGACTGAACGCCGCCTAATCGAAGGGGGAGAGTCTGATGAGAAAACTGATCGCCGTAGCGGCCGTACTGGCCGGCTCCGTACTCGCGCCACAGGCCTTGGCGCAGGATACCCCCGACCTGGAGATGTGGCGGCTCGATTGCGGCGAACTCACTACGTCAGATCTGGGCGCATTCTCCGACGCCCATCTATATGACGGGAAATCCTTCGAACTCATCGTCAGCTGCTATCTGATCCGCAACGGCGACCGCTACCTGCTGTGGGATGCCGGGCTGACAGCAGATCTCGTCGGGACCACGATGACGGAAGGCCCCTTCACGGTTTCGATGGAGCGCTCGATCGTCGACCAGCTTGGCGATATAGGCGTTGCCCCGGAACGGGTCACCTTTGTGGGCGTCAGCCACTACCATTTCGACCACACCAGCCAGCTCACCGCCTTTCCCAGCTCGACATTGCTGATCGGGGCGGCCGATTGGGATATCGTAAAGTCGACCGCGGAGCCTAACCCGCTGATCGATCCGCGGCCATTTGCGCCGTGGCTGAGTGAAACTCCATCGCCTGTAACCGCGATACCGCACGATCATGATGTTTTCGGCGACGGTTCGGTGATCATAAAGGCCATGCCTGGTCACACGCCTGGTCACACCAGCCTGCTGGTGCGCTTGCCGCAAAAGGGTGACGTCCTGTTGACTGGCGATCTCTACCATTTCGAGGAGCAGGTCACCAATCGCGGCGTCCCGACATTCAATACCAATCGCGCCGATACGCTGGCATCGTTCGAACGCTTCAACGCCATTGCCAAATCGCTCGATGCTACGGTGGTGATCCAGCACGATGCGCGCCATCTGAATCGCCTCCCCGCCTTTCCGGAGTCGGCGAAATAATGGACAAGGTTTCCACCATTGAAGGCCGCGCCTACCCTTTCGGCGCGAAGAATGTCGATACCGACGTCATCATTCCTGCCGAGTGGCTCAAGACGATCAGCCGCGAGGGGCTGGGCCAGGGAGCGTTCGAAACCATTCGTGCTCAGGAAGGCAACATCTTCGACGATCCAGAATACTCAAGCGCACCCATCCTGATCGCCGGCGACAATTTCGGCTGCGGTTCGAGCCGCGAGCATGCCGCCTGGGCCTTGCTCGATCTCGGTATCAGGGCCGTGATTGCGCCAAGTTTTTCGGACATTTTTTCGGGCAACGCCTTCAAAAACGGTATCCTGACGGTCGAACTGCCACAGGATCAGATCGATCGGTTGATGGAAGTCGCGGAAACCGAGCAGATCCACGTCGATCTGGAAGCCCAGACCGTCACGACCCCTTTCCAGGATCGCTTCGCCTTCGAGATAGACCCGTTTCGCAAGCATTGCCTGCTGAACGGGCTCGACGAAGTCGGCCTGACGCTGGAGCGCGACGACGCCATCGCAGGATATGAAAAGAGGCTCGGCGCGACGCTGCCGTGGCTTACCAAGGGAACGGAGATTGCAGTATGAAGGCACTTCGCACGCACGAAGTCGGTGGACCGGACACACTTACGCTTGATGAAGTCGGTGTGCCCACTCCCGGCAAGGGCGAGGTGCTGGTCGATGTGAAGGCCTGCGCAATCAACTATCCCGACACGCTGATGATCCGCGACCTGTACCAGTTCAAGCCGCAGCGGCCCTACGCGCCAGGCGGCGAGATCGCCGGGGTGATCGAGGCCATCGGCGAAGGAGTCGAAGGCTTTGCGGTGGGTGACAAGGTCATGGCCGGAATCGGCAATGGTGGCCTGGCGGAAAAGGTAGTCGTGCCGGCAGGGCGCATGTTCCCGGTGCCCGATGGTGTCTCGTTCGAGAAGGCCGCCTCGCTCCTGATGACCTATGGCACCACGATCCACGGGCTAAAGGACCGCGGCCACATCAAGGAAGGCGACACCGTCCTGGTACTAGGCGCCGCGGGCGGCGTCGGGCTTTCTGCAGTCGAACTCGCCAAGGCATTCGGTGCGCGCGTGGTCGCGGCAGTCTCGTCCGAGGAGAAAGGCAAAGTCGCGCGCAACGCCGGCGCTGACGAGGTGGTGATCTATCCCAGGGGCGAGATGGACAAGGATGCCTCCAAGGAACTTGCCAATGCCTTCAAGGCCGCATGCGGCCCCGAGGGTGCTAACATTGTCTACGATATCGTCGGCGGCCAGTACTCGGAGCCCGCCCTGCGCTCAATCGCGTGGGAGGGCCGCTTCCTCGTGGTCGGCTTCCCGGCCGGAATCGCCAAGATGCCGCTCAACCTCACGCTCTTGAAAAGCTGTGACATTGCGGGCGTGTTCTGGGGCGCGTTTACCGCACGCGAACCTGTCAAATTCCGCCAACAGGTTGAAGAGCTGTTCCAACTGATGAAGGACGGCAAGATCGATCCGCTGGTGTCCGAGACATTCCCGCTCGAACGCGGCGGCGAAGCCATTGCCAAGCTTGAGAGCCGGCAGGCGGTGGGCAAGCTCGTCGTTACGATGGATTGACGAAATTCGGCCTTCGCGAACCTTGCCGCGGAGTGCGCAGCACCCTATTTTGAATGGGATAGCAATTCCCGAGGGGACCCCATGACCGATTTCAGAGACCGCGAACGCGGTGAAGAAGCCAAATTCGCATTCGACGAGGAAAACGCCTTCAAGATCGCAGCACGCCGCAATCGCCTGCTGGGTGAGTGGGCCGCCGGTCTCATGGGCCTCACCGAAGAAGAAACCGACGCCTACAAGAAGGCGGTCGTCCAGGCCGATTTCGAAGAGGCGGGTGACGAAGACGTGATCCGCAAGCTTCTGGGCGATCTCACCGCCGCCGAATGCGACGTGACCGAGGCCGACATCCGCAGCAAGCTTGAAGAAAAGAACATCGAGGCGCGCCGCCAGCTGATGGGCGAAGTCTAGTTCAAATCGTAGACCTACGGGGAATTTCGACATGCCGATGAGCGGCGATGAAATCACGCGCCTCATAGCCGAGGCACTGCCGGGCGCAGAGATCGAGTTGCAGGATCTGGCCGGCGACGACGATCACTGGGCGGCCAAGGTCACGGCTCCGCAGTTTGCCGGCAAGAGCCGGGTGCAGCAGCACAAGCTGGTGTACGAGGCATTGGGTGGCCGGATGGGCGGCGCCCTCCACGCCTTGCAACTGACCACCGCCGTTCCCAACTAAGTCGCAGCATAATTCTAAAGTCAGGTCCGGTAGCCATGTCCGACGTCAATTCTCGCATTTCCTCCATCATCGGCGATAACGATGTCGTGCTCTTCATGAAGGGTACGCCACTCTTTCCCCAGTGCGGCTTTTCGAGCCGCGCGGTCGCGATCCTCGATCATTGCGGTGTCTCCTACGAGAGCGTCGATGTCCTGCAGGACATGGAGATCCGTCAGGGCATCAAGGCGTTCTCCGATTGGCCGACCATCCCGCAGCTCTATGTGAAGGGCGAATTCGTCGGCGGCAGCGACATCATGATGGAGATGTTCGAGGCGGGCGAACTTCAGCAGATGCTCGACGAACAGCAGGTCGCCAAAGCGGAAAGCTGACGCGCGCGTCCTCAACTCAACAAAAAAACCGCCCCGGGGGTTACCTTGGGGCGGTTTCTTGTTTCGGGGAGGCGGGACCGGGAGACCAGGGTGGTCCCGCCTCATGTCGAAGACCAGTTGGGATGCCTGTAACTTTGCATGGGCCGTGCCAAAAATGGCAAGCCCCGGAAAACTGCGGAGTTTCATGCTTAACAGAAATTTGCCACGCCCCGCCCTGTAAACTTTCCCGACAAGCATCCTCTCGACCGGGCTTGGCTTTCTTACGGGTTCAGGCCAGAACCAGTGGCGATGAGCAACGCAACCGATAGCCCGCCCGACGCGATCCCCGCCGCAACGGTGATAATCTTTCGCAACGGCGCCGAGGGCAGCCCTCCGGAAATCCTGATGACGATCCGTTCGCGCAACATGGTCTTTGCAGGCGGAATGGCGGTTTTTCCCGGCGGACGCGTCGATCCGGCAGATTTCGAACTTGCCAAGAATCTCGACACCGGCCTCGAACTGGACGAGGCGGCGCATCAGATTGCCGTCGTGCGAGAGACGCTCGAAGAGACTGCACTTGCAATCGGCTTGGCGGGCAAAGTGACGGCAGGAAAAGCCCACGCGGCGCGCGACCGCCTGCTGGAAACGGGCGCCCTCGCCCCGGTTCTCGACGAATTCGGCTGGTCGCTCGATCTTGGCCAGCTCACGCCCTTCGCGCGGTGGTTTCCCAAGAACGAGCGCATTCCGCGCGTCTACGATACGCGGTTCTACCTCGCCAACCTCGGCACCGGTGCGGTCGATATCGAGGCGGACCTATCGGAAAACACGCATTTGTTCTGGACCACTGCGCAGGGTGCGCTCGACGCGGCCGAGGCGGGCGAGATCAAGGTCATCTTTCCGACGCGCCGCAATCTTGAACGGCTGGCACTCTTTTCCAGCTACGATGAAGCCAGGGCCCAGGCCGAGGCGATCCCGGTACGCACGATCACGCCCTATATGGCGGAGCTCGAAGGCAAGACCTGGCTAAACATCGGCGAAGACCTTGGCTATCCGGTGACCGGCGAACCGCTTGACAGCGTGATGCGGGGGTAGATCGGATGCCAGATGGTTGGCGCGCCCGGCAGGACTCGAACCTGCTGCCTCAAGATTAGAAGTCTCGCGCTCTATCCAGATGAGCTACGGGCGCGCGCCGCTGCCGCATTAGCGCGCTTTTCCGCGCTTTCAAATGCGGATAGGCAGGCAATCGATGGATAACGAACCCTCACCCGTCCGCACGAGCAAGGCGCCGCAGAGCTTCCGCTATTACGACCTCGTGATGGCGGCATTCGTCGCGATCCTGCTGTTGTCGAACATCATCGGTGCTTCGAAACCGAGCTACATCAGCCTGCCGGGCGGCGAGACCTGGATCTTCGGCGCCGGGGTGCTGTTCTTCCCGATCAGTTACATTATCGGCGACGTCTTGACCGAGGTCTATGGCTATGCCCGCGCGCGCCGCGTGATCTGGACCGGCTTTGCTGCGCTTGCATTCATGGCATTCATGGCTTGGGTCGTGGTCAAGCTGCCGCCGGCTGAGGGCTGGCCGTTCCAGAGCGACTACGAGAACGTCTTCGGCAACAGCTGGCGCATCGTGCTTGCCTCAATGACCGCCTTCTGGGTCGGCGAATTCGCCAATTCGATCGTGCTCGCCAAGATGAAGGTCTGGACAGAAGGGCGCTTCCTATGGATGCGGACGATCGGTTCGACCGTTGTCGGACAGGGCCTCGACAGCCTGATCTTCTACCCGCTCGCGTTCTGGGGACTCGCCGGATGGCCGCCCGAAACGCTGATGCAGGTCGTGATCTCGCAATGGATCATCAAGACCGTATGGGAGGCCGTGCTGACGCCGGTGACCTATCTGGTGGTGAACCGCCTCAAACGGGCCGAAGGCGTCGACATCTACGACAGCAATACCGATTTCTCGCCCTTCGCGACAAGCGATGCACGCTAACCCTCGACGACCGATACCTGGTCCATCGGCGGAAGGGGCATGCCCATGCCGGTCGGGAACTTGGCGCGATAGGGGCTTTCCAGCGTCGCCACTTCCTCTTCGCTGAGCTCGACCTCGGTCGCTGCGACCGCATCGTCGATATGGTGCGGCTTGGTCGCCCCGATGATCGGGGCCGAAACCTGCGGCTTGGTGAAATGCCATGCCAGCGCAACGGTCGCGCGGCTTACCCCGCGCGCGTCGGCGATCTCGCCCACCGCCTCGATAATCGCGCGATCGGCGGCATCGTCATCCTTGTAGAGCGCCTTGCCCACGCCATCGGTCTTGCTGCGCACCGTCTCCTCATCGGGTGCGCGGGTCAGCCGGCCGCGCGCGAGCGGGCTCCAAGGAATTACGCCCACGCCTTCCTCAGCGCAGAGCGGCAGCATCTCGCGCTCCTCCTCGCGGTAGAGCAGGTTGAGCTGGTTCTGCATCGACACGAAGCGCGTCCAGCCATTGGCGCGCGCAACTTCCTGCGCCTTGGCGAATTGCCACGCAAACATGGACGATGCGCCGATATGCAACGCCTTGCCCGCTTTCACGATGTCGTGCAGCGCCTCCATCGTTTCCTCGATCGGCGTCTCGCTATCCCAGCGGTGGATCTGGAACAGGTCGATGTAGTCCATGCCCAGCCGCGCGAGGCTGTCATCCACCGCCTGCATCAGTGCCTTGCGCGAGTTCCCGCCAGCATTTGGAGCCTGCCGCCATGGGAAGAAGGCCTTGGTCGCTACGACAATCTCGTCGCGCTTCGCCATCTC